>JALWKB010000059.1 GCA_026996805.1 Saprospiraceae bacterium | reverse complement strand
GAGCGCCGCGTGGATGGAGGTAAATACGAGGTGATACATGAGCGAGAGGAATCTGGTAGTGGAGGAGAGCGGGTGTACCGATATGCGGATAGGGATGTGTTGAAGGGCGGCTTGTACGAGTATCGTTTGCGAGTGGAGGAGGTAGGCGTTCGAGAGGTGTTGAGTGAGCGTGTGTCGATTTACGTGCGCGGCGAGGGAGGAACGGAAGTGGTACGAGTGGTTCCGAATCCTGTGGATGAGGAGCTTCGTGTGGAGTACGAGAGTGGAGGAGAGGATCGATGGAGGTTTGAGCTGTACAGCAGTACGGGTGAGCTGGTAGAATGGTGGGAAGAGGAAGTGGAAGATGGGGGCGTACAGCTGAGCCGACGCTCGGTACGACACCTGCCCGACGGGGTGTATATTTTGTATGTAAAGTACGGACAGACCACTTCTTTAGCAAAGGTCTTACTGCTGAAGATAGATTAAATGTTGAGTTAATAGCACGATTTTATAAAGAGGAATGCTTTTTGAATTTTTGCATAGGGGGGATTACGGAACATGCTGCTTGGCATGTGATTAAGGGAAAAAGACATCTACCTGCCCTCTATCCGTTGAAATATTCCCCTGAAAATCAACTCATATGGTAAGCGCATAGCTGTGGGTGTACCGAAAAGGTGCCAATGGAGGTCGCGTGTATTCATGTGGACTCTAAAGCCCTGTGACAATAAATAAAAAACAAATCTGAGAATTTGTCAGACTTGGGTAAAATTAGAATATGTGATAGTGGCATTTAAGTGAGGTAAGGTGTAGGAATGGAAATCCCCCGTCACCTACCCAGAGTGCACCCCAAATGTTCAAAAAATGGTGAAAAAATGCTCCTTTGACGGTGTCGAGTATGCCGTTTGTCATCAATATGAGAATAAGGAGAGAGATTTTACAAAAAAAATTGTCCATTGAGGCATAAAATTGTGCTACAAACCCATGCATGATAAATTTTCTTAACATATTTGCAATTGATTTCAAGCATGATATGAATTACAAAAAAATCTAATGTAAAAAATCAGTTGTGATGAAGCGAAGAGTACTGTTTAGGGTGATGCAGGCTGCCGTACGCAAAAGTGTGTGTGGTATGGCGGTATACAGTAGGTACCTCTTGGGTGTGCTGCTCGTCGTGAGCGCATGGGTGTCTATGCAGGCTCAGATCACGGGCGTGGCCTTTCGGGATTACAACGGCAATGGCGTGCAGGATGCCGGTGAGCCCGGCGTGGCCAATATTGAGGTCAAGGCTTACGCCAATGCGGCACTGCCGACCAAAGACCAGCTCGTCGACATGACGGTGACTGATCAAAACGGGAATTACACGCTCAATCCGCCCAGCTATCCCGTGCGGATCGAATTTACCATTACTTCGGTGTGTAACCTCGATCCGACCCAGGACTTTTCTGCCACATTTGGCAATACATATGGGACGGCGGTGCAATTTGCACAAGCCGCTGGAGAGGTGCACAATTATGCCATTCAGTATCCGTATGATTTCTCCACGGAGGACAATCCCTATTCTTATGTGGCCATCTTTGGCAACGGCGATCCCTTGGGGGTGGGGAGCAATTCGGCCTATGATGCGGCCATTGTGCGTTTTCGATACAAGTGGTCGGGCTATGCCTCCAATTCCGGCAGGGGGGCGACCAGTGGTAATCCGTGGCAGACTATGGCCGTACTCAAGCAGGTGGGTAGTGTATGGGGCATGGCCTATTCGCGGCAGGCCAAGAAGCTGTGGGTGGCGGCTACCTTACGTCGGCATGCGGGCATGGGACCACTCGGCTCCGGAGGTATTTACTGGATGGATGTCGATCCGCCCTATAATCCCAATGCCTCACTGGCCTTTATCGACTTAGACGACTTGGGTTTTCCCACCAATGACGAGACGAGTCCCTATACGGATGCCATTATTCCGGGTACTTGTGGCAGCGGGGGAGCCGTCAATTTCAGTCCTGTAGTGGGTACCAATGCCGACCGGGGGCTACCTACGGACAAGACCCAGCCCAGCGCGGATCCCGCTGCATGGGATCAGATGGGTAAGGTCTCCTTTGGCGATATGGACATTTCCGAAGATGGGCGTTATCTCTATGTTGTCAACCTCTACGATCGCAAGTTGTATGAAATCGATCTCGTCGATCCGTACAATCCCGAAGCCCCCACAGCTGCCAATGCCGCTCAGCGTATCCAGGCCTATACCATACCGGATCCCTGTATCGGCACGGCTGCTGGGGAGTACCGGCCGTGGGCACTGAAAATCAAGCGCGGCAAGGTCTATGTCGGCATCGTGTGTTCGGCACAAAATCAAGACGGTTCAGCCACGGGAGGAACGGCGGCCGACATGACGGCCAACGTGTATTCCTTTGACATTGCGACAAAGGCATGGAGTGCGGGGCCCGTCATTCCACCCTTTACCTTTGATTACCGCAATGGGGACAAGCCATGGCTGCCCTGGCGCAACTATTGGTGGAGGGACGGTTTTGAAGTCAACGGCTCTCCCATCATCACCGATATTGAGATCGACGCCAACGGCAATTTTATCCTCGGCATTACCGACCGACACGGCTCCCAGATGGGGCATCAAAATGCCGATATCTGCGGCAACTGTTGCCCGGAAAACGGAGCCATGGTCGGCGACATCATCCAGGCCGAGCGCAACAAACTCGTCACCAACTGTGAATACAGCTATCAACTGACCCCTGAATATTACAATGACAATGAAATCCATACTGAGAGTTCCATGGGAGCTCTTGCCGTCCACTTCACCGCCGATTTTGATGGGGTGCTGTCCACCTATATGGACCCTATCGGCATATGGTCTTCAGGGGTGACCCTTTACGACAACACCACAGGGGCGCGTGTGCAGACGCCCGATGCCAACAACAATCCCGAAGAGGGGTATGAAATAATATATTCGAGTGACTCAAACTTGGGCCGATTTGGCAAGTACAACAGTCTCGGCGATGTAGAGATCTTTGAAATCGTACCGCCCATCGAAATCGGCAACCTCGTGTGGTTGGATAAAGATGGCGATGGCATCCAGGATGGCGACGAGCCCGGTATAGCGGGTGTCGACGTCGAATTACTCGATTCCAATGGTGTCGTCATCGCTACGGCCACCACCGATGCCAATGGCGGGTACTATTTCAATCACACCAACGTGCCGCCCAATGGACCGTCTACCAATACCAAGTATTTCATACGAATATCGCCAGCGCAATTTGCCGGTGAAAAGGGTGTACCGGGAACACCTCTGGAGTACACCTATCTCACCCTGACCGATGAGAGTGGAGCCGGTGCCGCCGATCGCTCCGACAACGATGCCTCGTTGGTGGCTGGCGGTCTCGCCCAGATTATGATCACTACCGGCCTGGAAGGACAAAACAACCATACCTTCGACTTCGGTTTCGTACAGTGCGATGTCGATCTGGCACTGCGACTGACGACCACCGAAAAATACGTCAGCATAGGCGAAGACGTCACCTTTGATATCACGATCTTCAATCAAGGTTGTGATACCGTCAGTGAAATTACCATCACCGATTACGTGCCGCCGGGATTTGCCTTCGTGCCCGCTTCCAATCCCGGCTGGGTGAGTGTCGGGGGCAACAAGGTGCAGTACACCCTGACGGGTCTGTACTTTACGCCGGGGCAAGACACGACAATTCAGATCGTATTGCAAGCTGTAGCGGGAGCAGGACCGGGCGATTTTATCAATGAGGCGGAAATCTCCGAAGTCAAAGATGTCGACGGCAATGTGCGCGATGATGCCGACAGCACACCCGATATGGATCCCAACAACGACAATAACGTCGTGCCCGGCAGCCCTGATGACAACCGCATCGACGGCGATGCCAAAAACAATCCCGGCGACGACGAAGACGACAACGACGTCGAAGAAGTCAAGATCTTCGACCTCGCCCTCATCAAGGAAATCGTCACACCCGGGCCGTACTCCTACGGCGACGTCATCGAGTTTCGCATCACGGTGTACAACCAGAGCCAGGACGGCGTCGTGGCGCGAAATGTGCAAATCGTCGATTACGTTCCACAGGGCCTAACCTATGATCCAGCCCAAAATCCGGGTTGGTCGCCCTTCGCAACCAATATGCCTACGACTACGATCACTACTGATATCCCGGCGGGAGGATCTGCTTCGGTGAGCATCTTTTTGACGCTCGACCCATCCAATGATCCCGCCAACTCGTGGGTCAACTATGCGGAGATCAAATCGTCGGAAGATGCCGATGGCGTCAATACGACCAATGAGGATTGGGACAGCACGCCCGATATGGATCCCAACAACGACATCGGCGGCAATCCCGACTCACCCCAGGATAACCACATACTCGACGATGGCCTCGACACCAATAACGACGGCATCGTCGATGAAGACGACCACGACCCGGCACGCGTCGAAGTTGTCGATTTGGCACTACTGAAAGAACCAGAATATTCGACGCCCCTTAATTATGGAGATAATGTATATTTCCACATTCGAGTGTACAATCAGGGCAATGTCCCCTTGACCAATATCGTAGTGACCGATTATCTGCCGCCGGGCTATTTTGCCGATCCCGCTTCCAATCCGGGATGGGACTTCACCGATCCTTCCAACCCCACTTATACCATTACTTCTATCATCAATCCTGGTAGTTATGCCACCGTTACCCTGTCCACAGTACTCCAACCCGGCAATGGGGGCGCAATGGACTGGGATAACTATGCTGAAATTACAGCGATGGAAGATGAAAACGGCACCGATCGCTCCGGAGACGATGCGGATAGCAATCCGGGCTCGGATGGTCCCGATGAGCGCGCCGTTAAGCCCGGCGATCCCGCCGACGACGACATCACCAGCAACGACAAGGGCGGTGAAGAGGACGACCACGATCCCGCTGGCGTGGAAATCTATGACCTGGCGCTGCGCAAGCGCATCATCACCCCTATGCCGCACTACTACGGCGACGTGGTCACCTTCGAAATCACCGTTTATAATCAGGGCAACCGACCCGTGCGCGATGTCAAAGTGGTCGACTACGTACCCGACGGCTATGAATTCCAGGCGAGCAACATACCTACTTGGATATACACCAATTTGACGCAGCAGGCATTCACCACTTTGGCGGGTGTCATCCCACCGGGCGATAGCGCTAAGGTCACCATCGATCTCAAAATACTGCCGAGCGCAAATCCAGACGATTGGACCAATTACGCTGAGATCTACGAAGCGCGCAAGGAAAACGGCGATCTCATCGATCCCAACGAAGGGGATATCGACAGCATGATGGATACCGATCCCAACAACGACACCGGTGGCGGAGTCGACGTACCCGGTGAAGACGACAATATCGCGGGCAATAAGTACTTCGGTCAAGACGAAGATGACCACGACCCCGCCCGCGCGATGATCTTTGACTTAGCCCTGAAAAACGTATTGACCACTCCGCAGCCGTACAGCTACGGCCAGACACATACGTTTAAGATGACCGTCTACAATCAGGGCAACAAACCCGCCGCTAACATCAAGATCACCAACTTCGTACCCGCAGGCTATCAGTTCGACCCGGCGATGAATCCTTCTTGGGTGGGCGGAGCTCCTACACCAATGTACATCCATCCCGGGCCGCTTGCTCCAGGCGATAGCTTTATGGTGACCATCGATCTGGTCTTGCAGATGACCAACGGCGGTACGATGGATTGGATTGACTATGCGGAGGTCACGTCTTTTGAAGATACGCTCGGCAATGTGGTCGACGATGCCGATAGCTATCCCGGCACAGATGCTCCACACGAGCGCGCCGTCAAGCCGGGCGACGCCTTCGACAACGTCATCAGTGGCCACTATCGCCAAAACAACGATGAGGACGAAGACGACCACGATCCCGATGGACCTGCGATCTTCGACCTGGCTATGTACAA
>JALWKB010000058.1 GCA_026996805.1 Saprospiraceae bacterium | reverse complement strand
CACCTGTAAATTGTGACCAGTCAAAGCCTCCTTGACCGCCAAACTGCTCGTATTTCTCCCAGTCTGCACCGAGCTGGTCGTATTTTTTGCGCTTCTCTGGATCGCTTAATACCGCGTAGGCTTCCGAGATTTCCTTGAATTTCTCCTCGGCTTCTTTGTTGCCCTTGTTTTTATCGGGATGGTATTTCTTCGCCAGCTTGCGATATGCTTTTTTTATTTCCTCTTGTGTGGCGTCTTTCGACACTCCCAGTATCTGATAGTAGTCTTTAAACTGCACCATAGAATGGACGCATTGTTTTTACATGAGTATCCCGTTAAAATCACTTACAAGAATCTCACCAAATCGAAAAGTATGACGAAATGTCATACTTTTATCCGTCATGATGAGGGGCTGTGGCGATGATGTCCCATTTTTTTCCGTTAAACTGCAGGATGGCTACCTCTGCCTGTGGGCATTGGCAGGAGAAGTGCATGCGGTTGACCAGCTGCCAACACTGGTGGTAGGTGTCGGTATTTGGGATGCGGACGGCCACACTCACGTGGGGGTGAAAGTGCTTTCGCGTGCGCAATTTGAGGCGCAGGGGGTTGCCCTGCAAGCGCTGTACTAAGGCCCGGTACATCTCTTCCAGCGGTGCGTCGGCGAAGGGAGCAATAAAGACTACTCTGTCGTCGAAATGGCTGAAGCCGTCCAGTGACCAGACAAAAGGTGGATAAGATGCTGCCCACTCTTCTACGATACGGCGAAGTTTCGATATCCTGTGAGGTTCCATCCAAAACGGGGGAATCACTGTGACATGAGGCGGAGACTTCAGGGCATGGCAGCATCCCGTCGTAGCACAAACTGCCTCTTTGATGGCCGTAATGGCTTGCCCTTCGCTCCCCGCTATGACCCATGCGATAAAGTAGAGCTTTTTCACCTTAATCCTCCTCGCTGTAAAGGCTTTTGAAGTACGCTATGAGCGCAGAGCGCTTTTGGTCGTCGAGGCGGGCATCGCGGTGGATGAGGGTATACGAGTACAGGGGCATTTTTTCATTGTCGAGGTACTCGATGATTTCCTCGATGGCGTGCTCCTTTTTGCGGGGACTGAGGGCACCCCAAGTCGAAAAGTTGACTTTTTCACGCCCTTCGTGTACGTGATTTGCCACCAACCAGGAGACAGGCGCTACATAGGAGTACCAGGGCCATTGGGTGTGATGGCTGTGGCAGTCGTAGCACGAGCGCCGTATTTGTTGTGCAACTTCCTCAGAGGGTTGTTCGACCTGTATGAAATCTTGCGCCGGCACAGCGGTGGGATTGTCCCGTCGTACGGGTATCAGCTGGATGAGCAAAAACACCGCAAGGGCGCCCAATGCGATTTTGCGACCATTCAACTTCATAGGCATAGAGTCATTTCTCACTCTAACGTCTAAACGCAAGGCAGTTCATACATCTGGGAAACGACATAACTATTTGTAGATTGCAACCTTTGTTTGTTGGCGCAAGACGAGGTTGTGCACCGACGATTGCCTCCAAAAAATTGTCATACTTTTGGCGAAAAGAAATCGATGTACGGGATGCGCCTTAGTCTTGTAATACTGTCGGTGGCGATTTTAGCGATCGGTTGTAAGGAAGAAAAGAAGGCAAAGGTGATTCGCTTGGAGGAGAGAAGAGTGGAGGTGCCGAATTTTGACGGTGCTTTAGCTTATCGCCTTGTGGCCGAACAAGTGGCGTATGGACCTCGGGTGCCAGGCACACCGGCCCACGACTCGACGGCTCAGTGGATCGTCCGACAGATGCGCAAACGCGGCTTGACGGTGTACGTACAGCACTTTGATGCCACGCGTCACGACGGTGTCCCCCTCAAAGGACAAAATATCATAGCCCGATACATGCCAGAGCGACCCAATCGGCTGCTGTTGATGGCGCATTGGGATACCCGATACATGTCGGACATGGAGGAAGACGAATCAAAGCGCAAGTTGCCTGTCTTGGGGGCCGATGATGGTGCGAGTGGAGTGGCTGTGTTGATTGCCATTGCCGATGCTCTTGTCAGAGATTCGGTGGATGCAGGTGTGGATTTTGTGTTTTTTGATCTCGAAGATCAAGGGGCTCCCAACGGCGACCCCAACAGTTGGTGTCTGGGCTCGCAATATTGGTCGAGAAATCGCGTGCCTTCGGGCTATCGCGCTACTGCCGGCATTTTGCTCGACATGGTAGGCAGTGCGATGGCCATCTTTCGACGTGAGCGGTACTCCGAGGAGTTTGCTCCCCACATCAACGACAAAGTATGGCACATGGCCGGTGTAGCGGGGTACCGGCAGTATTTTCCCGACGAACTCGGCCAACCCATCCTCGACGACCACGTCTTCGTCAACCAATTGGCACGCATTCCCAGTATCAACATCATTTACACATCTCCCCTGACGCCCAAGGGCTTCGGCGCACATTGGCATACCCAAAAGGACAATATGGACATCATTTCGAAGGATAAGCTCCGAGCTGTTGGCTCCACGGTGCTCCACTACATCATGCACTACCACGCCAGGTAGTAGGTGCTATTCCTCTTCGTCGTGTTGGCGGAAGTAGCGGTAGATGCGCAGTGCTAATCCTGGGCCCACCACAGCGGCGAGGGTGCGCGCCTCCGCACGGCGAACCTGTTCGACCGAGCCAAAAGCTGCCAGCAGCTTTTGCGCTGTCTTTTCCCCTACTCCTGGTATTTCCAACAGCTGTGTCTGAAGGAGGCGACGCTGTCGTGTCTTGCGGTGAAATTGGACTGCAAAGCGATGGGCCTCGTTGCGTATCTGTTGGATGAGCTTGAGCGATGGCGATTTTTTATCGATGTGCAGGGGATAGGGATCGCCAGGTCGATAGATTTCCTCCAAGCGCTTGGCAATGCCGATGATGTGCACTTTATCCTCCAGCCCCAGCGATTTTATACTCGCTAAAGCGGCATTGAGCTGCCCTTTCCCACCGTCGATGACGATGAGCTGTGGGAGGGGCTTACCCTCTTTGAGCAGGCGCCGATAGCGCCGATAAACGACCTCCTGCATCATCGCAAAATCATCTATGCCCTCTACCGTCTTGATGTGGTAGTGTCGATATTCGCTCTTGGCAGGCCTTCCGTCTTTAAATACTACGCACGACGAGACGGGATAGGCTCCTTGGATGTTGGAGTTGTCAAAACACTCGATGTGTACGGGCAGCTCGGCCAGCCGAAGGTCTTCGCGCAGCTTTTCGAGTACCGCCTGTACGGATTTCTTCTTCTGTGAGGCGCTGGCGCGCTGTTTTTTTACCTGATGTATGAAATAGTAGAGGTTTTTCTGAGCCAGCTCGAGGAGTTTTTTCTTTTCTCCGCGCTGAGGTATGGTGATTTTTACTTCAGGCGTAGGGTAATGGATTGGCTGAGAGCAAATGATTTCAGGGGCATGGCTATCAAATTTTTCTCGGATGCGCTGGACTGCAATGGATAGGGCTTGGGAGAAATCTTCGTTGAGGTTGAGCTCCATTTCGGCTGCGTAGCTGTGGATGATGGCCCCGTCGCGCACCATCAAGTATTGAATAAAACCGCGCTCGCTGTCCTGTTGTGCAGCAAATACGTCGATGTCCCCCATCTGGACGGACACGACGGTCGACTTGCTCTGGTAGTCGTCAAAGGCGGCCAAATGGTTTTTCCACTTTTCAGCTTCTTCAAAGCGCAGCTCTTCGGCGGCACGCCACATCTTCTCCTTAATGTAATCCTTGACAGTGCGGAGTCGGCCCCGGAGGATGTTTTTTATCTGCTGGATCTTTTCGTTGTACGCCTCTTCGCTCTCCAGGCCGATGCAAGGGGCGTTGCAATTGTGGATGTGGTATTCCAGACAGGGACGGTACTTTCCCTTGCGGATGTTTTCTTCGGACAACTGATACGTACAGGTGCGCAGGGGAAAGAGTGTCCGAATGAGATCGAGCAAGATTTCGGCCTTCTGTTTGGAAGTGTATGGGCCGAAATACGTCGAGCCGTCGCGCACCACTCTCCGCGTAAAAAACACTCGAGGAAAGCGCTCTTTTGTAATGCGTATGTATACGTAGGTTTTGCCGTCTTTGAGCTGGACGTTGTAGCGCGGCTGGAAGCGCTTGATCATCGTGTTTTCCAAAAGGAGGGCATCTTGTTCGGTGTCGGTAATGGTGTAATCGATGCGCTCGGCACGACGACGCAACATGCGCACTTTTGCAGATGTAGTACGGCTGTCGCGAAAGTACGATGCCAACCGCTTGCGCAAACTCTTCGCCTTTCCCACGTACAACACTTCGCCATCAGGGGCTATGAAGCGATATACACCCGGCTTGTCGGGGATATGTGACGATATTTTTTGAAAATCCTCCGCAGTCATCGCTCTTCGTTCTCCTCAATGATGAAACAGCGCGAGTTTTTCTATGGTTTAAGCTCTCTCTCGATATGTGGGAGCAAGTCTTTCCTGTCCAGCCTCGGTGACTGGTGAGCCCTGGCGGAGCCATTTCAGTTTGAGAGGACAAAGGCGACGCGCTTTGCTCCTTCACACCCACTGTTTGTCGACAGGAAATATTGACCTGCGGGAAGAGGAGGCAGAGGCAGTTCGATGGTTTTGGAGTGGTTACCTCGCAGTGCTCTTGATGGTATACGTTGGCTGTACACCACTCCACCCGAGGCGTCGAAAACGAACACTGTCAAAGGCCCGAAGTGCGTGCACTCCTTTGGGAGGGTGAGGCGCAGGGCGTGTCGGGAAGCAAGATACCGCAGTGCCAAGGCGGCTTTGGGTTTCCTGAGAGGGGAAGAACTATGCGTGACACGGAGCAGGCATTCCCGTTCCCAGAAGTCGCTCTTTATCGGGCGGAAGTGCTTGTGATTTGCCATCTGCTGGCCGATGAGCAGGTAATTGTCCTCGACGGGATTGTAGGAATTCCATTCGGAAAACGGCCCTTTGTCTGGAACACCACGGGCGGCAAATCTCGACCAATAGTGGATCATCGCGTCGCGGATGTGTGCATCGATGGGGCGCATCAAGCGTTTGCCGTATATCGTGCTGTCTATGGTGCCAAAGACAAAAAAGAGCTCGAGGCCGTGGAAGGCATAGCTTTTACGCCCCATTAAGCTCCTCAATCGGTGATCAAAGACATATCGCCATACGGGAGCCCCTGCCTCGGCAGCTTTTCGTGCAAAGAGCCGTGTCGGCATGGTAAAAAACATATCCGTCGTGGCCTGTATGTAGGCCTCTCGCGCATCTTCGGAGCGAGAGTGATGGGGATAGAGCAATAGGGCAGAATCGGCGCGCTCTTCCGGCAAGATGGAGTGGAAGAAGCGCTCTAAGACGGTGGGCAGCACGATACGCGGTGCAGACAGGGCCGTCTCTTCCGTATTGGAGCCGATGATGAGCGGGACAGTCTGGAAGGATTTCGGAAGCGGAGTACTGCAGTTAAAAGGCTCGACCAACACCCAATCATCTACTACAGGGCCAAAAAGCGGTGGCCGTGCGATTCCGTTTCTGAAGGGCTTTTCCTGCACGTTGAGCAAGCTGTCGATGGGCAGGTTCTGAAGGCAAGCGAGCTGACTTTTGAGATCGCCGGCTTGGCAACCCCACTTTTGAGCAGCCTGTACTCCCTTGATGCGCAGGGAGTCGTAGTGGCGTACCACCGGTGTGCCGCTCTGCATGATAGCGCCGTGGAAGAGGCCCCGCGTCAGTGGTGACATCAGCAGGCACGCCACATTGACAGAGCCTGCTGACTCCCCAAAGATGGTGATACGCGAAGTGTCGCCGCCAAAGGCCGCAATATTGCGATACACCCATTGCAAGGCCAGTATTTGATCCATTAAGCCGTAATTACCAGATCGCCCGCGGGGGTGCAGTAATTCGAGGGCTGGGTGGACGAGATATCCCAGAGTACCGAGCCGATACTGTATGGTGACGACGACCACCTTGCCGCGATGTGCCAGCCCGGTGCCGTCGTAGATATGCGCGTCATTGGCCATTTGGGCGGTGCTTCCCTGTACATTTCCCCCACCGTGGATGAAGACCATCAC
>JALWKB010000057.1 GCA_026996805.1 Saprospiraceae bacterium | reverse complement strand
GGCAAATACACCGTTGTCGTCCGCGATTCGCTGGGTTGTGAAGCGAGTTTAGATTTTGATTTCGAAAAGTACGTCTTGCGAGCCGAAGCAAATGTTAAGGCAGCATCATCGTGCTCGAACTCCAATGACGGACTGGTCATAGCCACTGCACACGGAGGTGAACCCTACTCCAATGGCGGATATATTTACCAGTGGAGTAAAGGTGGTGATCCCAATTGCAACGGGACGCCCTGCGACACCGCACGCAATGCCCTGATATCGGGACGCAACCAATGGGTCGTCGTGAGCGATAGTAGAGGGTGTAGTGACACGGTGTATTTCGACGTGCCGAGCCAAAATGTCTTGCTCATCGACTCTACGATCATCGATGCCCCTACTTGCTACGGCGATTCCAACGGTAGGGCTGTGATCTTCCTCCAATCGTCTACTGCAGGCGAAAAATACCGGTACGAGCTTTACGACGGATCCGACTCACTCATCCAGACAGTAGACCAGATCGACACTTCCGCGATCACTATCGACAGTTTGGCTACTGGAAAATACCGCATACGCGTCTACGGTGCAGTCTGCTCTACACAAATCACTGTGATCATTCCGCTCATTTCGCCCGTAAGCATCACCGTGGTGGATACCAACCTCAAGACCACTTGCAATCCGGGCTACGATGGATATATCGAGATCGCCCCCCATGGGGGCAACGGGCGGCCCTACACGATCGAGTGGAACACAGGTGCAACAACTCCTCGTATCGATAAGCTCGAGCCCGGGACGTATGCCGTCACGGTCACCGATGCCAAGGGCTGTATGGCGACAGCACAATATGAAGTCACGGGACCGACAGGGCCTGTCATCACGGGTTTTGATGTGCAAAACGCCACCTGTACCGACAAGGCCGACGGCAGTGCAGAAGTATTGTACGATGAAGGCTCTACCCCCGTACGACAGTTTGTTTGGAGCAATGGGGCTAATACCCAACGTCTCAGCAACGTACGCGCGGGATGGTATAGCGTCACTATCACTGACGAAAACGGATGCTCAGATACCGACTCGGTCTATATCGACCAACCTGCGAGCTCGCTCTTCTTCACCAACACGCGCATTGAAGATCCGACCTGCCCCTACACGAAGGATGGCCTCATCACTGTTGGTGTCGATGGTGGCACACCGCCCTATCGCTTCGAATGGTCTACGGGCGACACTTCTCAGGTCGTACATTCTCTGGGGCCGGGCACGTATAGCGTGACAGTACACGATGGCGGCGGATGTCCTCCGATTACAAAGACTTTTACGATTGATACCCCTCCTTCTATCAATATCACCCTCATGAACACGGCAGATGTGAGCTGTGCAGAGAGCAAGACTTGTGACGGCAAGGCACAAGTATCTGCCTCGGGAGGAAAAGATCCAGCCGCGGGATATACCTTTCTCTGGTCGAGTGGTGAGACCAGTATCGGGACATTTGCCAGCACGGCCACGGCCCTGTGTGCGGGCCAGCAGTGGGTCGTAGTGAGTAACGCGGGATGCTCGGATACGCTGTATTTCACCATTGGGGCCCCTCCCCCAATGCGCATTGCCTCATCGACAGTTATCACACCGCCCGCTTGCTACGGTGATTCCAACGGTAGGATAGAGCTCGCTTTAGAAGGAGGCACCCCGCCCTATCGAGTCATCTGGATCGGTCAGAAAAAGGGCGGTTTTGTATTAGACAGTGTCGCTGAAGGTTATTATTCGTTTTTTGCCGGCGACGACAATGGTTGTCTGTATAGGGACAGTGTCTACGTACCTCAACCCCAACCCTTTCGATTGCTTCTCGACAGTGCGACTTCCGCCAATGTGCGCTGCGCCGGTTATAGCGATGGCCGCATTATACTGCGCACCCAAGGAGGCAATCCCGGCAAAAGGCAATTCATATGGTCTCCACCCATCAGTAGTGACTCCTTTGCGCTCAATCTCCCTGAAGGGGACTATTTCATACGAGCCATTGATCCAAAAGGCTGTGAAGACTCCTTGCGGGTACGCATATCGGCTCCACCCCCCATTGAGTTCACCCTCACTCCCATCACCGCCCCGCTCTGCGATGGCGATAAGGCTATCGTCAGCGTAACCTCCGCCAGCGGAGGTAATGGCCCCGAATACAAATTTGCTATCAACAACGGTGCAAACTACAACATCGGCGAGCTCGTCGAACTCTTCCCAGGCGACTATGTCGTAAACGTATTTGATCAAAAGGGTTGTAGCCGCGACACTTCGATATCGATACCTTTCCCGCGAAAGCTACTTCTGGAAGTGGACAAGGAGGAGATCGAGCTCGTCCTCGGAGATTCGACGACGGTATGCGTGATCAGTCCTATCGAACCAGGTGATCGCATCATTTGGCTCGAAGGGGGGGAAGAGATTGCTCAAGGCCAATGTATCGATGTGCGCAGATTTCAAAACACCCAGCTACTGGTACGCCTTGTCGACCAAAACGGCTGCGAAGTTGAGCGCACGGTGGTTGTGCGCATTATCAATCGCGGTCAAGTATACATCCCCAATGCCTTCAATCCCACTGGAAGCATCAACACGCGCTTTACTATTTATCCCGGTGTAGGTGTGCAACGAGTGGATTACATGCGGATCTATTCGCGTTGGGGCGAGCTCGTGTATTCCAAAGACGATTTCGATCCCGACAGAGATGGCTGGGACGGCAAATACGGCAATACGGGACGCTATGCAGCTCCTGGTGTGTACGTCTACGTCTTTCAGGTGACTTTCCTCAATGGAGAAAAGCAGGTCCTTCGCGGTGATGTGACACTCATCCGATAGCGTACCATTGCGAGCGGGCCGAAATGCTCATCGGCCGCCTCCGCATTTGCCATTTCCACATTTGCCGCTCCCACACTTACCACTACCACATTTACCTGCACCACACTTGCCACCACCACATTTACCACCTCCGCACTTGCCACCTCCACACTTACCACCTCCACACTTACCACCTCCACATTTGCCTGCACCGCATTTCATCTGTTGATGCATTGCTTCTGGCGCAGTTGTATCGACGGCGTTGAGGTCTTCGGAAGTCAAAGCGTTCATCATACTATTGAGCCCCGAGAGCTGAGCCTCAGCATCGATGACAAAACTGCCGTTGACTACTATTTCATCTCCTTCGTCGACCCCGCGTTCGATTACGTATCCATCATCACCTTCTAAGCCTAAGAGTACCTCTCGATACTCAAACAGGGGCATCGTATCCGAGACTTTTACCCAGACGACGCTTTGTTCCCCTGTCCAGAGTACTGCAGTTTTAGGTATGACGGGGCGCGGTGGGTTGAGAGGTATTTGACGGCGTATTTTAGCCTGTACGAACATGCCGGGTTTGAATGCGCGTTGGTGATTGGCCACGGTGGCACGCGCCAGTCCACGGGTATTGCCCTCTTTGAGTACGGGATAGACATAATCGATGGTTGCCGTATACTGCTTGCCCGGTTGGGCTTGTAGCACAAAATCGACCTTCGTCCCGGCCTTTACCCACGGCAAGTCGCGCTCTTCGATTTCGAGCATGAGCCAGACCTTGTTTAAGTCATTGACGGTGTAGAGTACACTACCCTCGTGCACGTGATCGCCGGGATTGATGTTTTTTTGCAGTACATAGCCGCTGATATCGGCGTAAATGCTAATAGTCGTAAAGGGTTTTCCCCTTTTGAGCACTTCGTCGATAAAAGATGGTGGTATCTTCCAGTTGAGCAGTTTGGCACGTGCAGACTCCACAAGGCCGGGATTGACCTGACGATGGCGATGAGCTTCTAAAAGCTCTTGTTGTGCGGTGATGAGTTCGGGCGAATAGAGTTCGGCGATTTTTTGACCTTTACGGATGTACTGTCCTCGATAAGTGACATAGGTCTTTTCGATACGCCCGGGAATGTGAGCTGTTTGGCTCCACGTACGGCGCTCATCGGCCTCTATTTTGCCATAGCTCAGAACACTCCGACTGAGCTGATCGCGGCGCTGCACCACCTGTGTTTCTATATTGGCTAAGGCTACGGCGCTTTTCGTCAGCCGCACATGACGAGTGGCTTCAGCATCTTCGGCCGTCACGGGTATGAGATCCATACCGCAAATGGGACACTTGCCGGGCTCGGGCATCCGTATCTGCGGATGCATCGAACATGTCCACTCCTGCACTTCGCTTTGGCTTTGGGAGGAAGATGCCTCTATCTCTACCTCCGCATCACCGTGGATATGGGCATCAATAGGCTGTTTGGCTTGGCCAATCCACCAACCGATAAGACCACCGAGGAGGCCGATGCCAATTACTGCGAGAAGATTTTTTGTGCGTTTCATACCACAAGTGTTTTTATTGTTGAAGGAGATATCGGACGATACTGGCGTTGTCAGCCATGCTTTTAAGTGCTTTGTGCATTTGGATTTCGTAGTTGAGTGCCTGGATCTGGTAAAGCAGCAGCTCATCGAATTCACTTCCTGCCCCGGAATATTGCGATTGTAAAATGCGTATGATCGCCTTGATTTGTTGGATTTGATCCTGATAAAATTGTCGTTGGATGGCTGCTTCGCGATAGCGAGTAATTGCCTGCTGGTACTGTGATTGAAGTATCAAAAAGGTATCTTCTACGCGCCATTGAAGCGTTTGATATTGGGCATTGAGTTCGCTATCGCGACGACGATATTGCTGGCGGTACAGGGGCAGAGATGCGCGTATCGAAGGGGCGAGGACATCGCGGCCTGCCTGGGGATGTGCTATATCGCCGGGGTTGGTGATGGAGGCATACATCAGTCCCACCTGCCATTGCGGCATGCCGGCGAGGTGGTTTTCGCGCCGAAGCACATCGGTCTGCTGCTGCAAGTGTTGCAATTGTACTATCCGCGGATGACGCACGATGCGTTGAAGAGCTTGGACAGTATCGGGCAACTGATAATCGATGGTGTCGGGAATGGGAATGTCGTCGACGCGCTCAGTACCCATTACGGCGATGAGGGCAGCTTTGGTCTGTTGTACTTGCTGCCTGGTGACCTGGATATCTTTTTCCAATTCGCTGATTTTGAGATCCACGCGAAGCACATCGGCGGCATTTCGCTTACCGCTCAACATACGCGCCTGCGCCAATGCCTTTAAGGCATGGAGATAGTCGATATTTTCGCGAAGGATGCGCTCTTTTTCGCGCAAGTACCAGAGCTGATGGATGCCTTGACGCCATTGCGTGTGCAGTTTGAGTGTGGTTTCGCGCTTTTGTGCAAGGACGGCAGCGCTTTCGTATTCCACGGCCTGCGCACGGGTGCGAAGCAATCCCGGCCAAGGTATGGGCTGGCTGAGCTGTAACGACCAGCGCTGTGTCCCCAAGCGGGTTTCGATGGGCAAGGCGAAGTACTGGAGGTTTGCCGATGGTTGGGGCATCACTCGTAGGCGAAGGCGCTTGTGTTCGAGCGATTGCAACCGCGCATCGTACATCTGCAATCTTGGATGATGGGATATAATGGTATCCACAGCTTCCAGAGGCTCTTGTTGTGCCCATAGACTATTGGCCTGGATGGATAAAATCGAACAGATTATGCAGATTGCCCTATAGTACCACCATTTCATACCTCAATGATTTTTTGACTTTCGCAGTTGGTATCGCAAATAGATATAGTAGAGCGTAGGGACCATAAACACCGACAGCATTTCGAGTAACATCCCGCCAAAGATGGGAATAGCCATAGGGATCATAATTTCGGATCCTTTGCCCGTCGACGAGAGGACGGGTAATAGAGCCACTAAGGTGGTCACCGTGGTCATGACGGCAGGGCGAATGCGCTTTTTGCCTGCTTCTAAGACGATATTCTCAAGTGATTGGCGAGCTGCATCTCCCCTGCGGATGGCATCGCTGATATAGGTTGCCATGAGTACGCCGTCGTCGGTGGCAATACCAAAGAGTGCCAAAAAGCCCACCCATACTGCCACACTGAGGTAGACCGTCTCCATGCTGAAAATATCGCGGAGGTTAGCACCAAACACCTCAAAATTCATAAACCACGGCTGGCCGTACAGCCACATGAGTATAAATCCGCCGGAAAAAGCCACTGCCACACCGCTAAAGATGATAAATGCCACGATAACCGATCGAAAGTGGAGGTAGAGCAACAGGTAGATCAATAGCAATGTCAGTGGGATGATGAGCATCAGTCGCTTTTTAGCCCGTTGCTGCTGCTGGTAGTTGCCCGCAAAGCGGAAGGTAATGCCGGGGGGCACGGTTAGCTCGCCGTTCTCGATCTTTTGTGCGATGCGCTGCCGCGCCTGCTCAACGGCCTGGATTTCGGAGTAGCCCTCTTTTTTGTCAAAGAGCACGTAGCCCACTAAGAAGCCGTCTTCGCTTTTGATGGCCTGTGGCCCTTGGCGATAGACCACTTCTGCGATATCACCAAGGCTGATGTACTGGCCATTGCGCAGGGGGATGGGTACTCTGCGGATGTCTTCAGGACTATCGCGCCACTGCCGTGGAAAGCGCACGCGCACATCGTAGCGCTCTCTATCTTCGACTGTTTTGGTCAGCGGCATTCCCCCGACGGCAAGCTGGATATAATCCTGCACTTGCTTGACGGTGAGGCCGTACATGGCCAATTTGTCGCGCTGCAGTTCGATCTCGAGATAGGGCTTGCCGACTATGCGCTCCGCATACACCGATGCAGCCTCCACAGCGGGTACTTCCTGCAAGATGGGCTCCAGCTGCAGGGCAAATTGCTCGATTTCATCCAGATCATCGCCGTAGACCTTAATTCCGATAGGCGATCGCATTCCCGATTGGAGCATGATTAGACGCGTCTGAATAGGATGCAGTTTGGGTGCCGAGGTGACGCCCGGCAGCTTCGAAGCCTGTACGATTTCATTCCAGATATCATCGGCCGTGCGAATCTCGTCCCGCCACTGCCGATAGTATTCCCCAGCTGGATCGGGAATGAGATTGCCCAAACTATCTCGCACAAACGTCCCTTCGTCATCGACCTTGAAGCGCAGCTTCCTCCCCTTTTCGTCGACGATGTATTCTGGCTTGTACAAGATGAGGTTTTCAAACATCGAAAGGGGAGCGGGATCTAAGGCGCTCTCAACCCTACCGATCTTTCCCACCACTGTCTCCACCTCGGGTATGGATGCCACGGACATGTCCATCAACTTCAAATCCCGGATGTTTTCCGATATCCCTGCGTGCGGCAAGGTGGTCGGCATGAGAAGAAAAGCTCCTTCGTCGAGCACTGGTAAAAATTCCTCCTCCATATTTTGCATCAACCAGTATCCCGTGCCGATAACCACTCCACTGATGGATAAAAACACCCACCGCCACCGCAGCACTCTTTCCAACAAATAAGGATATACGCGTACAAACAGAAAAAATACCCCGAGGATGAGTCCTATGACGAGGAGTAAAAAAAGGAAATCCTTTCGATGGGTAGCATGTACTCCCAAGGGATGCCAGATGCTGGCCAAGTACCACAGGACGAGCACGAAATAGCTATACCTACGTATCGTATTCCACGACCAACCTGCGACACGCCTTTCGTCGAGGCGGAATAGCCCATAGAGCAATTCCGCAATGCCGATAAGTGCAATGGTCAGCCCTCCGTAATAGTCGATCGACCGCAACATCCAAAGACCTGCACCACCCAAAACTGCACCTCCTACAATGCGCAGCAGGTACATCTTCCCAAAGGACCAGGCGTAATACGACGCTGTGGGCAACAGTATCAATGCAGTAAAGAGGGCACACAACAGCGCAAAGGTCTTCGTAAAGGCTAAGGGATGGAACATCTTACCCTCCGCAGCTTGTAGGGCAAAGACGGGCAAAAAGCTGATGACTGTAGTGGCGAGCGAGGTAGCCACTGCACTGGAGACTTCGACAACGCCCTCGTACACATTTTTTAATAGGGGTTGGTCGGGGTATTGCTCCAAACGCGCGTAGATGCTCTCTACGATCACGATACCCATGTCGACCATCGTCCCCACCGCAATGGCTATTCCGGCCAGTGCCACGATATTGGCAGTGATGCCCGTGTACTTCATCACAATAAAGACCATCAAAACCGATAGGGGAAGCAGGGCAGAAATGAGCATGGACGAACGCAAGCGCCTCAAAAAGATCAGCACTACCAGCACGGTGACGAGTATTTGCAAGAGAATAGCACTTTCAAGCGTGCCAAGGGTTTCGACGATGAGGTCCGTGCGGTCATAAAACGGCACAATCGTCAGTTGGGAGACTGTGCCATCGGGCAAAACCTTTTGCGGGAGCCCTGTACTGATCTCTTTGATCTTTTCTTTTACCCTTTGGATGACCTCCATTGCATTGGTGCCATAGCGGGCTACGACCACTCCACCCACGGCTTCCGCACCGTCCTTGTCCAACACGCCTCTGCGTTCTGCAGGCCCGAGGCTCACATGCGCTATTTCATCGAGCGTAATGGCCGCACCGCCTCGTACTGCAACCACCGACTTTTTGAGATCATCGATCGACCGAATGTACCCCAATCCGCGCACGAAATATTCCACGCGGTTGATCTCCAAGGTCTTGGCGCCTATTTCGGTATTGGAACTTTTTACGGCTCGTACGACATCTTCAAAGCTGATGCCGTAGTGTTGCATGGCGTAGGGATTGAGGTCGACGTGGTACTCTTTGACAAAACCACCCACGGAAGAGACCTCGGCCACGCCGGGCACAGCCATGAGTGCATAGCGCACATAGTAGTCTTGAATACTCCGCAACTCGTGGAGATCCCAGCCTCCTGCGGGGTTGCCATCGGCATCACGACCTTCAAGAGTGTACCAAAATACCTGTCCCAGACCCGTCGCATCGGGCCCAAGCGTCGGCTGCACCTCCTCAGGCAATAGCCCCTTGGGCAGGGCATTGAGTTTTTCCAACACCCGCGACCGACTCCAGTAAAAATCGACGTCGTCTTCAAAGATGACGTAGATCACCGAAACACCAAACATCGAAGTGCTCCGTATGCTCTTCACCCCGGGCAATCCCAACAGGGATGTCGTCAAGGGATATGTGATTTGATCTTCTATCTCCCGAGGTGAGCGACCGGGCCAAGGGGTGTACACGATCTGCTGGTTTTCGCCCAAGTCGGGGATGGCATCCACCGCAACGGGATCCCTCGGTAACAGATTGCCCGACCAATCAAAGGGCGAATGCATCAGACCCCACGCCACAATCAATACCAGCGTGATCCATACTACAGCCCGATTGTATAAAAAGAATCGTATGAATGCATTCATGTTCTGCCGATTTTCTCTCGTCGTATAAAATCGTACGCACCTGACCGTCGACTAATGTCTATTGCCGCGGCCACTCCACCACGCACTGCCTTAGCAAACTATTTGTGGAGGAGGAAAATGGGTGTGTCTATAAGAGAAATCGGCAGTAAAGGGCAGACCTATCCACCCCAGAAAGCTCAATACCGGTGAGAGCCAGTAAAGGATTTATCCTTTTACCAACAATTGTGCTGCTCTTGCACTCGAAAAGAACCAAATGCCCAAGCTGGGGATAGTGTTCTTTATCGGGTATAAAATGGTGGGCGATTGCCGAATTAGACGTGATGATGGGGGTGTTTGACTTTATAAAATAGTGCTCGTTGTGGCAGCAGTCGTCTTCGTGTTGGTCACCTTGGCTGTGATAGGGACATCCCTGTTTTTCGGGATGTAGGTCGAGCTCATGGCAGCTCTTGGCCTTTCCGAAGAGCGCTATGCTTTTGAGCTCTCCTTTGCAATAATGGGCGTCGAGGGCAAGGCCTATATGGGGCACGCCGATCAACAAGGCAAGCGCCAGCGCCCACACCTTGTGCAGACGGCCCGCTCTCACAAATTGTATATATCCCCTCAACGCTGTCATACTCTTTCGAATCTGTGGCGCTATCAATTATGGTTAACGCAAAGAGTGCACCAAATTATTGTAATACGCCAATATTATTGGGTTTGTTTTTTTTGGATGGAAGAGAGCAACCACGCCTTGATGAATCCCTTGAGATTGCCGTCGAGCACGTCGTCGGGGTTGTGGACCTGATAGCCCGTGCGGTGGTCTTTGACCCGTCGATCGTCGAGGACGTAGCTGCGTATCTGGCTTCCCCATTCGTTTTTCATCTTTTGGGATTCTACTCTTTGCTTTTCGGCGTTTTTGCGTCGCAGTTCGAGCTCATAGAGTTTGGATTTGAGCTTTCGGAGTGCGATTTCTCGGTTGGTATGCTGTGATCGCTCTTCCTGTGATTCGACGACGATGCCTGTTGGGATGTGCTTGACGCGCACAGCGGTCTCGGTCTTATTGACGTGCTGGCCACCTGCACCGCTTGAGCGGAACGTGTCCCATTCGAGATCCGAGGGGTTGATTTCGACTTCGATGCGATCGTCGACGATGGGATAGACAAACACCGAGGCAAAGGAGGTCATGCGCTTGCCCTGTGCATTGAATGGAGAGATGCGCACCAATCGGTGTACGCCGCTTTCGCCCTTGAGCATGCCATAGGCATAGGGGCCCTTGATCTCGATTTCAGCGGTCTTGATGCCGGCAGTATCGCCGGGGATGAGGTGGATCAGTCGAGCTTTGTAGCCGTTTTTCTCTGCCCACATCTGGTACATACGCGCGAGCATAGCAGCCCAATCACAGGCCTCTGTACCCCCAGCACCGGCATTGATTTCGACGATGCAGTCCAATTCGTCTTCCTCTTCGGTGAGCGTAGCCCGAAATTCCACCTCTTCGATGAGGTCGAGCGCTTTGCGGTATTGGGCATCGACTTCCTCTTCGGTAGCCTCTCCCTCGCGATAGAAATCGTACAACACCTCTACCTCTTCAATGGCTTCTTCCACCTGTTGGTAGAGGTTGAGCCAGTACTTGAGCCGCTTAATATCCGCAATGACACGCTCGGCCCGCTCGCGATCGTTCCAAAAATCGGGAGCGGCTGTCGAGACTTCCCGATCCTCTAACTCTTGACGCTTTTTGTCGATGTCAAAGATAGTGGTTTAAGGCACCCAGCCAACGTCGTAACTCCTTGAGTTGATCCTGTGTCATGCTACTACCATTTTATTGTGCTTCTAATACTTCGACATAAAAGACCAAATCGGCCTGAGGGGGAATCACGGGTGGATATCCGCGCTCCCCGTAGGCCAGCGCATATGGGATAAAAATAACCGCTTTTGATCCGACGGGTATGTGCTGCATGGCCTCTTCCCATCCGGGAATCACTTGGCCTCTGCCCAGCGCAAATTCGATGGGGTGACCTCTCTCAAGGGAGTTGTCAAACAGCTTGCCCGTGCTCTTGATCACGCCGTAATAATGCACTTTGACCTGATTGCCCGCGACGGGTACTGGACCATCTGTCTTTTCTTTAAAGTAGATCTCCAAACCCGAAGGTAAGCGCAGGAGTTGCCCGCTGAGTTGGCCATTGTTATATTGCTGGAGCAGTTGGTCTACAAAGGCCTTGATGGGTTCGACACTCTTGGTCCTTTCCGGCTCTTGTCGTGCTAATTCCTCCTTTGGCACGACATCGACGACCTTGATGATGGCCTTCAAGGTTTTGTTATTAGCATTTCGCATATTTTGGGATGACACAGCAGGCATTTCGATCATGGCACTATCACCCTCAGAGAGCTCGTAAAGGATCATGAGTATAGGACTCTTGTTGGTGACTTTTTCCTTGTCGATGAGGCGCATTTCCTGAGGCTGGCCATTTGCCCACTGATCAAAGATCACTTTTTCGTTGTCGTCGAGCACTCTGTAGTAAAATCGCACCAAATCTCCGGGTTTGGCTTTGGGTCCCTGGCCTTTTTGAAGGATGGTGTATTCTTGCCCCTCGGCGGTGTAGTACTTCTCCTCTTTGGTCGTTTTACAAAACAGCAGCAGGGACGATGCCCCTACTACAGCAGCTCCAATCAGCGTTTTTTTCATGACGACGAATTAGAATTTTTCATTTGTGCAGTGACGAATTCTTCTACTGCTCGCTTAAAATCGGCAATGGTTTGCTCCAACGGGCCCTGGTGATATCCCCCTGCGGCGTTTTTGTGGCCGCCGCCGTTGAAGTATCGCTTGGCTAATTGCTGTACGTCCACTTCACCTTTCGAACGCAGGGATATCTTAATGATGTTTTGCTGTTCGGTTATCAATGCCGACAGCACGATATCTTCCAACATCATGGGGTAATTGACAAGCCCTTCGGTATCACCTCTTTTTATATCAAACTGTCGATAGTCATCTTTGTTTAAGTAGATAAAGGCCGTGCGATAGTCCTGCCAGTGTATAAAACGGTTGTGCAGGGCGTGCCCGATCAAGCGCAGGTGTTTTTCCTGAAGGGAGTTGTAGATGCGGTCAAAGATCTTCAAATCATCAAGGCCGACATTTTTCAATTCGGCCATGATGCGAAAGAGTCGAGCACTGGTATTGTGGCGAAATTTGCCCGTATCGGTGAGGATACCTGCATAGATGAGCTCCGCCACCGCGCGATCGACGAGGTCTGCCCTATCCAGCACATGTAGGATAAAACGGTAGACGAGCTCGGCAGTAGAGCTCGCATCCGGCTCGGTGAGTTGGAAGTCGGCACGGATAAGAGGTTCCTTGTGATGGTCGATTAAAATAGTGTAAGCGGCAGCCTCCTCTAAGTAGTTGGCAATGCCATCGATGCGCTGGAAGGTGTTGAAATCGAGGTAGACGATTATCTGAGCTCGTCGGACGCTCTGCCGCACTTTTTGGGGGTGTCTGTCTCCGATGAGCATCTTGTCGATACCCTCCACCCATCGAAAGTTGAAGGGATAGTCGCTGGGGCAAGCCACTGTCACTTCGTGACCGACCATGCGCAACACGCGGCGCAATGCATACGCCGAGCCAATGGCATCTCCATCGGGATTGCGGTGAATGAGCAGCAACACGTGCTTTTTGCCACCGAAAAAAAGTTCTCTAACATGGTCGAGTTGTGCGCCCTCGGTCATAAAGTCTGTGGATATTGCGAAAGCGCAAAGTTAGACAAAGAATAGTAAATGCGCACATAGGATGGATAGGATGGCGTCGAATAAGGTTTTACCACTGCCCCTTCAAACTGCGATTTCATACCAACTACGATTTCATACCCAGGGCATAAAAAAAAAACAGCGCCGGGCGGGCGCCCGGCTGCTGCCATAAACCAATCTCATGAAAAGACTAAGTATAAAAAGACGAACCTCTTTAGTCAGCTCTATCGTGCAAGAAGGAATTGCCCTTCTTGCGGATGATGGGTTCCTCGTCGTCGACCGACAAGGTCCATTTGTCCGAAGCATTGTCAGACGCCTCGGGTAGATCTTCGAGTTGGACATTCCGTCGGAGGTATGCTGGCGTCTTTTCCATTTTTGAAATCTCTTCGCTATCGAGATCGACGGATAGTGGTGGCTCGTTGGATTGCCATTGCTTGCGCTTTTGTCGGTATCGCTGCTGCAATTCTTGCAAGGCCTTTTGCTGCTCTTTGGTCTGTCGCTCGCGGTGGATTTGCTGCTGGATTTGCGTTCTCGCATCGGCTGGTTGCTGCTCGAGGTCTACTTCGAAAACCAGGGTATTCGATGCGTTGGATGGCTCTACGATACTGTCCGCGGATGGAACGTCTTCTGCCGTGTCTTTGAGTACGGGCTCTAAGTTCGCCTCCTCAGCGGCAGGTCCACTTTCCTCTTCCTCTAAGACAACGATATTTTTTTCGGTTTTGTTTGCAGCATTGCCACTTTGTTGAAATCCCGTGGCGATGACGGTTACTGATATTTGATCGTCGTAAGATTCGTCGTGGCAATGCCCCCATATGAGATCGGTACCGTAACCAGCTTGTTGTTGGATGTATTCGGTGATGAGGTACATCTCTTCGAGGGTCATTTCGGATTTGCCTGTGGTGATATTGAGGAGGATATTGCGCGCTCCATGGATATTGTTGTCTTCAATGATTTCGGAAGACAGTGCCATTTGTACGGCGCGAAGCGCGCGATCTTCACCAGCAGCGACGCCTGCACCCATGATGGCGACACCGGAATCCTTCATGACGGTGTAGACGTCCTGGAAGTCGACATTGACCTTACCGGGCAAGGTGATGATTTCGGCAATGCCCTTGGCCGCGGTGGTCAACACATCGTCAGCACAGGCAAAGGCCTCGGAGATAGTCCGCGAGGCGTGGACGTTGCGCAACTTGTCGTTGTTGATGATAATGATGGCATCGGTGTTTTTCTTGAGCTCTTCGAGCCCTTCGATGGCCTGCCGCATGCGCTTGGGGCCTTCAAACTGAAACGGGATAGTCACAATGCCGATGGTCAGGATTTCGAGTTCGCGGGCGACCTTGGCGATGATGGGAGCAGCTCCCGTACCAGTCCCGCCCCCCATACCAGCAGTGATGAAGAGCATCTTCGTGTCGCCTTCGATGACGCGGCGGATTTCGTCAATCGACTCAATGCAAGCCTGTCGGCCGATCTCAGGCTTGTTGCCCGCCCCCATGCCCTTGGTCAAATTAGGGCCTAATTGAATTTTGGTCGGTACGGGACTAATCTCCAGGGCTTGGATGTCGGTATTGCAGATGATGAAATCAACGCCGACGATGCCCTTTTGATACATGTGGGTCACGGCATTAGACCCACCTCCTCCAACGCCAATCACCTTGATGATATGTCCGCTCTCTCTATTCATTTCAAACAGCATAGTTTTTCGCATTTCACAGTTACAAATCTGAGTCGTGTGATGCTTCGAAGAATTTTTTCATCCACTCCATGCTTTTGTTGAGCCAGCCGCTGAGTGGTTTTTGGGAATGGCCTTCTCCTTCGGTATGAATTGCGGCATTTTCGTATGCAGGCACGGAGCTTTCGGAGTATTGACGCTCTTCGCGACGGCGCAACAGGGCATAACGCAGTATACCGATACCTGTAGAGAAAATCGGGCTTGCAAGCTCTTCGTTTTGCGGACTGCTGAGGTATTCGTTGGGTCGACCAATGCGGGCCATCAAACCCGTTTCGAGGTTGGCGAGCAGTTCGATGTCTTGCAATAAGGCACCACCACCCGTAAGGACCATGCCGCCGATGAGTTTGCCCTCGTATCCCGAGCGCTTGATTTCCCAGGCGACGAGCTCAAAGATTTCCTCCATGCGCGCCTGAATGATGAGCGCGAGATTTTTTTCGGAAATTTCACGCGATTGGCGCCCTTTGATGCCGGGAATGATGATGATGCGATTGTCCTTGACATTTTCAGCTAGGGCGCGACCGAATTTGACTTTGAGCTTTTCAGCCTGATCAAAGATGACGTTACAGCCTTGGGCAATATCGCGCGTAATGACATTGCCACCAAAGGGTATGACGGCCGTATGGCGAATGATGCCGTCGTAAAAGATGGTCAAATCGGTCGTACCACCTCCAATGTCGACCATGACCACCCCCGCTTCGACCTCTTTTTCAGAAAGCACAGCCGTTGCCGAACCGATGGGCTCGAGCACCATTTCTTCGAGCTCTAAGCCGGCCTTTTTCAGGCAACGCATGATGTTGTTGGCAGCGGAAATCTTGCCCGTGATTACGTGAAAGTTGCCTTCTATTTTGGAACCACACATACCCACGGGGTCGACGATGCCCTCTTCATCGTCGATGGTAAACTCCTGAGGTACCACGTGCAAGATTTTTTCTCCCGGGGGCAGCGCGAGCTTGTACATGTCTTCGACCATGCGCCGGATTTCATCCCGGCTTATCTCTTCCTCCATGTTGTCGCGCACCTTCACCCCGCGATGATGGATGCTCTTGATGTGCTGGCCGGCGATGCCCACATATACCTTGCGAAATTCGTGGTTAGCGCGCTTTTCTGCCATGTCGATGGCATCGGCAATGGCCATGGCAGTCTTATCGATGTTGGCCACTACCCCGCGCATGACGCCCTCCGATTGTACCTTGCCGTATCCCAATACTTCCACTCTGCCCATATCATTGAGTACACCGGCGAGGGCGACGATTTTCGTCGTTCCTATGTCGAGCGCAACTATGATTTCATCTGTAGGATAATATCGCTTCATAATGCTGTATTTAGCCACGTGGTTTTTCGTCTTTTTCAGCGCGTTTAGCAATGATGATGCTGTCGTACTCCAGCCGAATGATTTGGTAGCGGTTCCAACCCATCTTGCTCACACCTTTGTCATAAAATTTTCGCAGTTTTCGAACTTTACTTCGTATGTCGGTAAGGGATCCGAAGAATATCTTATTGGCACCAACCTTGGGCACCAAAAACACTTCGCCATTGGAGGCTACATATATCTGATCTATAAGAGGGGCTAACACTTCGTCACATATTATTGTTTGTGCTAATATGAGTAATTTTTGATAAAACGGGTGGTTGATCTTGGTGCCGTCTTCCACCGTGATGCGCGGCAAATAGCCGCTTGCAACCAAAGCGCGAAAGCCTTTTGCACCGTACGAACGCATGACCACACCCTCAGCATCGAGATAAAAGCTCGTTCCATCTTCAGCCTTACAATACAGCTGTGGTATGCGCTGCCAGATATCCACTTTGAGCACATCGTTTTGGCCAAGATAGACCTCAGCATTGGCCACGTAGGGATGCTGTTCGAGCGCCTCCTCTAAGGCTGCGAGTTTCAGCTCCCCCTTCCGCGGTATCCCCTTGATGCGGGGATGTACTTGCTGGATGTAACGCGCTATGTCGGATTTGCGAAGCATCTTTTCTTCGGTAGTATTGACGATTCGAAACTCTATTTTGCGTATAGGTCGATGTGCTTGCATTTGCGCCGACAGCCACACCAAGGCCAGGACAGCTACCCAAAAGAGTAGTGCCAGGCCATCGATGCGTCCAAATACGAGCCAGTGGCGCCAATGCATTTTGTTAAACATCCGTTATCAATTTTTCCTTTAGTTTGGGGATGACCGTATAGATATCCCCAGCACCTAAAATCAACAATACGTATGGTCGAGGTGGCAATTCGAGTTGGTCGACCAGCTCTTCCAAGCTGACCCTATAGACCGGTATATTTTTGATGTGCGCGGCAATGATCGATGTATCTACGCCCGGTATGGGCTCTTCTCTGGCCGGATAGATATCGACCAGCCAGAGCACATCGACATTGCTCAATGCCCGGGCAAACTCTTCGGCAAAATCTCTTGTGCGCGTGTACAGATGTGGCTGAAACACGGCAATCAAAGGCCAATCCGGAAACATCGAACGCGCTGCACGGATCGTCTCGCGCAGTTCGGTGGGGTGATGCGCGTAATCGTCGATCCAAGCCCTTGCACTGTCGCGGTAGACGATTTCAAACCGTCGCCATATTCCGCGAAAGCCTTCCAGAGCGCGTACTGCAGCTTTGGCATCGACCCCCAAGGACTGCGCTATATTTAATGCCAGCACGGCATTGCGCACGTTGTGCTCGCCCGGCATTTGTAAGTGCACATCCATGCACTTGCCCTTGCCATCGATCCACTCGAATTGCACACCCTCCTTTTCAAATCGCACCTTTCGGTATCCAAAGGGCCTGTCTATGCTTCCATAGACGATGACCTTTATCTGTTGTCGTTGCAACAATTCAATGCGCTGGTCACCTATCTGTTGAGCCACCTCTTCGGTTATCCACACGGTACCACCTCTTTGCGTCTTTTGCATAAACTCGCGGTAGCTTTCCAACATCGCCTCGCGGGTACCGTAGATGTCGAGGTGGTCGGGATCCAGCGAGTTGATGACGCAATACCACGGATGCAGATGGAGAAAGGAGCGATCGTATTCGTCAGCTTCGACGATGACCCACTCGCTTTCTCCGCGCAGATAATTCGTCTGGTATTGCGGTATGATGCCTCCGACGAATGCGCCAACCTTTATGCCGCACTCGCGAAGTACATACGTCGTCAACGCACTGCACGTCGTCTTGCCGTGGGTGCCTCCGATCGCCACCACTTTTAGATGGCGTGTCACTTTGCCCAACACTTCAGCCCGTTTATAAATGGGCTTACCCATCGATTGAGCTCTCTTAAAGAGCTGTAGCTCTCTCGGTACGGCTGGCGTATAGACCACCACATCGATCTCTTCCGTCATGTGTTGGGGGTTATCGCTATAGACGATATCCATCCCTTCCTTCCGGAGCGTCTCCGTCAGGGCAGTCTTTGTCTTATCATACCCCAGCACGCGCACTCCTGCATCGGCAAAAAAGCGCGCGAGGGCGCTCATGCCGATGCCTCCGATACCTATAAAATAGGCCACCCGTATGTCTTTGTCATCGATGCGCACGGTCGGACTCATTGGCTCAACTGTATTGCAATTTCAGCGATACGCTGGGCCGCATTGGGCCGATAAAACGATGCGATGTTTTTTCTCCACGTGGCGAGCAAATCCTCCTGTTGAAGGTATTGCAGCGCCATAGGTAAGGCATCATTTACAGCACGTTGGTCATCTATCATCGCTGCGGCGTTGTACTTCACCAACGCTTCGGCATTTTTGTACTGATGATTTTCTGCCACATTGGGCGAAGGGACAAAGATGGCCGCCGATTGAGTAGCGGCTATCTCGCTGATGGCAATCGCACCCGCTCTACTGATGACGATGGACGCCGCACGATAGGCCGCAGCCATATCGTCGACAAAAGGTACCGCGACGACCGAAGGCAGTGCCGCTACATCGCTGTCTTTGTACACATCCCAATATCCCTTTCCCACTTGCCAAAGTATTTGCACATCGTCTACACGTCTTTTTAATAGCTCATAACTCTTAACAACGGCTTCGTTAAGCGTTTTGGCCCCAAGGCTTCCTCCGATGACGACGAGGGTCGGCCGCCTGGGATTGAGACCGAGCCGTTTGCGAGCCTCTTCAGGCGTATAGCGGTTATGAGCGATTTTCTCCCGCACGGGATTGCCCGTTAGGTAGATTTTGTCTTTGGGAAAATAGCGCTCCATCTCCGGATACGCCACACATATTGCAGCGGCCTTTTTGGCCAACAACCGGTTGGTCCAGCCGGGATAGGAATTTTGTTCTTGCAGTACTATCGGCACCTTGTATCGATAGGCGATTTCCAAAGCCGGTCCCGCTGCATACCCACCTGTACCAATGGCCACATGAGGGCGAAACCTCCTGATGATCCTCCAGGCTTGATAGAGCGATGTAGCCAAGCGCAGGGGAAAGAGCACATTGGAGCGAATGCTCCGCCGATTCCAGCCGCGTATCCATAAGCCCTCGACCGGATATCCGTGTTTGGGCACAATCTGCATTTCCATTTTGCCACGCGCGCCGACAAAGAGCAACTCCGCAGACGGTTGGACTCGCCGAATAGCTTCGGCTATCGCCAAAGCAGGAAAAATGTGACCACCCGTGCCTCCTCCACTAATGAGTATGCGCATCCCTTTGTAATCTTTTCTTAAACTCGGTGTTGACCCAGTGGCTTGCACTGAGAAGTATGCCAATGGCAATACACGTAATCAACACCGAGCTTCCACCCATACTGATGAGCGGCAAGGTCAATCCCGTCACCGGCACCAACTGGACAGATACCGCAATATTCATAAAAGCCTGTACGATGATGTTCAGTCCAAGCCCTATGGTGACCATCGCCGCAAAGACCGATGTCGATCGCGTCGCTATGACCACCACACGCCACAACAAAAACAGATAGACCATAATGATAAAAGCTGCGCCGAGGAGTCCGTATTCCTCCGCAATGATGGCAAAGATGAAATCCGCATAGGGGTACGGCAAAAAATTGCGCTGTATACTACTCCCCGGACCTTCGCCAAAGATATACCCGCGAGCAATCGCCATCTTGGCCTGCTGCACCTGATAGCCGCCTTCCGGCTGGTAAAAAAACTCTTCAATGCGACTCTTCCAAGTATCAACCCGTAACAGATCCGGAAACACCGATTCCAATGCCAGCAAGAAGAGCAAAAACATCACAGCAGCTCCGATCAAGAGGGCTATGTACTTCCAATCCACCCTGCCGATAAACAGCATGAGCAAACAGACGCCAAACAACAAGGCCGCGGTCGATAGATCCGACGGCGCAATCAGCCCCACCACCACAATGATCGGCACTAAGAGCGGCAAAAAGGCTTCGCGAAACCCCTTAATCGCCTCTTGCCTCGATGCAATTTGCGCCGCCACATAGAGAATCAACGCAATTTTCGCAAACTCCGACGGCTGAAAGCTCATGCCAATAATGGGCAATTGAAGCCACCGGCGTGCCTCGTTGATCTCCAGACCAAACAACATCGTCGCTACCAACAACACCACACTCAAGAGCCACAATATCGGTGCATACCGCAAGTACTTCTTAAAAGGCACCATCGAGGCCATCCATGCCGCTCCAATGCTCATCACCAAAAAGACCGTGTGCTTCAACAAATAGTACTCGGTATCTCCTCCACTCCTCCCAAAGGCAAGAGAAGAGGTCGAACTGTACACCGCCAATACCGAGGCCACGGCCAAAATACCCATGACGGCCCAAATTCCACGATCGCCCCTCCTCAACTGTCCAATATTCATAAGCCTTTATTTCCTTGTTGTGTGTTTTTCTCGATTTTGTATGAAATCGTACACGCACCGTTTAAAACACTCACCCCGGTGCTCGTAATTTCGAAAGAGGTCAAAGCTCGCACAGGCCGGAGACAGCAAGATGACATCACCCGCCTCGGCCAGCTCAAAGGCGCGCTCCACAGCACCGCACATGTCGGTGACCTGTTCTGCTACGGGGACAATCCCCGCAAACGCCTGCCTCAATCGATCGACATCCTTGCCAAGCGGCACTAAAGCCTTTACCTTTTGGCGCACGAGCTCTTTGATCGCCTCGTAGTCGTTGCCCTTGTCTAATCCTCCCGCAATCCACACCACTGGTCTTTTTTGTGCTTCAAGGGCAAAGCGCGCCGACTCGACATTGGTCGCCTTGCTGTCGTTGACGACTTCAATGTCGCGCCATACGACGAGGCGTTCCAGGCGATGTGGCTGTAGGCGATAGCTCTTCAGCGCAGCGTGTATTTGCTCACGACTGCATCCGATATCGCGACAGATAATAGCAGCAATGCTGGCATTGAATGCGTTGTGCCGCCCCGGCAAATGCGCCGCATCAAAAACCCAAACTTCCGAAGGCCCCAGCCACAGCGTGCCTTCCTCCGGTAATGGCACTTCTACTGTTCGTGGCATCGGTTTCCTCTGACAGAGTAGTGCTCGCGCATAAGCGGGTAATGGCCCATGGACGAATAAGTCCTGCGATTTCATACCCTCCAAAAGACGCATTTTTGACTCCACATATCGCTCAAAGCTGCCTCCATAGCGCTTTAAGTGATCCGGCGTTATATTGGTGATGGCTGCCCATCTCGCATGTAGCCGGTCGATATCCTCGAGCTGAAAGCTGCTGAGCTCCACCACGTAGTGAGAGGCCTCTGGATGCTCGACGACAGCTCTACTAAAGGCATATCCAATATTTCCACATGAGACGGCCACAATACCAGAGTGCTTTAAAATATGTGCGATCATACTCACCACCGTCGTCTTGCCATTGGAGCCCGTAACTCCAATGATCTTTCCGCGACATTGGCGATATGCCCATTCTACTTCCGCAATGATTTCGACGCCACGTGCTTTGAATTGCTGGATAACCGGTGCATCGGGAGGAATGCCGGGGCTCTTTATGACAAAATGCACATCATCTCTCTCCTGAATGCGATGGCCTCCTTCCTCGAAGGGAATGTGATGGGCCTGCAAGAGCGCCTTGTACGATGGCTTGATCTCGGAGCTATCCGATACAAATACCTCCAAGCCATGCTTCTTGGCCAATATCGCCGCATAGACACCGCTTTCGCCTCCGCCGAGCACAACAATCATCTCATCGAATTTTTAACGTCACCACCGTCAACACCGCCAGAAACACCTGTACAATCCAAAAGCGCGTCACGATCTTTGCCTCGTGCAAACCCATCTTCTGAAAGTGATGATGCAAGGGCGACATGCGAAAGATGCGACGGCCCTTGCCGTACTTGCGCTTCGTATACTTGAAATAGGCCACCTGTAAGATGACCGAAAGGCTCTCGGCAAAAAAGACGCCGCACAAGATGGGTATGAGGAGCTCCTTGCGCAAAGTGATGGCCAGTATCGCAATCACTCCTCCAATCGTCAAGCTCCCCGTATCGCCCATAAACACAGAGGCGGGGTACGAATTGTACCACAAAAATCCCACACAAGCGCCCACAAAAGCCGCCGATAATATCACCAACTCAGCGGTATGCGGCAA
>JALWKB010000056.1 GCA_026996805.1 Saprospiraceae bacterium | reverse complement strand
CGCTCATACCACTTCGCTCCCCATCGGCCGATCAGATAGGTGGTCCAGCTCCCGAGGGTATTGCCCGCGCCCGCCACAAGGGTCGGCCACAGCCAATCGCGCGATGCACTAACCACATAGACAAACCATGCCTCTGAAGAGAGCGGCACAAGGGTGGCACTCAAAAACGACCATCCAAAGAGCACGACGTATTCCCACACCACTTACACTCCCTATTGGTTGAGATACATATAACGATTCCGCTCCAGCTCTCTAAAGAACGGGTCATTGAGATCCCGGATAAAACGTATTTCTTCCCCCGTCGATTTCATCTCAGGTCCCAGGCGCTTGTCGACGTTGGGAAACTTGTCAAACGAAAATACCGGAACCTTGATGGCATAGCCAGTGAGTTTTTTTTCAAAGCGGAAGTCACGGAGTTTGTGGGTGCCGAGGATGATTTTCGTAGCAATCTTGAGGTAAGGGATGCCGTAGGCTTTTGCAATAAACGGGGTAGTACGCGATGCCCTTGGATTGGCTTCGATCACGTACACCTTGCCATCTTTTACAGCAAATTGGATATTGATCAGTCCGACGGTATTGAGTGCGAAGGCGATTTTTTTAGCGTAGTGCTCCATGGTTTGGATGGTTGTCTCGTCGAGGCTATATGGCGGTAGGACTGCCGAGCTGTCGCCGGAGTGAATACCAGCGGGTTCGACGTGTTCCATGATTCCCATGATGTGCAAATCTTCGCCATCGCATATGGCGTCGATTTCGGCCTCGGTGGCGCGTTCGAGGAAGTGGTCGATGAGCACGACGTTGCCCGGTAGGTGTTTAAAGATACTCAGTACGTGGCGTTCGAGTTCTTCGTCATTGATGACGATTTTCATGCGTTGCCCCCCCAGTACATAAGATGGTCGGACGAGTACGGGATAGCCCACACGCCGCGCTATTTCAAGGGCTGATTCGACATCTTTGGCCACACCGTATTCGGGATAGGGAATGCCGAGCGATTTCAGAAGGTCGGAAAAGCGGCCACGGTCTTCGGCGAGATCGAGGGATTCGAACTGCGTGCCGAAGATGTGCACGCCGTGCTCGTGCAGCCTGCGCGCCAGCTTTAAGGCAGTTTGACCGCCGAGTTGGACGATGACGCCTTCAGGACGTTCGTGGTCGACGACCGCTTTGAGGTGCTCCCAGAAGATGGGTTCGAAGTAGAGCTTGTCGGCGAGGTTGAAATCGGTAGAGACCGTCTCGGGATTGCAATTGATCATAATCGTCTCATAGCCTACTTCCTTTGCCGCGAGGATGCCGTGTACACAGCAATAGTCGAATTCAATGCCCTGCCCTATTCGATTGGGCCCGGCGCCGATGATGAGCACTTTCTTTTTGGAAGAGACTGCGCTTTCGTTTTCTTCGTCAAAAGTGGAGTAGAAATAGGGAGTTTGCGCTGCGAATTCTCCGGCACAAGTGTCCACCATTTTATACACCCGTCGAATTCCGTCGGCATCGAAGGCGCGTTCGACATCTTCTTCGCGTACGCGGAGCAACCATGCGATTTGCTCATTGCTATAGCCGAGTTGTTTGATTTTGCGCTTAAGGTCAGTGGGGATATCTTCGGGCACGTTGTAGCGCATGATTTCATTGTCCATCTCGACCAGTTCGCGGATCTTGAACAAAAACCACGGGTCGATGCCTGTCAGCTTTTGGATGGTCTTGATCGGCACCCCTAAGCGCAGGGCGTCTTTGATGCGGAAGACGCGATCATCGCCGGGGTGTTCGAGGCGGTAGAGGATATCTTCGGTGCGGATCCATTCCTTTTTGTCGGCACCGAGGCCGGCGCGACCGTCTTCGAGGGATTGACAGGCTTTTTGCAGGGCCTCGGTAAAGTTGCGCCCGATGGCCATCACCTCACCTACGGATTTCATCTGCAAGCCGAGTTCGGTATCGGCACCGTAAAATTTGTCAAAGTTCCAGCGCGGCATTTTGACGATGACGTAATCGAGCGTTGGCTCGAAAAAGGCGCTGGTAGTCCCGGTGATTTGATTTTTGAGCTCGTCGAGGGTATAGCCGATGGCCAGTTTGGCCGCCACTTTAGCAATGGGATATCCCGTCGCCTTGCTGGCCAATGCGGATGAGCGCGACACACGCGGATTGATTTCGATGGGGATGAGTTGCTCGGTCTGGGGATGAACGGCAAACTGGACATTGCATCCGCCGGCAAATTTGCCGAGCGAGCGCATCAATCGGATGGCATCGTTGCGCATGCGCTGGTACACGGTATCGGGCAGGGTCATTGCAGGAGCAACAGTAATGCTGTCGCCCGTGTGTATGCCCATCGGGTCCATGTTTTCTACCACGCAGATGATGACGACATTGTCGTTTTGGTCGCGTAGGAGTTCCAGCTCGAATTCCTTCCAGCCGAAGATGGCCTTTTCGATGAGCACTTCGTGGATGGGAGATGCACTTAAACCGTGTTTGAGCGCGCGATCAAACTCTTCTTTTTTCCAGACGAAGCGACCTCCGGTGCCACCGAGGGTATAGGAAGGTCGGATGACGAGCGGAAAGCCGATTTCCTGAGCGGCTTCCTTGCCCTCGAGAAACGAATTGGCGATGTAGGAAGGTGGCACTTCCATGCCGAGCTTCTGGACATGGGCTTTAAAGGCCTCGCGATTTTCGGTCAGCTCGATGGCCTGGAGATCTACGCCGATGAGCTCGACTCCGTATTTTTCCCACAAGCCTAATTCGCCTGCCTCGCGAGCGAGGTTGAGTGCAGTCTGACCCCCCATCGTGGGAAGCACGGCATCAATACCCCCCTTTTGAAGAATCTCCTCAATGCTCTCGACAGTCAGCGGTTTGAGATAAATGTGATCCGCAATGACGGGATCCGTCATGATGGTGGCGGGATTGGAGTTGATGAGGCTTACCTCGATGCCCTCTTCACGAAGGGCTTGCGCAGCTTGACTGCCGGAATAGTCAAATTCACACGCCTGGCCGATGACGATAGGGCCGGATCCGATGATGAGCACATGGCGGATATCCTGACGTCGGGGCATTTGCAAAAAAGTTTGGCAAATATAAGGCCCTTTCCCTATATGTCGCTATCGACGACCCAATATGCCCCGTGCCGTTCTGCCAGACAAATCAGTCGTAAATGATGACGCCACTGGCTGTAAAGCGGTATTCCCTCTTGGGCTCGGTGATTTTTTCGATTTCCTCTTTGGACTTCCCCTCATCTTCGGCGTAATGGCGTAGCTCTTCAACGGGAGTGATGTGTATAAAGGCTTCGCCCTCTATTACGGCCGTCTTTCCCTCGATGTCCATGGGCACGAAAAATCCGTAATCTTTAAATCGCACGAAAAATTCGTTGCCCTTCTCATCTTGAATGGTCATCCAGCAGCCCTTCATCTTACATACTCCGGTGACTTGTCCTTTGACCTTTGCATGGACCTTTTTGCCCTCTTCGAGGGAAGAGATAACCTCTTCCATTGGGGTAATGCCCTTGTCATCGATTTTTTCGCCAAAGTATTGTTGGGCATCCACGCTCACTACCCACAACAGAGCCAACAACGAAACTATCCATGATTTCATATGCACAAAATTTTTCAGCATTTTCCATCTTGAGAACGCAGGTAGCTGTCTTCTATTTCACATAAAAATGTGAGCACCCCCTAAGTTTGGTCTTGCTATGGCAAGGAATTTGATACATTATAAAAATGCTTCAAGTGTTGTTGCTTATGAATCTGATCGTTAAAACAGCACCCATTGTCATATTCCTCATGGTCGAGATTGTACTATTTCATTTTACCGCGTGTGCTCAAGTTCACAAAAAGGATACCGCAGTACGTGCTTTCACGGAGACTCCTCTATGGACGATGTGGGAGTACGAGGGAGATATCCGGTGGAAAGGAGTTTGGGATGCGGAGCGACGTCGCGGTTCGGGCATGTGTTATTGGCGAGATGGCGTCGTCTACATGGGCGAATGGTCGGCACATCAGCCACATGGGGTTGGTACACTCTTTTACCCCGATGGTGTCATGCTCAGCGGACAATGGCGCAACGGGAGGCTTATCCGTCGCACCTTTGCCCACACTTTTGAAGAGTATGCACTTGATTCGTGTCACATTCAAGAGACCGTGCGCAGTTCCAACGCGACAGTACACATCGTAGCCATCGGCATTGATCAATACGCGCATCTCGCAGCCCTTGGTCGGAGCGATTGCGATGCGCTGCGCATTGCAGAGCTTTGGTCGTCCTTGCACGAGCGGCACACTCAATTGGCTGTACTCATCAACGAGCGAGCATCAGGTGCTGCAGTACAACGATCACTGCATACAACCTTATGCGCCCTTCGCCCCGAGGATACCTTGGTCCTGTACTTTTCAGGGCACGCCTTGCCGGGGCGCATGCTCCTTTCGGATTTTAATGGCTACGGGAGTACCATTTCATACAGAGCTCTCTTCCATAAAATAGTACAACGTCAGCCCGCTGTGGTGTGGATGTTTTTCGATGCGTGTTATTCTGGAAGTGCAGTAGAGGCCTTGGAGGCGGTTGTGCCCGACAGTGTGCGTACTCGATGGAGTGTTTTTTGTTCATCAACCGCCGATCAAAAGTCGCTTCAGAAGGCGGGTCAGATCAGTGTCTTCACGCACTACATCGAATCGGGATTGTTGGGAGCCGCCGATGCTGATGGCGACGGAATTGTCCGTGCGGGAGAGCTTTTCGACTATTTGCGATGGCACGTCTCAAAGGCCACGAGCGGTATGCAGACGCCTGTGTTTTGGGGCAACGATGACCTTCAACTGTCGCCTTAGAGCGTTATTTCGGCTGTACTTTGACGTTGTCAATCCGTGCTGAGGTGGTCTTGCCATTGGGGCCACTCCCCTCGTAGCGGAAGGCGATGTAGGCAATCCCAGCATACGCACTTAGATCGATATCGCCGGAGGCGACCCACTCGTGATCGGGATCGGATTCGCTGGCGAGGCGACATTGGAGGGGATGCCAGGTGGCTTGAGCGATATTTTGCCCGTCGAAATCGGTCGATATCCACACGGATAGGCCTTGATGGGTCCAGAAAGCCTTAGCAGATTCGAACTGCAGGATTTTGGGTTTATCCAATCGAAGGGGCGGAGTGACGAGCATGGTTATCATCGAGGGTGCGTTGTCGCGAAAAGCCGTCGCCTGTGCATAGGCGTTGCCGCGATAGGTTTTGATTCGCCATTGGCGATTGCCTTCGATGGCAAAGCTCTTCCAACCACGGGAGTCGATGTCTTGCCCATCGGGAAAGGAAGAAAAATCCTCGTCGAGCACGTCAAGTGTGTCGGGGCCTCCGCCTCCACTCGATCCGTCGATATCGTCGAGGTTGCGAAGCAAGAGCTGTTTGACGCGGTCTCTTCCGCCTTGTGAGACGATGGCCACAAGAGTATTGGCGGAAGCTGGAACGGGTTGGTCGGCAAAGCTCGCTTGATTGCGCGTAAAGAGGAGTATGCTGCCCGTGCCATCACGCACTTCAGGGCCTTCGCGGAAGACGGTGGCCCCTGAAAATTGCACCATGTGGAGTCGGACGAGCTCGGCTTCATAGGCTTCGAAATCGTTGAGCAGATCCGCCACCGTCACATCTTGCGGTTGTACCATGGAGGAGCCCACGATTTGGGCATTTGTCGCGGTGGCGTTGTTGATCTGGAGCATGCCGTTGTATTCGCTGATCTCGCTGCCATCCAAGAGGAGTTCGATTTCTTGATAGAGGTCAAAACTATGCGGCTGGCGGAAGCGTACCAATATGCCAGCGGTCTGGTCTTGGAGCACGAGATTGCGCTCGTGGAGATTGGCATGGGCGCGGTCGGAGATCACGACGCCTCGTATTTTCTTCCCCGCTGGGGCGGGTACGGTACTCCCTTGAAACATCGCGCGCACCGATGCTATATCGATCAATGTCCCTCCGCTACTAAGGAGGCAAGAGCTGTCGCGCATCGACACATCGGAGGTGTCGCGTATGGTGAGCTGGAGGGTATTGCGGTAACGCGAAAGCACGCCGACGATCCAGCCATTGCCATCGGGGATGGGGGCTGATGCAAAATCGGCGTAATTGCTCGTGCGCACGACCAAGACATTGCCGATACAGTCTTCAATCGTGCGGTTGGCAGGGCGAT
>JALWKB010000055.1 GCA_026996805.1 Saprospiraceae bacterium | reverse complement strand
GTAGTGCTTGCCCAGTAGCGCACCGGGACATCGATTTCATACAGACGCTTCTCTCCCGCCTGCACCTTTCTATTGTACACGCCATAGATGAATGGGAAGCGCACGACGCGCTCGCGTTGTAGGTGGAGCACATTGGCCTCTTCCGTTGCCCAGCGATCGATCTTTGAAGTCCCTTTTCGTATGAAATAGTGCGCCAGAAGGGAGAATCTCTCCTTAGCCTCGGCATCGGATTCGCTCTCGCGGTTGAGCGCAAGAAGATGATCCGTACTGGACTGCTCGCTCTCGCTCCGCAACAGCTCTTGCGGTACGAGTTCGTCGATATTCCCCTTGCTTCTATTTAAGGCTCGCAAGAAATCCGATTCCATGTGGAGGAAGTCGTTGGCTGTGAGCACCGCCTCTCCTACGTTGTTCGAACGCACAAACGACGAGTATCCCAGACTGTCGGTCACCTCATAGAGATTGACCACTCCTTCGTATCGTTTGGACATGCCAACAGCTCCTTTGGCATCGCCCTTGAGCTTAAACTTCGCTCCTTCGGTCAATACAATATTCATTGCTACTTTCTCACTCCAGCGCTCAAAATAGCGCTCGTGTAAGGGGCGATAATTGCCAATGATTTGAATCTTCTTTACATCGATTGGCCGGATGCTCTCCACAATTATTTTATGTTGGTCGTTGAGAATGTCCCTTCCTTCGATCAACACTTTATCCACTCGGCGGGATTGGTATTTGATCTCCCCCTCCTGCGTCACTTCAAAGCCCTCCATTTTGTTGAGCACCTCTCCTAGCGTGCGATCCGTCTGGGAACGGTACAGGGCTACACTGTATTCCACTGTGTCACCTCGCGCGACCACGGCCGGCCGCTTCCCCGGCACAGTTACTTCCTGTAGGGAAAAATCCCGCGGTCTCAGACGGATGATTACAGGCTCACTAAGAGAATACTTGGGCACGGCCCCTCGATACTCCTCATATCCGAGCATGTGTACGACAATCCACCTGCCCGACACTCCTCGGGGAAAACACCACTTCCCATCCGAAGCCGCAATGGTGTAGACACGCAATAGGTCACTGCTGTCGGAGGTGTACAATTTAACCACCGCTCCCGGCAGGCCCTGACCCCGCTCATCCAGTACCTCTCCGCACAGCTGCTGCCCCCACACAAATTGTCCCAGCATTGTGGCACAGAGGGCTACGATGTACACACGGCCACTCATAGACAGGCTATAGGAGCTTATCGCTTTTGTTGGAGCAGCGTCTTCCGAAGACTTCCCACGTACTTCTCCATACTTATCGCCTTCGGCCGACGGGGTATGTCGATCGTCACAGTGTCGGAGGCTACGGCCACCTCGCGCGCCGTGATGACGTATTTCCCCGGCACGATCACTTTCAGGATCAATCCCGGCAATCCCGAAAAGGTACTCGGCCCGTCGGGGATCGGTATTTGCTCGGTATACCAGGCAATCGCACCATCGCGGGATAGCGCTTTTTTACAGCGGAAATTGCAGATGACGGTGTCCACTCCTTCGACGAGTGTCCATTCCTCCGGCCGCATCAATGTTCCCTCGATTTGCGTATCGGGCGGCAGAGAGGCCGATAGCGATATCACCTTGCACGATGCAAAGTCTTTGTAGTGATCGATCGTACCGAAGAGGAGACGCATTTCCGGTGGCTTTTCGATGTCTTTAAAGACGTATTTCGAGGTTTTCCCATTTGTCGTCAATGTGTGGATGTATTTCACCTTCATACGCTTTTTTTGCTCCTCCATGAATTCGCGCCGCAGCTGTGGCGGTAGCTGAGTGAGCTCATCGATATCAATATTTATGGGGTATTTAACTTCTACATATTCTACTGTAAATACTCGATGCTGGGCTGAGAGTGTATTGAGTAGAATAGCAATAGAGAAGAGTAAGAGCGATTGAAAAGAGTGCGACATCGTTTTATTTTAACTTTAAAGATAGTGAAAATTAAAATGGGGCCCCCTATACAGGAGCCCCATTACGATTCAATACGTTTCGTCTATGTATTACTCAACAACCCAACACTGACGGGACGGATTGGATGCGTCAAACAGGCGTTTTTTACGCCTTCTTTTTGTCCAAATACTTATTGATGAGTTTTAGTAGCCGAGGGGCTAAGATTTCTCCAAAAATGATGGCTCCTGCAAGCATAAAAATGCTCTCCCATACACTACCAGTGATGTCGTAAAAAACATACCAACACAATGCGAGGATCATCAGCATGAGCGGTAGAGGAATCTCCGGAAAATCGTTCTTCTTCATTATTTTATAGTTTTTGTAACCATCTCCCAACTCTCCCGGTTACGCCTAATGATGCACCTATTGCCCCGCCTAAGGCACTCCATCCTATTGTACCCCAGTCACCTCCACCCAGAGCAGCCCATGCTCCACTCCAAAGACCACTTACCGCATCCGCTACTGCCACTCCTGGCAGTCCCCGCAGCTGCACTTCTCCCTCATGCTTCATCCCAGCCTCCTCCGGATGCTCCAGCCACCAATCCGCCGATGCCAAGCCGATCGATAACACTATGGCGGTAACCCTTCCATACCTGCCGCAGTCGGTGTATCCACGCCGATCCCACTCCGCCTTCATCTGGATCATCTCCTCCCTAAACTCCCGCGCGTCCAGGCTCCTCCATGAATATACATCTCAGCCATACCCGCCATCTCGTTGAGTAGTCGATATTCAAATGGTTCGACTATATCCCTCTGCTTGAGCTCCTCGATGAGACCGTAGATATCCACACCATCTGTCCATTCAGTCCCTTCAAATAGTACACTGTAAAGGTAAGAAAAATCTATAAATACTTGGTCGAATCAAATGCATTTTTTGGTGAATAAGTTCTCCTCACTTACGGAAGTTACTTCTACCCAACAGGAATGCATTGTACACTCGAACTTGGTCACAAGGTATGTACGCCTGTTTTAATTAAATATCCCTTTAAACATTCCACTCATATTTATTCGTACTGCGAAATACAATCCTCCATATCTCCACAATTTTACATTAGTGCGATCCTTGACGCCAAATGCCCATATATCATGATGGACTATCATTCCAAAACACGGATAAAACCGGTCCGATTCGTTGAACTCCAATAATATCTTTAAGTTAATTCCAAGGGCTTCTCCAATCCTGACATATGATTACACCATGGGCAAACAATAGCAAAAACTCTAAAATTATAATCCCATATTTAACCCCAAAAGACCTACTTCTTATGTGAAATTCACTCGCTTACCAGACAATACTAACCAGAGAAATTAGGTTAAATTCTTACTTCAAAAAAATGTATTATTTTTTATCTTTCTTCTTAAACCTCTCTTTTATACTATCGTAAATAACTTTTGTGTTTATGTTTAAATTAACATACATACCAAAATAGGTCCATGTAAGTTTACTCTTTCTATTGCTGGTTCCAAATTTAAATATATCATGATATTGTGCTAAACCCACACTACAGGTGTATAACTCCTTTTTGTCCAATTCTATTAATAGTTTAGTCGAAAATCCAATTCGGTGACCGCTTTGTAGATTTAGTGAATATAAATCAATAAAATAATCCTGATATATTCTTTTGTATAGAAGAGACACTTCAAGTACCATCTTTATCAAATCAGGGCTATCATAGGTAGTAAATAAGGGTGATCTTTCTCCTATACCTATCAACATATAGCAGGTTCTATCCACCTTATCTCCATATTCTATTTCGCTAATAGCACACGGATTAATTTCAATTACTAATGAACTTTTTTTCCAGCGATATGCACAAGTAAAATTAGGCCACAATACTGGACGGGTATATACTCCGTGAGGGTCTATCTTCGGAGATAGACCAGAAAAGGCATTTACACCTAAAAATAATTGACTATAGGCTGTGTAAGTAGACAAAAACCATACAAAGAAGTAGATGAAGCCCCTAATCATTTTCTTAATTTTTATGATGGTGTATACTTCATTTAATCTGACCTAACGGTAGAGGAAAGGAAACATTTCCTCTCCTCATTTTCATTATAGTAGTATAAAAAACCAAAATGCACTGTGTCGTTAACGGCAAAATAGCCACTTCGGGCAAAACCAATAAACTTTACAACATGCCTCGCAAATTACATCCCAGAACGTGAGTAACACGATAAAGCATAAAGCCAATAATCTCGGATCACTTGTTATAGGCCCAACAACACAACCAAGAATTGTAATAGCATACATCACCCAAACCTGAAATCCCCACTCACGTTTTACAGCCCATTTAGCACACTTCCGACACTTCTTCCCTCTCAAACTAACCGACTCATCCAACTTAACGGCCGCTCCATACGTCTTCAACATGATCTTCTCTATCGCCGGTATGTTCGGATCTTCATTTACCTCGTTAACGAAGGAATCTATACGCGCATTATACGCTGCCACTGTACTAACAGTGTCCAAATACGCCTCGAGCTCCTTCCACTTTTCGATCGTCGCCGTCGAATAAATGTGGTACTTCTCCAACAACGCTGCTACATCGTGATACGTAGTGTTCGTATCACTCAATAGCGCCTGCGCTTCGTTATGATACTGCATCAAGTCAATGGGCGCCCTGCCCATGTACTCCATGTAATCGTTGATGGGTTTCTATTACATAGAGAACGGCTCTTGTTGTTTTATCTGTTTGAAGACATTCCTTTGTGCATTTTAATTTTGTTTCACACCTACTCAAGCTTTACAATAAACTGACCATTTTCGAAGATTATGGTATCGGGATTATTGGGGTTGTGTTTTGTGTATATGGGAGGAATACACAACTTAACTGAAAACTCCCCCATTAGCAAACGGGCTTCCTCATTATAGTCCGTAATCGTTATAGTGCTCTGCCCCTCAATAGCTCCATAGAAATCTTCTGTGATGTCTCCATCTGATATCGCTTTATTATAAAAACACTCTGGCAGGCTATCTGGCGGTCCGAAAAAATAAAATAATGGGTACCTCCCCTTCTTAAGTGGTATATTATTAAAAGCTAAATACTGTCTTAGTTGGCCTATTTCGTCATATACACTAAAAGAAAAATCTACCAAATTTCCATGTAATCTGGGAGGCCGTCCTGTTGGAGGTTCAATTACTCCTTTCCAATACTCTCCATTCATCAATGCAGTGGCGTACCCTTTTGAATAGTTGGGTTTGAACTCTTGTCCAATACACGATATAAGTAATAAACCAATAAAGCACCCCATTAAAGCTTTGGCATAATATTTCATGTTTTACAGTTTTATAAACCTGAGTGACGACTGATTCCCTTTGTCGTCCATCCTATGTAAAATTAGTAAATTACGCAGTTATTGCCCTTTATTATTCAATATTCGATATGCCATATGCATCCCGCCCGTTTGCCACAGGCGATTGCACCTATTTTCTTATCCTATGACTTGTCTCATTTCCAAGCCCTACCATCCCACTACAACCGCTATATTGTTTCCCCATCCAGTCGTAGGTTCGCTCATTATTTCATTAATTCACGAGGGAATCACAGCAGCCTGTGATTTTCATACCCCGCTTTCCCTCACAAAATCGCCTATCTTTGGGCCTGAAAAAGCAGACCGATCATGCAACGCATGTGGAATTACGCCGTAGTGGGATTGCTCAGCACTTTGTGGAGTTGTGGAGAGCGGGTACACCCCCTGACCAAACCATGGGAACGCGCCATCCCCTACCAATCGCCACCAGAAGGACTTGAATCGCTCGATGCGCGCACCTGCGGCACTTGCCACCGCAAGCACTATGAAGAATGGAAAATCTCCACGCACGCCTTGGCATGGGTCGACCCACAGTTTCAGGAGGAAATACAAAAAGACAACAGTCCGTATCTGTGCATCAACTGTCACGCCCCTCTCGAAAATCAGCAGCAGCACCTGGTAAAGGGGCTCATCGAGGGCGATGTCTTTCGTCCTGTTACCGAGCCAAACCCGCGCTATGACTCCGCGCTGCGTCGCGAGGGCATCACATGTGCCGTTTGCCACGTGCGCAACGGGGCCGTCATTGGGACGCGCGGTACAGGTCTTGCTCCACACAAGGTGGTCGTCGACACGCAGTTTTTATCCTACACGCTGTGCATCTCCTGCCACAATGCCA
>JALWKB010000054.1 GCA_026996805.1 Saprospiraceae bacterium | reverse complement strand
GATGTATAGTACCCCTTCGCGTGCCCCAGTGATGTATCCTGCCAGGGCCATGCCTAAGAGCACTTCGTAGGGGCGCTGCTCGAGCAAGTACCGATCCGTATACGCCCCTGGATCTCCCTCATCGGCGTTGCAGACGATGTACTTTTCATCTGCGTCTTGGCTTCGCACGCTTTCCAGCTTGATGTGCATCGGAAAACCCGCCCCACCGCGACCGCGCAATCGGGATTGCCGCACCTCGTCGAGGAGTTTGGCAGGGGGGCGTTGCAGGGCCTCTTCGTATCGCCGTCGGCAGCGCTCGGCATCGAGTGCCTGCCCAGTGAGCAAGGGCGTGCCCACATGGTACACTCCGTACTCGTCGTTGCGCTTCTCATACGTACCTGCTAAGATGGCATCGAGATGCTGGTGGTCGACGCCCGAATAATTTTTCCCCCTGTAGTGGAAGGCGTGATTTTCGTGACATCGTCCGAGGCAAACCATCTTGCCGACGCGCAATCCCCTGCTTTCCAGCGACTGTCGTAACGACTCTTGGGTACCGGCAAGCATGCAAGCCGTTCCGTCGCAGACGTATACATCGCTGCTATCGTCGAGGAGAAAGTCGTACGCACTGGCTGTGCCGTACACATTGGCCACTCCGATGAGGTAGCGATCGGCAAGTTCACGGATGTCCGCCTCCGTAAGCCGACCGTTTTGACGCTTGCGCCGTGCGAGTTCGTCAAAGAGCAAACGGTTGAGACCAAAGCGCCGTGCAAGATGGGTGAGATTGTCCGACATGTGGTTGCGATTTGCCACTTACAAATTTAATCATTTACCCGCAATGGGTAAAAACTGGTCTTTAAAGGCTTGAACTTGCGTATTTTATGTATGAAATCGTTGGCGCCGTGCCACCTCCTACCATTTTATACCCTAATTGAAAAGGAGCCATTTCGTGCTGCGTGTTTCCATCGATCCATTCTGGATGCTTCAGTGAGGCTGAGGTTGAATTTTTTGGAGTTTTTGAAGGTAAAATCGCGCGCGTGGATGGTCAGAAGACTTCAAATACTGGATATACGGATGGGCCTTTTCGGGTTGATGGAGTTTGCGGTAGAGCTGTGTGAGGTGGTATGCGCATTGCAAGATGTGGTCGCTTTGGGGATATTGGCTTTGGCGGAAAAGGCGGAGGAGCAACTCCAGTGCGGTGGTATCGCTACCGCGACGGATGTACGTGAGGGCTTCTTCCAGTTGGTAGAGCTCGCGATTTAACGCCGCATCGATGACGATGCCTTCTAAGTGCAGGCAGTGTTGGTCACAGCGTTCGTATAGTGTCAGCGGCCCATGGATGCTGGAGATTTCAGGGAAGTGGATTTCAAAGGCATGCGAAACTCCCACTGCTCGAAAGCGGCGTGTTTTCGGGCAGGTGGGCAGTCCCTTCGTCTGAATACTCTGCCACTCGATGCCCCTGCTGTCGCGTAGGCGAATATCCGAAGACAGACAAAACCAACCGTCGGGAATTTTATTGATGAGATGTAGGTATAAAACCGTTCGCGATCGACCAAAGGAGATACTGTCGAGCGTGACGGTGGGATGGCTCTTGGCGTGGACAAATGGCTTGCGGACGATGCGCTGGGCCCAAAGCGAAAGCTCTTGACAAGCAAACAGTAGAGCAAGAGCGATGATTATTCCTCGAAGGCGCAAAGAGACCAATGTACGCGCTTTTAATCGGTCATTGGAGTTTATAGGTCAGTCCAAACGCAACGACCTGCGCGGACTTGTCGTAAGTTTCGCTATACAGGCCAAAATCACGCGTATACGGCTCGTAGAGCGTGAGACTACCTGCGAGCTGCAGTTGTAGTTGGTCGTTGACCTGATAGGCGAGGCCCGTGCCGAAAGTGAGCGTGCTGAGAGCGTACGAGGTGGCGTTTTGATAGACAGTGTTGGGATGGACCCTCACTGCCAAGACGCCCGCACTGAGTTGGAGTGTGGAGGAATATTGATAGGCGGCACCTAAGCCTATTTCATAAGTGTTGCCTTTGAGGAGGGTAGTGGTGGTACCTGCAATAGTAGCTTCTTCGCCGTTGGTGATAAAATTGTTGTTGTCGTCGGTCCTTCCGTAGCGAGCTGCTTTGTCGAAATAATAATGAAATCCCAGCTGGGTGTGCAATTTGGACTGCATTTGGTAGCGCAGCCCAACGCTGAGCATGGCCGGCATGTCGTTGGGGATTTCCCTTCCGTCGGGATAAAAGCCGAAATCGTCTTTGATGGTATTGTTGACGACCGTCATCGGTGTCTTGTGCTCGTATTTGATTGCCAGTCCCCACTTGCCGCCGTCGTAATCGATGCCCACGATGGGTGTCCAACCTGAGCCCGTTTGTCTGACCTCTACTGCTCTGTCGACAAACTGTTCTTTCGTATTGCCGAGGAGTGTTTGGATGCCGAGGTAGGCCGTCTTGACATCTTGTACGCTCATCTCACTGATCTGATCATCGGTGTATCCGAATTGTCGCAGTCCGTCTTCGAGTTGTTGTTTTTGCTCGAGCGTGATCCGTCCAAAGAACACCAGATGCGCCAACTGCACTACACTTGGGTCGAGGCCGGCGTCTTTGACGCCATCGACGATTTTACAGCTTCCTTCGACGGCTGGTTGGACCCGTGCCAGCAAAGTGTCGAAAAAGTCGACGGCGCGCATCATCGGGCCACCTCCAAAGTCGAACGAAATGTCTCGGATGTGTCCTTTCACACTATTGTTGATCACCACGCGACGGATGCCCGCAGAAACCGATAGGCGTTCGGTGAGTGCATAGGCGACGTTGAACTGAGCGCCGTAATAGGCCGAAGAACCTTCGAAGTACATATCTGCACTGTAGGTGGTCGTACCGAATCTCGCGAGCTTTTCGGGATTGGTAGCGGCGTCGAGCAGCTGCAGGTGAAACTCCGGCAGACCGTCCTCGCTCTTGACACTGCCGCCCCCACCTATTACTTCAAATCCGGCACCCACTGCCCAGGAGCCGTGCTTGTAGACCACATAGCCCGTCGGCAAGAGAGGGACAAAGGTCTTTCCCCGGATGTCAATGGTCTTTTGCGGCTGTGCGACATCGGTCTGGATTGTGCGCGTCTGCCAAATGGTCTGCGTGTTGAGCTGTACGTACAGCCCATCTTCGAGATGCACCAGACCTGCAGGGTTGAAATACAGTGCATCTACTTCGGTGGATGCGTCGCGTACGAGCATTCGAATAAAGGCAGCACTTTGATTGGTATTGGTGACGATACCTCCCGCCCGTGCTTCGATGATAAGCGAGAGTACAACGATCGTGTACCAGAGTTTTTTCATCGCAGTAGGGTTTTGTTTTCCAATTCCCTGACAAGATAGGTATTTTTTTCTAAATGGGATCGATGCAATCCGGTATTTCCCACTGAAAATAGGCCTATCGCTGTCCCATGCCGATGCAAAGCCTCGCACTCTTTTGATTGCATTGGCGAAAAACAGGGCGCTTAAATATTAAAAAAGTGCTATATTTGTGCCTAATTTGATGAAATAACTAAAATCGCATCCATATGGGACTGTTTTCGTTTTTGAAAAATGCTGGTAAATCCATCTTTGGCAAGAAGGCCGAGGAAGCACCGCCACCCGCCGAGCCGCTCCTCAATGAAGCGCGACTCAAGCAGGAAATCATGTCGCTCGGACTGCCGGTGGAAAACTTCGCCGTGGCCATTAAGGAAGGCACCGTCGTAGTCTACGGTGATGTCGAGACGACCGAAATTGCCGAAAAAGTCATCCTGGCCGTCGGCAACGTCGAGGGCGTCGAATGCGTCGACGATCGACTTCGCGTGACAAATCCCGAACCGCAGGCGACATTTTACACTGTCCAACCCGGCGATACTCTTTCAAAAATCGCCAAAGAACACTACGGCGATCCCATGAAATACCCCGTCATCTTCGAAGCCAACAGGCCCATGTTGACCCATCCCGACAAGATCTACCCCGGACAAGTGCTTCGCATACCGCCATTGCAATAGCGGTTGCGCATTTTGCATAACGCAGACCCTCAGCGCATACGGCTCCTCATAGGCGGGGGGCGTGGCGCTTGCGCAAACACCGCATCAAGGGCCCAGAAAAGGGAGACCACCGACAGGTGGGAATGCTGGCGTGCTTAAAGGCACCGTTGACCCAGTTGTTGCAGGTAAACCACAGATGGTACGTGTAACGACTTTGGTAAAATCGATCATACTGCCCATAGCTGGTATCGCCGTAGAGTAGGGCCTTGCCCTCCGCATTCCATTTTAGTGACTGTGCAATGTACTCGATGATGCGCCGATGTTGGCCCGCACAAACGGGAATGCTCAACCAAAGGCTGTCCATCGCTTGCCTCCCATACACCCGAATCAAACTCGGCGTGGGAAGCAAGGCTGCTCGAAGTGCGAGCTTCCAATCCAATTCCTCCCAGCTGCCTACTTCGACATAAAAGTCGCGCTCACCCATGCCAAAGACGGCATACCGCGTTGCGGGATGCAATATCAAGGATCTGCGCAGCGAATCCGGCAGTGACCTCAGCGACAGTGCAAGGGATAGATGCACGCCGTTGTCGGATACAAAAACCGTATCAGTAACGTGACAGGGGCGTAGAGATGTACGCGTCGGAATGCTACTGAGCGTGTAGGCAGCTAATAGATAACCGAGAATAAAAAGCACAAGCCCCACGCCCAGCAACAAAATACCTCTCCCCACGTACAATAAAATGGCCATGCGCCCTGTTGTTGAAGCAATTTCTTTTCAACCAAACGGAGGACAAGCGCAGCACCGTATACCTTGTGCCCATGTGCAAAATGGCATTACCTTGAGGCATTTTTTTGATATGTATAAAATCGTGCATGCATGAGCTGGAAGGACGTTCGCTGGGGCTCCTACACGGATTACTACGAGCTGACCATGGCGCAAGGCTACTTCAAGGAGGGCATGGCCGATAAGCCGGCGGTGTTTGACTACTTTTTCCGGAGCTATCCCTGTCAGAGTGGCTATGTGATCTTTGCAGGGTTAGCGGATCTGCTCGATGCGTTAGAGGACTTTCGATATGGGGAGGAGGATCTGGCTTTTTTGGAGCAGGCAGGTTTTGAGCCGGCTTTTTTGGACTATCTTCGCCATTTTCGATTTCGAGGCAGCATTTATGCAGCTCGCGAGGGGGAGGTCGTCTTTCATCACGAACCTCTGCTCATCGCCGAGGGGAATATTTTGGAGCTGCAGCTCATCGAAACGCTGGTATTGAATTTTCTCAATTATCAGAGCCTCGTCGCCACGCGTGCCTCGCGCATCGAGGAGGCGTTAAAACCGGGGCAAAATTTCGTAGATTTTGGAATGCGTCGCGCCCATGGTCTTGGTTCGATCTTTGCCGCACGGGCAGCGGTGATTGGCGGTGCGATGGGCACGTCCAACGTATGGGCAGCCAGACAGTACGGATTGCAAGCCATTGGTACGATGGCACATGCATGGGTGCAGGCCTATCCCGACGAATTGACCGCCTTTCGGCGCTTTGCCGATATCTATCGCGACAAGACGGTCTTGCTCATCGATACCTACGACACCATCCACTCGGGCATCCCTCATGCCATCACCGTGGCCAAGGAAGCCGAAGCACAGGGATATCGCCTCTACGGCGTGCGCATCGATAGCGGAGATATTGCCTTTTTGTCGCGCTACGCCCGCCAGCAGTTTGACAGCCAAGGCCTCCATTACTTGAAGATCATCTCTTCCAACCAACTCGACGAATACTTAGTGCGCAGCCTCAATCTCCAAGGTGCAGCCATCGACGGGTTTGGAATCGGTACCAAGCTCGTCACTTCGGAGGGATGCTGCGCCCTCGGTGGAGTCTACAAGCTCTCGCAATTTGACGGTCGCCCCAATCTCAAGCTCTCCGACGATCCCGAAAAGGTCTCCCTCCCCGATGCCAAGCGCGTCTATCGCTACTACGATAGGGCGGGCCTGATGTATCGCGATGTCATCACCTTGGCAGAGGAGTCTCCCGACACAGTGGATGTGGTCTATCATCCCAATTTTCGACATCTGCATACGCGTATTGAAGGCCTGACACATGAGCCGCTCCTCCATAAAGTGATGGAGCAGGGCAAGGCCTTGCCCCATGAGCGGGACCCCTATAA
>JALWKB010000053.1 GCA_026996805.1 Saprospiraceae bacterium | reverse complement strand
CCATACGCTTTAAGGTAGTAGACACCTGTGTGCAAAATTACTGCCACGGCCGTCTCTATATCGAAGACAAGTACATACCGCCGCTACGCTGTGGTAACGACACCGTGCGCTGCAGTGCAGATCTCTCTCCCGAAACGCTGGGGTTCCCACTGCCCGCTACCGCCGTCATTACGCCTGCAGCATCCGACGACGAATACCTCGTCGACCACTGGGACTCTTGCGGCACCGTACGCCTGCGCTACAGCGACGAAGTGCTCAACGATTTCATCTGCGAAGATTCGTTTAAGACAATCATCCGCACGTGGGAGGCTACCGATGCGTCGGGCAACTACACCCGATGCAAGGACACTATACGCATCATCCGCCCTCGCATCCCCGATGATCTGCAACCCTTACGCGACACCGTACTCGACTGTCTCGACAGCTGGAAGTCGACGGATCAGGGTACCCCACACCCCGATGTGACGGGATATCCCGTACCTTACGGATGCAGCTGGCTCTACGCCACGTACGAAGACCACCTCATTCCCTCCTGCGGTGGCACCCAAAAAATCCTGCGCACCTGGACCGTCATCGACTGGTGTGCCCCGCCATCCCAGCGCAAGGTATCTACAAGCCAACGCATCGTCATCACCGACACCACAGCACCCACATTGCTCTGCACTTCGGACTCTCTGGCCTACGATACCGCTGCGGTGTCGCCCTACGACTGCTTTGCAAACTATTCGGCGCCCATCCCCAATAGCCCGACGGCACCGATACGCGTCGAAGAGTACTGTTCCCAATGGAAATACCGCATTTACCACATCGCGCATAAGCAAAGCAACGCGTGCCAGCGCGATCCCAGTAGCCGACGCCTCCTCGGTGACTACCGCCGCCCCGACGAAGCACCGTTCGTCTTGACACAACTCGATACGGGCTGTCATTGGCTGGAGTATGAAATCGTTGACGACTGCGGCAATAAGGCAAGTTGTACAGTCATGTTTTACGTAGCCGATAAGCGCCCTCCCGATATCGTCTGCGAAAATCACACCGTGGTGACGCTCTCCGACGATGGCCATCACATCTTAGATGCCCAAGCCTTAGACGACGGCAGTCGAGACAACTGTGGCATTAGCCACTTCTTAGCAAGACGCGTGGATAGCGCATCCGCTTGTAGTACTACCACCAACGACTTTGCACCCACCGTCCGTTTTTGCTGTAATGACGCCAACAAGCGCATTATGGTTGAGCTCGCCGTCTTCGATGCCGCCGGCAACTCCTCCGTCTGCATGGTCGAAGTGCGCGTCGACGACAAAACCCCTCCACGCATCGTACCGCCACCCGACATGACCGTTCCCTGCGACTTTCCGTGGGATATCGACAGTACAGCTGCCCTTTTCGGGCGCATCGCCACGGACCGCGACCATCGAGATAGCATCTTTCTCACCATCGACGGGCGACGCCAATACATGGGATTGGATGGTTATGTAACCGACAACTGCGACCGTGTCATCGTGGAAGAAACCGTACAGCACGCATTGCACTGTGGCAGCGGTGTACTGACAAGGCGCTTCATAGCGATAGACCCTTCGGGCAATGTCGACTCGGCCATCCAGCGCATAACCTTTGTCAACAACCGTCCATTTTCAAAGGCCGACATCCATTGGCCAGCAGATATCATCGACCCGCCGATTACCTTGAGTTGCTCAGACGATGCCGAGCTCAATCCTTCTACCTCCACCCGTCTCGACAGCGCCTACGCCCTGCGCAATACAGGCTGTGCAGACGTACAGGTCACCTACACCGACCGCTATTACTATCAGGCTGATTCGGCCTGCTTTACCATTGCCCGCGAGTGGACCGTCATCGATTGGTGTCAGTACGACAAACACGCTGCAGGCATATGGCAGGACACGCAAATCATCCGCGTCATCAACGCACAACCTCCCGTCATCGATAGCCCCTTCTGTAGGGATACTGTACTGTGTCTGTATGAAACCGTGGGCAGCGGATCCCCGTGCAACGGCCGATTTGCATACCAACCAACTGCTTTAGACGATTGCACACCCCAAGAGGCTTTGAAATGGTACTACCGCATAGATATCGACCAAGCTGGGCAGTGGAGCAACTGGAATCCCTATTCCGATAGCACGATCATCCTACCCCTCGGCAGCCATCGCGTCGAATGGCGCGTCGAAGACGACTGCGGCAATATCGCTGCATGCACCCAACACATCACCGTACTCGATTGTAAACCACCCACCGTCTACTGTCGCGATCAAATCAATACCGTCATCATGCCCGAATCGGGAACCATCGCGCTGCCCATCGACCATTTCATACTCCAAAGTACTGACAACTGCACCGATGCCGGTGGGCTGCGTTACAGCTTTCACCCTAATAAAATCGTCGACAGCATCCAATTTACCTGCGCGGATCTCAAAGGACAACCCACATTAGACACCACGGTGACCGTCTATGTTAGCGACGAAGCGGGCAACATCGCCTCGTGTACCGCTCAGGTGCAAATCCAGGCCAACAACCACTGCAATGGACACGTGCTGCGCCTCCGCGGTAGCATCACCTCCTTAGGTGGCCGTGCGCTTCGCCGTGTCGACATCGTCGTCCAGCGGTCTACCCCTCGCGGCCCAGACACACTCTCCACCGGCCAATTCAGCAGCTCATACGACCTCCTCCTACAAAAACATCCGGGCCAACAGTACACCATCACCCTTCGCCATGAACGCCAATACTTAAGAGGCCTGTCGGTATTCGACCTGCAGCTCATCCAATATCACCTCCTCGGCATTCAGCCGATCACAAAGGCATGGCAAATCATCGCCGGCGATGTCAACAACAGCGGCGACCTCTCCGTGGCAGATATCGGTATCATCCGAAAGCTCTTGCTAAACAAATGGTCCCGCTTTCGCCACGTCCCCTCCTGGAAACTCTATCCCTCGTCAACCGACTTCGACGATCTCAATGCGCTTAGAAGTCGACCCAACACCCATACCTTCGTGCCCAGTGCAGACGACTCCGTCATCACCATCCACTGGAAAGGCATCAAAATGGGCGATGTGTCGGGCGATTTCATCAAAACCCGTAGCCAGCCCCAATCGACATGGCAGTGGTATTACGTCACCCAACGCATCGACGACGAGCTCTACGCCGTACACTTTTTCAGCACTTCTACCCTCACCACCTCCGCCTTACAACTATCCCTACTCACTTCCTCCGGCACAATACGCGCACTACTGCCCAAATCCCTCCCAGTAGATGGCGATTATCACCACATCATCGACCACAGGGCATTCATCGCATGGAATTCCCCTCACCAAGTCTATTGCACAAGGGCCGATACGCTCTTTACGCTCCTCGTAGCAACAACACTACCACCCGAAATCTACCTCGACCAAAACGCTCTGACACCTCTCTCGGTAAATACACACTTCGAAACGCATAGGATCCAATTAGTCCACCGTCCTGCGACGGACGACACTGCCATCCACCACCGCATCTTCCCCAACCCGTGTAGCGGGCGGATACACCTCGAAATATCCACCCCTCTACCATCTACCTTCAGCTGGGAGCTGTACGACCTCCATGGCCAGCTCGTCTTCAGACGCGCATTGCCACTCGACGACAAGCGATCCACATACAGCTTCCAGCTGCCCGACCACCTGCCCTCGGGCACCTACCTCTACCGCCTTTCTCAGGACGAAAGGACGATCGAGGTGGGACGACTCGTCTTGATTCGCGCTCCCTAAATCACGATTGTTTCTTGAGCAAATCGCGAATTTCGGCAAGGAGATCCTCTGCCGATGGGCCAGCAGGAGCTGCAGGAGCTTCTTCCTTTTTCTTTTTCAAGCGATTGTACACCTTTACGATGAGAAACAACACCAACCCCACGATGACGAGATTGACGAGCGTATTGACCCATGCACCATAGCGAATGGCATTTTCCGGCTTCACAACCTTACCATCGGCATCGACCACCGCCTCCGATAGTACGACCTTCATCTGCGAAAAGTCGACATCGCCGACAAAATACCCCACTATGGGCATCATGATGTCGTTGACAAAACCCGTCACCACAAGACTGACCGCTCCCGCCAGTATCACCGCTACCGCAAATTCAATGACATTGCCCGTCATAATAAAATCGCGAAACTCCTTCCACATAGCTCTTACAATTTTGATTTGATCGCTTGAACTTTTACTGCACAAATGTATAAATTTTTAAACATATACCAGATGTTCTCGCTCACCTAAAATGCCCTACCTTTGAAGTGGCGAACCAAAGCGAGCGTATGAACAGCACTCCACCAGCATGGGACAATACTTCGAAACCCTGGTACGCCACGTGGTTTGACACGGAGTACTATCGCCTCCTCTATCGCCACCGCAACGAAAGTGAGGCCGCCAGCTTCCTACAGCGGCTCTTGCACTATTTAAATCTACCCAGCCAAGCGCGTATTCTCGACCTGGCCTGCGGCAGAGGAAGACATACCCGCATCATGGCCCAACACGGCCACCGAGTGGTCGGCATCGACATCGCCGCCAATGCCCTGCAAGAGGCACAAAGGCAAGCCTCGCCCAATGAGCAATACATCCTCCACGATATGCGTCATCCCCTGCCCCAAGGCCCTTACGACCTCATCTGCAACCTCTTCACCAGCTTTGGCTACTTCGACTCCGATGACGAAGACCAACAAGTGTTCTACCACATCGCGGCAGCTCTCAAACCCCAAGGCGACTTCATCATCGATTACCTCAATGCCGACTACACCACTGCACACCTCCGCCCCTATGAAACGCGACAGGAAAATGGTGTACAATTTCATATCCATCGACAACGCACCCCTACCCACATCATCAAAACCATCCGCTGTGTAGACCCTTCAGGCAACGAACAAACATTTTACGAACGCGTGCGATTATATACGGTAGAAGACTTCCATCGCATGGCCCATAAGGCAGGACTCACACCACTATCGCATTTTGGAGATTATCACTTGCGAGCCTTTCATCCCAAATGCTCTCCCCGAATAATTATGCATTTTCGAAAAAACGACGGACAACATCGTGGAGCAATTGACACAATGGGATAGTACTTTGTTTTCACTCATCAACGGGATGCACCTGCCCGAGTGGCTGGAGGCGATGCTCATCTATTGGCGCAATCCCTTGACCTGGATCCCTCTGTATCTGTTTTGGGTGCTGAGCTTTGGGTATCGGTACGGCAAACGCGGCCTGGTCATCATAATGGGGGCCCTCCTCGCCGTAGCATTGGCCGATGTCCTCAGCGGCCAACTACTCAAAAACCTCTTCATGCGTCCACGCCCCTGCCACCTCGATATCCAGAACCTCCTCCTACGCGTGCCCTGCGGAAGTGGCTACAGCATGCCTTCCGCCCATGCCACTAACCACTTTGCCTTAGCCACGTACTTCGGCTTATACTACCTCCGTAGAGCCAAAACACATTGGCCGACGATTGCTCTCCTCGTATGGGCCGCAGGGGTCGGATTTGCACAGATATTCGTTGGCGTGCACTATCCCTCCGATATAGTCGTCGGCACTGCCATCGGTATACTCATCGGCTACGGCATGTATCACATCGTTGCGCAGTATCTCCAAAAGGCATCGCACACATGACCATTGGCTATTACATATTGTTGATCGTAAGTGCACTGATTGGGGGAATAGCCGGATGGTGGCTCCCCGAAGCCTTCCGCGAAAAAGTACGTTACTTTCTCGCTTTTGGGGCAGCCTTCATCATGAGCATTGTGTTTTTCGAACTCCTTCCCGCACTGCCCTACCACGGCCAACGCGATATCGGCCTCTTCGTACTCTTGGGATTCGTATCGCAGTTTTTTCTCTCGCGATTTAGCTCGGGCTTAGAACACAGCCACGTCCACCTCCATCTACCTGCGGGCCGGTGGAAGGTGCTCTATATGGGTCTCCTGCTGCACGCTTTTATCGAAGGATTTCCCCTCCACGTAGGCGAAACCGAACACGCGCATATGCTTTCTGCCTCCACCCATTCCCTTCTCTGGGCTATCATCATGCATAAAATCCCCGCCGCTCTGGTCTTAGGCGCACTCTTGCGCGGTAGTGCCATGACCCTCACCGCCTTTGCCGTCGCTTTGAGCATCTTTGCGCTGAGCAC
>JALWKB010000052.1 GCA_026996805.1 Saprospiraceae bacterium | reverse complement strand
CCCCTGCTCCACCACCGCTGAATCCTCCCCCGCCAAAGCCGCCAAAGCCTCCAAAGCCACCCCCACCGGAGCCAAAACCTCCCCATCCGCCACCTGTGATGACGATGGTGCGGTCGCCATAGCGCCGATACGTGCCGCCGCCAAAATACCCTCCCCCACGCGCTACCTCACACTTGCCCGACCGATGACAGTACCACAGCAAGCCTATGATAAACAAAAAGATGAGGATGATGAACAGGAAAAACAGCTTTTCAGAGAGCCCCAGCTCCGATTGGTGATGCCATTGATCCGGTTGAAATTGGCCGCTGAGTAACTCGATGATGACATCCACTGCTCGGTTGAGCCCATCGTAAAACTTCCCACGGCGAAAAGCGGGTACCATGATGTTTTCGATGATGCGCTTGACGATGGCATCGGGCAAGGGGCCTTCGACGTTATTGCCCGTATGGATGAAAATCTTCCGATCACCTATCGACAGATAGATTAAAATGCCATTGTCTTTGCCGCGCTGGCCGATGCCCCAGCTTTCGGCTATGCGAAACGAATAGTCGAAGATGTCCTGGCCGTGCAAACTGCTGTCGATGACGATGGCTATTTGCGTAGAGGTGGTATCGGCATAGCGCACCAACTTCCGCTCCAGATGTGCCTCTTCGCTCGGGGTCAACACATCTGCCCAATCGTTGACCAGGCGATCGGGGGGAGGCGGTATTTCTTGTGCCCTTACGGCTATCGACAGGATGGCCAGCCCATAGAGCAGGTATTGCCACACCCGACTATTCGCCGTAGCTGATCTCATCACTCAACTCGTTGACATCTCCCTCGACGGGGGGAAAGTGTTTGGCCATTTCGTCGGCAATGCGCTTGATGCCGGCGCACAGACCTTCTGCCCACTTCTTTTGGACGAAGTAGCTTTCGATGAGGCGGGCCACGTCGTCCCAAAACCCTTCGGGCACCAGCGAATGAATGCCCTTATCGCCAATGACGACAAAGCGACGCATGCGCGGGGCGACAAATATCAACACCCCATTGCGCCGTATAGTCTGGTGCATGCCGAGGAGCTCAAATACCCGCTTGGCCTCTGCAAACACATCGCCTTCGGCAATGGAATCAAAATGCACGCGTATTTCCCCACTCGTCCGACGTTCCGCCTCGCGAATGCATTCGACGACCCTGCGGTCGTCTTCGGCGCTGAGCATCACGTGAGGATAAAACATACTAAAACTCCACTTTCGGCGCCTCTTGTGCGCCCTCTTCTGCTTCGAAATAGGGCTTCGCGCCAAAACCAAAAATCGTAGCGTAGATATTTTCGGGAAACTTCCGCACGAGGGCGTTGTAGGCTTGCACGGCCTGATTGTAGCGATCGCGTGCCACTTTGATGCGGTTTTCCGTGCCTTCGAGCTGGGCCTGTAGCTCAAGGAAGTTTTTGTTGGCTTTGAGTTCGGGGTACCGCTCCACCGTCAGGAGCAGTCGTCCCAGGGATTTGCTCAGTGCACTTTGCAGCTGGCTAAAGCGCTGGATGTCTTCGGCGCTTAGCTTTTCGGGATTGATTTGGATAGAGGTAGCTCGGGCACGCGCTTCGATCACTTCGCGCAGGGTGGAGCGCTCAAAGTCTGCAGCGCCCTTGACCGTCTCCACGAGGTTGGGGATGAGATCGGCACGGCGTTGGTAGGCACTTTGCAGATTGGCCCATGCCTGCTTGACCTTTTCCTCCTCTCCAACAAAGGTGTTGTACGCACCACAACCCTGAAAGAGCCCTAAGAGCACAAATAGTCCGATTCCGATGATCAGTATCTGCCTCTTCGTCATGATGTACTGCGATTTTATACCTCGAAGAAAAACTCCTTTCGGCGAGGTAATATACGGATTTTCGACGGTGCGCAAAGGTGCATATCACACCTGCTGGTGCAACGCAGATCAAAGGCCTCGATGAGGCGAAACCATTCCGTCAGGGGGGAATAAAAAGTATGGGGAGGACTGGCAAGGGTGTCCTCCCCGTCGGTGAGGCGTACTATCTGGTGGGTTCGGATACCTTGACGACGATCTGACTGCCGTCAAATTCCGACCCATTGAGTGCTTCGATAGCTTGAAGGGCCTCTTCGTCGTTGGGCATCTCTACAAAGCCGTAACGCTTGGAATTGCCCGTTTCGCGATCCATGATGACCTTGGTGTACGATACTTCGCCGTATTGGCTGAAGAGCTCACGCAAGTCATCGGCAGTCGTATAACGACCCAATCTTGCAACAAAAATGTTCATGATAAAACGATTTAAAAGTGAAAAATTCCTTCGTGAGACCCCAGATGAGCGGGTGCCTTACGGCGGCAAGGTACGACAAATCTTTTTAACCGCCCTGTGGAAGTGCTCATTTTACTTTTGGGATGAGCTCTAACATGCGTTCGATTTGCTCTTTGGTGCCGATGACAATAATAGAGCTGCCGGCTACAATGTGCGTATCGGGTGAGGGGTTGACGACGAAGGTGCCGTCGGGCATGCGCACGGCGATGATATTGACTCCTGTGCGATTGCGGAAGTTGAGATCCCGAATGGATTTGTCGCGAAACGGCTCGGGAAGTTCGTCGTAACGGTATTCTTCAAAGGTGATTTCTGCGTGGGGTTCTTTGGCCAATACGGACAAAAACTCCACGGCGTCGGGGCGAGTCACCAGTGCCGCCATGTAGAAGCCACCGATTTTCATCGGCAGCACGATGTGGGAAGCACCTGCCAACCGCAGTTTCTCAGCCGATTTGTTGTCCTGGGCCCGGGAGATGATATTGAGTTTTTGGTTGATATGGCGCGCGCTCAGTACGCCGTAGAGATTGGTCGTATCGTCGTGCACTGCGGTGATAAAGGCCTTAGCTTGCTCAATACCTGCCATGCGCAACACGTCGTCGCTCGTCGCATCCCCCTCGACAAACAACATCATGGGATCGCGTTTTAACTCTTCGACGACTTCGGGATCTTTTTCGACGACGACAAAGGGGATGTCCATCTCGCGGAGATGCTGAGCTACTTCCCTACCGAAACGTCCGTACCCCACGACGATCACGTGATCCTGTAGTTTTTGAATGCGTCTCTCCATGTCGCGTTTCCACATTTTATGAAATAGTGCACCTTGTACGATCCAATACGTAAAGGCCGTGGCCGTATACGTAAACACACCGATGTTGACGACGATCAGGATAGAGGTAAAAATCTTACCCGCATCGCTGAGGGGGGCAACCTCTCCGTACCCCACCGTTGAGATGGTGATCACAGTCATGTAGAGCGCATCGAGCAGCGAATATCCCTCCAGCCACATAAAGCCCACCACGGCGACGAACAGCTCGATGACGATGAGCCAAAGAGCCACTTGCATCTTCAACACGTCGGCCGTGATCAATTGAAAGAGCCACTGCTTCCAACGACTTGTGTACATCTGTGCTGCTTTACATCACGGGGCCAGTCGATAACGCTTCCATTGACCTTGCTCAAGTACGTAGAGAATGCGGTCGTGCAGGCGGCTTTCCCGTCCCTGCCAAAATTCGACGCGTTGGGGGCGCACGCGGTAGCCACCCCAAAAGGCAGGCGCTTGCAATGTCTCCGTGCCCTTACGGCGAAACTCCTTCCACCACCTGAGCAACACCTCGCGCGATTCGATGATTTTGCTCTGCGGCGATATCCATGCGGCAATCTGACTACCTCGCGGTCGCGAAATGAAGTACCGCACACTCTCTGCACGTGATACTTTTTCGACCACACCTTCGATGCGCACTTGCCGCTCGAGCTCTTTCCAATAAAATAGTAAAGCCGCATGGGGGTTGGCCTGAAGCTCTTGCGCCTTTCGGCTCTCGTAATTGGTGAAAAAGACCAGGCCATGTTCGTCAAAATACTTCAGCAAGACCATCCTGGCCGACGGCTTGCCATCGGGCGTGGCAGTGGCAAGACACATGGCATTGGCCTCTTCAATCCCCGCCGCAAGAGCCTGTTGCATCCACTCCTCAAACTGGCGCATGGGGTGCACATGGGTATGTGCAAGGTCGAGCTTTGCCTTTTTATACTCCTTACGCATCTTGCTCAAATCCATCCGCCTCTTGCGTTTTTCCACCCTACCCTTTTTCTCGGCTATCGGCAGATCTCCCTAATGTATTGGGTGGTTGATCCTCCGCATCAGAAGCATTGACATCCCTACGGCTGGCTTTCTTCACGGTGTTTTTATCGCGCCCTTTGGCGAAATCTTCCTCCGTACTGGTATTGCCTTCCAATGGGTTGGCAGAAGCACGCTCTCCGAATGGCATTGGTTGATGGGATGACCCTTCGCGGGTACTAGAAATCTCCTTCTGATCAGTCTCTCCTGTGTCATCGGACGGCTCGGTCTCAAGAAGGGTTATCTTTACTTGCTCAATACGGCCGTCGCGCATTTTAGTCACTTGCGCCAGTAGGCGATCATCAATGCGGATGGGAGTATTTATCGGTGGGAAGTCGCCTGTGTGTTCTAAGATCAAACCCGCCACGATATTGGCTTTTTCTTCGAGTCGCTTGCGCTCCTCTTCTGTAAGGTTCAGTTTATCGCTCAACTCTTCGATGCTTTCGGTGCCTTCTACCACGGTGGAAACTGTTCCCTCTCCCTGGTTGAACACATGCCTTTGTGGCTTGGGGGCGTTGCCCTGGTGTTCCTTGCCCGGATCAAATTCGTCGCGGATGTCGCCCACGACTTCTTCCAGTACGTCTTCCAAGGTGACGATACCCTGGGGCACACCGTATTCGTCGACGACGATGGCGATGTGTTTTCGCTCGCGCTGGAATTCGCGCAACAGGTCGATGCCTTTCTTTTGTTCGGGCACGTAGAGGACATCGTCGACGATGAGCTTTTGCCATTTTAGCCTTTTGCGGGTGCGGTCGTAGAGGGTATTCAACAAATCTTTGACGTATAAAATGCCCACGATTTTATCGAAGCTGCCGTCGATGACGGGCAAGCGTGAAAATTTGTACTGGCGGACTTTTTTCAATACCGTATCGAGGTCGTCGCTGACATCGACGGTGGCCACCTGGCTACGATGGGTCATGATTTTGCGCGCCGTGACATCATCCAGGCGCAAGAGCCCTTTGATGAGCTTGACCGCTGGACGATACTGGGTCTCGTGCTCCAGTGTCTTTTGCACCATCCGAACCACCTGTCTTTTGGAGGGCTTGGGCGTGCGTATAAATGGTCGAAAAATCCACGACGCTACATCTGCCATGAGCTCGAACAGCCACACAAACAGCATAAACAGATAGGTGAGCAGTCGCAAAAACCAGCCCGTATAGCGAATGAACTGCACGTTTCTGGCTTGAGCGATGAGCTTGGGCGTAATCTCGCCAAACATGAGCAGGAGAAACGTCACCCCTACCACAGTGACTATAAAATTGAAGACCTTTCCTAAACTCTCCGCGCTCATGGGCAGACCTGTAGAGGAGACGATGTCTTTACTCAGCTGGACAAACAGCTCCTCGCCACCGAGCTTCCAGAGTAACAGCTCTACGGCCAATACGATAGCGACATTGACAAAGGTATTGGCGATGAGTATGGTAGCGAGCAGCCGATCGGTATCCCGCAGCAAGTACACAAGCATGCGATACAGCCCCGGCGAACGCGTGCGAAGCTCTCTCAAATCGCTCTTCTGTATCGAAAAAAGGGCTACCTCCGATCCCGATATAGCACCCGATAAAATCAGCAAAAAGAATATGATCAATGCAATCCCCCACCATTCACTAAAGGGGAAGGGCATCCACAGCACCGTTAAAAGACATGCCCGAACTACACTACTGGCACCGGCAGGGTCAGTGTCCAAAGCTCTGTATTTTGGTATTCCGTTTATATGTATAATGCGTCGATGAGGACAATGGTTTTTCGTTCAAAAAGGCAGGTCGTCATCCTCTAAGGGGATGTCGGCATCTTCGGCGACGGTAGGCGAGGGGTTGTTGAGCCCCATGACTTCTCGATCCGAAGGATAGCTCGATGGCATTTCACCCATGCCTTGTTTGGCTTCCAGGCGCTGTTGGCGGGAGAGCAGGCGGCGCACACTGCGTACTTCGATCTCGGTCTTGTCGCGGATATTGCCCTCCTGATCCGTCCAGCGATTATAGCTCAATTTGCCCTCTACATAGAGCAGATCCCCTTTATGAAATTGTTCGGCACGCTCGGCAAGCTGACGCCAGAAGACCAGATTGTGCCACTCCGTAATCGAATCCCACTGCTCACCACGGCGAAAGTTGTATGTCGTCGCCATGCGCAC
>JALWKB010000051.1 GCA_026996805.1 Saprospiraceae bacterium | reverse complement strand
ACACCACGCGTGCGAAGTGCCCTCGACGTGTTGCAGTACATGGGCCTCGGCTCGGATAAAAACGTCGGGCTGGGTAGCTTCCGCTACGAAAGCGATGCGATCACCCTTCACCTTCCTGATGCCCAAGGCGATGATCAATGGATCAACCTGAGCATGTACCTGCCGGAAGTCCAAGGCTCCGTGCTCCATGAAACAGTGCAGCCGATTTCCTTTGATCTAACTCTTCGCAGCGGCTGGGTCACCCACATCGACTACCTCAACTTCCGCAGGAACGGTCTCTACATGTTCAAAGAAGGCGGCCTCTTCCGCTTCACAGATCTCGACAGTCCTACCGCTCCTCTCCGAAGGGGAAGGGTGCAGGATGTCACCCCTGGTGGTATCGATAGCAACACGAAGATATACCGCTCCGGCCAAAGCCTGTTCGTACCCTACAGTGCATCACACACAAAATAAAAAACACTGCTCTATGCACGCCGTATCGCACTACGACGAGAAAATAAACAAGCAACGCAACGTGCGCATCCCTCTCCATCTCAAGACGATCACGCCCGTACACATTGGAAGCGGCAAAAACCTCGAACTACAGAAGGATGTGTTTGAAGAAAGTAAAGAAAATAATGACAATACCTACTACATCGTCGACTGGGATGCGCTAACGCGCCAATTGGACCTCGAGGCATTAAAGCGCATCGCTTCGGCTCTCCAGAGCGGGAGTGCTCAATACCACTTGGAAATCTTTAAGGAGAACAACTGCCTCATTCCTATCGGCAAAAATCTCTACGGGCGCGACTTCAAACTACAACTCAAGACGACGCCCCCTTATGAAAAGGGTCGATATCCCATCATCCCGGGGAGCTCCCTCAAAGGAGCCCTGCGTACACTATTGATGATCAGTCATGTTAAATTTGATAAAAACAAAGAAAAGACACGAATTCATAACTTTTTTAAACGTATATCTAACTATCGTCCGGATTTTGACAATACTGTAGAATGGAGAAAAATTGATAAGTTAATTAAAGATCATGGGTTTAAAATACTAAAAAACTTCAATGAGCATTTTACAAATTTCGATAAAAAAATTATTGGAGATTATGGGAATGATTTCTCAAAATCTCTCGCCCGTTTTCTTCAACTATCCGATTTCTACTTCCCCCAAACCACCTGGCTGAGTACAAAAGTAATTGGTGCACCCAATAAGTCACAATGGGGATGGAAAGAAAAAGGGAATAATAACTACAACCCAATTTTTGATCCTGACATTTTTGCAACCGCCTACGAATGCATCGATCTCGATCAAGAAGCCTTGGGATACATTACCGTCGTACCACGACGCGAGTACACCCATAAGGAATACGCCTACACCCTCGATGACCATCCGCTCAAACGCGGTAAAGCGGCCAAAGAATTCGTCCAGGCTCTCCTCGACTACATGCGTGAGTGCATGGATAAGTACCTGAAGCGCGAAATAGCTTTCTTCAAAGACAGACGCTTCAACAATGTAGAACACATCGATAAAATAAGAGACTCCCTAAAAGAACTCAAGAGCAAGAATGAAAAATCCACCGGGGCCCTGCTCCGCCTCGGCCAGGGCACGGGCTTCCACGCCATGACGGGCGACTGGCAGTACGACGACCACCTCTGGCCCGTCGATAACCACACGGGTAAAGTGCGCTTCAAAACGCGCAAAATCGCCTTCACCAAAAGCGATGACGGTGAGTACACCTTCTACCCCATGGGATTCGTCGAAATCACCATCCCAGAGGAGAGAGAAGTCCAGGACAAGATCTTCCACATCATCAAAAAAACGCCAAAGAATGGAGGAGGCACTCCCCCTGATAATGGCAATGGAGAACCCCCTCCCCCACCAACACCCACCCCCTATCGGATCAAGGGTGCAATAGACACCAAAAAGCACGATCAAATCACCGTCGAAGTCGTCAACTTCGACGACCTCGAATACGTACACACCGTCAAGGCCATCGTCGAATACGTGCAAGACGACGGCTCCACCCACCAGGAAGAAGTCCTCCTCGAAATGCGAGGTTATAAAAGCGCACTCCCCAAGGGAACCATCGTGCTCGCCATACTCACGCCGGAAAACCACGGAAAGGAAAAACCCACCTCGTGTAAGTACTCCAAGAAACTCACATAGCAGTCATGTCCACCCAGCGCACCTTTATCAGTTTTCTGGGAACCACAAAGTACGAAGAAGTCACTTACACCCTCGACGGATACAGCTGCCAGACGCGCTACGTCAGTCAAGCCATCTTACAGGCCATTGCCAAAGATTGGACCGAGGATGACCGAGCATTTTTTTTCGTCACCGAAGAAGCCAAGCGAAAAAACTGGTCGCCCTCTCCCGAAGACTCCTCACACGGCCGGGGCCTCGAGGCAGTACTGCAGTCATCCAACTATCCCTTTCAATATCAGGCCATCGAAATCCCCCACGGCTTTAGCGAAGCCGAAATATGGCAACTGTTTTATACCATCTACCATAATATTCCAGAAAACAGCGCACTATACATCGACATCACCAACGCCTTTCGCACCATTCCCATCCTCTTTACCGTGCTCATTCCCTACGCCAGAGCCACTAAGGGAGTCACCGTAAATGGCATCTACTACGGCGCCTTTGAAGTGCTCGGCACTCCTCGAGATATACCCAAGAAATTTCCCAGAGTGGAAGACCGCAAAGTACCCATCCTCCAGCTCGCCGTCTTTGCCGAACTTCAAGAACTCAGCTATGGGGTGCGATCCTTCCTCGAAACGGGAAAGGCCGACCTCATCCTACACCCCCTCGAGCAAAGCATCAAAAACACTTCCGGTGAAGAAAGATCCACCCGTATAAATATTAAAGAGCTCTTCTGTGGAGCGAAAATCCTCCACGACAACATCGCCACCTGCCGCGGCAAGGTTCTCTTCCACAACTCCGCCGGCAAAAGCCTCCACCAACGCATCCAAAGCCTGCTCCACGCCGACGTCGACACGACCACTTTCCTCGCCTCCATCAGACCGCTCTTCAGCAAAGTGCAAGACAAAATTAAATCTTTGCCTGCCGAACATGACTCCCTTTCGGCCCTGTGGTACGCCATCGACTATGCCATCCAATACCGCATGACCCAACAGGGGCTGACCCTCTTGCGCGAAGGCTTTGCCGTCGCCCTCTTGGCAGACCTCTACAGCGATTGCGCCTACAGCCAACTCGCCCCCGAAAAGGTCCAAGAGCTCAAGAGCATTCTCCATCGCATAGACAAGTCACACGTTACGAAGACAAAGTCCAGAGCACAGGGTTGGGACAAAACCCTCCTCGAAACCATTGCGATCATCTTTTCTTACATACTGCCACAAAACAAAGAAGACTCCTCCCACGAATGGAAGGTCCCTTCTGAAGCTCACCGCGACCTCCTCCTCAACCTCCTCAAGCACCATCCCTTCGTCCTGGAAATGCGCGACAAGGAGCTCAAGAGCCAACTCGATCGCCTTTACAAATTGCGCAACGATATCAACCACGCCGGTTTTACAGACAACGCTACGAGGGATGCGGATAAATTTCACAAAAGCCTCGACGAACTCTGGGACACCTTTCAACCCATCCTCCAAAAACACTTTCCGTGAACCGCACTTTTATGCTCCCTGCCACGAGCGTACCACTGCCCAACCTTTCGCCCCTTACACAGAAAAGCGTCCTACAATTTCATACAACTAGCATCTTTTTGCATGAAATGTTTGTTCTTGATTGTAGGAAGCACGTAGCCAGGTCCAGCAATGAAGCGTACGATTTCATACACAACTATTTCTACATTTCGCTTGTGTAAAAGAAATACATCATTGAGTGTATAAAACTGTGCATCAATGTCTACAAAAGTCATCCAACGAGTCATCGAGCGCATCCAGGCGCGCAAAGTACCTCTGCAGTGGGGCATCCCCCCCATAAACACGATCGACGAAGGCTTCGGGCTCGCCTTCTACAGACTGCGGATTACCGATATCAACGCTCTGGCGTACAATCGCGTCTATTATCACCCCACGCTGCAAAGCCTGTTGAGCTACTACGTGCCGTATCGCAATTTCAACCTAAAGGGAACCCTTATGGTGTCGGTCGAGCGCGTCCAACTGCAGGGCAAACAGCTCGCTGAGTTTGCAGCATTTTGTGGGATATCTCCGTCCGATACCCAGGCTTTGCACAGCCATCTCAGCGATTGGAACAAGGTCGTACAATTTGCCGAAAGCCAAGGACGGCATGAGGACACCGCCCTACACAGCGACACACTCTTGGTCGAATACGTATCGCCAAGGCAAACTCCTGATCCCATCATCGAATTTTTATCCCATGCGGGGAATAACTAATTTTACCCTTCAATGCGTATAAAATGGTAGACGATAGGCGCTATCGGTATTTCTTGAATATCACCAATCATCCATCGGCTAATTGGCCTAAGGAACAACGAGAGGCGGCGTTGGCCATCGGGCGTGAAATCGTGGACATTCCCTTCCCCGAAATCGACCCCTCATGGGAGAGTGCACGTGTAGTGGAAATGGCCATTGACTTTTTTAAGGACCTGCAAGATCGCTCCCTCCTCCCTGCGGCCGCTGTCGTTCAAGGCGAATACACCTTCAGCTTTGCGTTGGTTTTATTATTTTTAAGAGCTAATTTGCCGTGCTATAATGCGACGACCAAACGCTTGGTTCAACACGACAAAAGCGGCGCTATTGTGAAGCGATTTGAATTTGTCCAATTTCGAGCCTTTCAAATACCACAACAATGACCACACCACAAGCCACCGCACCAGCGCACAAGTACCCCATCTTTCGCATATCCCTGCTGTGCGATATCGAAATACGAGACCTCTATGCTCTGCGTGGAGCCATTTCGAAGATTGCTGGTCGCGAACACGTGCTGTTTCACAACCATTACGACAAAGATCAATTCCGCTATCAATACCCGCTCATCCAATACCGATGGTACAAAGACTACCCCTTGCTCGTATGCTTGGGCGAGGGCATCGTAGAGGTACAAAACTTCTTTCAGTCGCTGGGCCCCGAAATCGATATCCGCGGGGAGATGAAACCCATCAAGGTGGGCGAAACTTGGTTTCGGCTGTGGCCTTTCAACGTGTGGGAAAACGTACGTTTCCGCTATACGCTCAAGCGCTGGCTCCCTCTCAACGACCACAATTACAAAAAGTACATAGAACTGACCGACAAAGGCGACCGCCAAGGCATTATCGAGCTACTCCAACCCATACTCATTGGTAATATACTGAGTATGGCCCGCGGCATCGAATGGGAAGTACCTCGCCAAATCACTGTCAAAATCGATGATATCTGGCGCGTAGGTGCTGTGCGCTACAAGCGCCACGACGGCCACAACATCACCAAGACCGCCTTTAACATCGACTTCACCACCAACGTCTACCTGCCCTATTACATCGGCCTCGGCCAAAAGGTCAGCATCGGCTTTGGCAACCTCGAACCTCCACGCAAATCCCCCACCCTCGACAAAGAGCGCGCAGAAGACGAAAGCAAAGCAGGTGCTCTGGAATAGTATACCCCCAGCTTCTGCCTACACCAAGAAGAGCCGCGTCCCCTCCTTGAGCCCTCTTAGTATTACCAGCAGTATAAAATGATACATCGCTCCGAGGTAAATCTATCTGTCAAACTTCATCGCTTTTAGCGAGGTGCCTTTGCGTACCGTGTTGTCTGCTTGAACGATGTCGGTGATGCGATAGCTTAAAATCCTCCTCTAATCTCAACACAGCTGTATCACTCGTCATCATCCATTAATAGATCATCCTGCTCGGCAATCGGTATTCCCCTTTCGAGCTCGTAGTCAAAGCAGTCTCTATGGCTTTTAGTTTCAGGAAAAAGCCCATCGTCATCCCTTTCATCAGAAGGTTGGTATTTAAAGAAGAGAAGGTTGTGTAGGAAGTTTGGGGCGTATGCCAAACCGTGGCGGAAAAAGGGTTTGGCTCTACGGTAGGATAGATAGGGAAAATTCGGGGATTTGTTGGGGATGGTTTGGATATCTTGCTCTGCTGGGACGGATGGGATTTTTACTAATGGCGACAATAAAAATATTTTGCCAACTTTGTGTCCTATTGGAGACAAAGTTATGTTCATCACTGAAAAAACGTAGAAGTTTGACAATTGGCCCAGAAATCAAAAAGACCGGAAGGCTAAAGCCAAAATTCTGTTTCGTATACAACGCATCGAGGAATACGGCCACTTTGGAGATAGGAAACATGTTGGAAATGGAATTACAGAAATGAGGATTGATTATGGTAAGGGTTACCGAATTTACTTTACAGTAATAGATAAAACTG
>JALWKB010000050.1 GCA_026996805.1 Saprospiraceae bacterium | reverse complement strand
CGGGCCTGGGTGGCGGGGTTACAACTGACGTAGACGATTCGCTTTGGTGCCAGTTGGAGCAGGTGATTGATGACGCGGCGATGCATGCCGCTCCGTGGTGGGTCGGTGATGAGCACATCCGGCTTGCCGTGCCGTTGCCACACACTGGGATGTAACACATCGGCGACATCACCAGTAATAAATGCTGCGTTGGTACATTGGTTGAGCTCGGCATTTGCTCGTGCGTCGAGTACGGCTTCTTCGACAGTCTCTATGCCCAGAACGTGTCGCGCATGCGGTGCCACAAAGAGCGCTATACCGCCGACGCCCGTGTAGAGGTCGTATACTGTATCTGCCGCACTAATATGCGCCATCTCGAGCACCGAGCGGTACAGCTTGACGGCTTGGTAGCTGTTGGTCTGGAAAAACGACTTTGGACCGATCTTGTAGCGAATGTTATCGAGTTGTTCGATGATGTAACCGAGGCCGTCAAAAGTGTGCGGTGTCAGGTCGAAGAGCGAGTCGTTTTGCTTGGTGTTGATGAAATAGCAGATGGTGGTCAGTTGGGGGAATTGCTGTCGCACGGCCGATAGGAGTGCGGTAATCTGTTCGGGTTGGTCTTCGCCAAAGACCAGGGTGACCATGACTTGTCCTGTGGTAGCTATCCGTACGATGAGGCTGCGCAAAAAGCCATGGTGGCGTCGATAGTTGTAAAAGCTCAAGCCGTGGTCTAAAGCGTATTGGCGGATGAAATTCTTAACGGCATTGGAGGGTTCTTCTTGGAGGTAGCAGTGGTCGACATCGACGACCTTGTCAAAGACGCCGGGTGCGTGGAATCCCAGAGCTTTGTCTTTACGCAGTGAGTTGGGAGGGGCGGATTCGATTTCGCTGCGTGTGAGCCATCGGCGGGCGGAGAAGGAGTATTCCAGTTTGTTGCGGTAGTAAAACACGCGCGGGCAGGGCACTATGGGATCGAATACGGCATTGCGGACGCCTCCGATGCGCGTCAGTGCATCTTTGACCATGGAGGCTTTTTGTTGGAGTTGGGCTTCGTATCGCAGGTTTTGCCATTTGCAGCCGCCACAACCGCCGAAGTAGCTACACTTTGGCTCCACGCGGTCGGGTGATGGCTGGACGATGCGTGCGGGTGCACCAAAGGGCAAGCCCTTCTTTTTGCGCCGCACTTCTACGTCGACGACATCGCCGGGTACGGCAAATTCGACGAGATAGACTTTACCCTCTTCATCGCGACCGATACACATGCCCTTTTCCGCAATGCTGACGACACGCACATTGGGGGCGATCCATCTCTTCTTTGCCATAATTATTTGTCGTACTGATTGATGTCGGCGTAGTAGATGAGGTACCACTCACCGTTTTTAGAGCGCGCAAAGCGGCGCATCATGCGCGCCTTCAATTGCTTAAATTCGATGTATTCGGTGACGACATCGTCGGAAGGCATGTCGTAGCGCACCGAAAACTCAGCGCTTTTTTCCATCAATTTGTGCATCGTCCAATCTTGGGGGCGCCAGTGGAATCGCTCCAACGAGTCGATCGACACGTTGGGATCCGTGATGGTCGGCACTCCGCGAAGCGGCCAGACGATGTGTTGCATCTGGTAGAGGCTGTCGGTGTGAAAGGTTTTATAAAACTGTATAAAATCGTTGGGCAATCCCTGTTGGGACAGCACGGAAAGGATGGATCCGTCGTCGTCGGTGGCTTTTTTAGAGCCCTTTGAGACGAGCTCATTGCAGCTGAAAGCAATGATAGCGGCAGTGCTGAGGAGTACGATTTTATACAGTATAGGCCAAATAAAATGCGTTCCAAATCGCATAGTTTACGGTGATTTGCGTGACGTTTTGGGGTGGTTGGAGTACAATCGATGCTGGCAGTTGACCCACATGGGATCGAGCATTTTTCGGAAGTGAAACGCGCATATCTCTTTGGAAGTTCAGTTTGAGGGATGAAAAACGCTTGTAAATAGCTTCTTTTGCGGTCCAGGCCAGGTGGAGGTGGTCGGAAGAGATTATCTGCGCACCTTCCATAGGGGAGAGGAATCGCTTGCGCAGCTTGTGGATGTTGGGATGAGGCGTTTGGATGTCGATGCCACAGGGGGTGGTGGCGCTCATGACGGCGACGTAGGTGTGGGAGTGGCTGATGGATAGGTAGGACGATGGCAGGTGTGTGGGGCTGTTGTGTAGGAGGAGGGATGGTACGAGGGGGAGCTGATGGTAGCGGTACAAGCAGAAGCGTGCGGCAAGCCACTGCCGCCGGCGCAGCGGATGGCGAAGGGCCTTAGGTATGGCGATGTCGGTATTGTGTTGGAATTGTGTGAGGAGGGGCTCATTGGGGTCGATATGCCAGATGCTCAGGGTATAGCGGGCATGTTGCCTTAGGTAGAGCAATGGCATGTTACTGGTCGTTGGGGTCTTCTTCTCTGCAGCTTGGGTGGTCCAGTAAGATGTATACGCGGTTGATGCGTGCATCTTGCATATCTTCTATGCGGAAGAGATGACCTTCGATGCAGTATTGCTCGCCCTCTTCGGGGATTTTGTTGAGTTGGTGGACGATGTATCCCGCGAGGGTGTGGTAGTGATTTTCGTCTTCGGGGATTTGTAGGGCCGGGTATTTTTTGTTGAGGTAATCGATTTCGGCCCTGCCGGGCAGGAGGAATTCGCGGTCGGAGATTTTCTCTTCGGACTGGGCTGTGTGTTCATCATCAAACTCATCTTCGATTTCGCCGAAGATTTCCTCTAAGACGTCTTCTAAGGTGACCAGTCCGATGGGTGTGCCGTATTCGTCGACCACGATGGCGATGTTTGCGCCCTGGGTGAGGAAAGTTTCAAGCAGGGACTGTACGCTCATAGTCTTGGGCACTTTGAGGATGTCTTTAAGGGGGAGCTCTTTGGATTTGGGTTTTAGTTCGAGGAGATCTCGGTGGTGGATGTAACCGATGACGTTGTCGAGATTGTCTACGTAGACGGGTATGCGGGAGTGGCGTTTTTCTTCGAAGACGTTGAGGATTTGTTGGAGTGGGGCGTTTTTTTCGACGGCTACGATTTCGTTGCGCGGGATCATGATATCGCGCACGCGGGTGTTTTGGAATTTTAAGGCATTGACGAGCATTTCTTTATCTTCGGGTTCGGTGTCATCGATATCAGTTTGGGCGAGGAATTCTCTTACGTCATCGGCAGTGATCTTGATGGGGATATCGTTGATATGCATTTTGAAGAGCAAGTAACTCAACATTTGAGAAATGCGCACCAGACCGCTCGTTGCAAAGCCGAGGATTTTCCATGAGAGGAAGAGGATGGGTGAGAAGAATTGGAGGAGCTTTTGGGGTGCCTTTTTGAACAGTGCTTTGGGGATAAATTCGCCAAAGATGAGGATGATGACGGATATGAGAAGGGTTCCGACAGAAAAGAGTATCCATCCGGAGAGATTGTAGTGGGTTTGTAGCTGGGGTAGGATGACTAAGCTCAGAAAATGCGCCAGTGCGACGAGGACGATGTTGTTGGCGACCAACAACATGGCTAAGAAGCGTTGGGGGTGTTGGAGGAAGGTTTCCAGGTGTGAGGCCCTTTGGCCTTTTTTGGTGAGATAGGCTTGGAGCTTGCTTGAAGAAATGAAGGCGATTTCGGAGCCCGAAAACACGGCTGAGAGGAATAGCAACAACAAGATGACCAACCATTCCATAGTACAAAGGTATGGATTGGGTACTTAACGCATGGAGATCAGACTTGTTGAAGGAAGTGCTCGATTTCTTTTTCTACCCAGGCGATGCGCTTTTCGATCTGGTTAAACAAGAAGAGGCGCTCGCTGGTCATATCTCGAGTGATGGAGATGGAATGTCGCTTGACGATTTTAAACCAATTGAGGGTGTGGTCGATGAGGATGGGATTGTAGCTGACGATGAAATTGGGGTTGTCGTAGGCGATAAAGACGGCATCGACTTGCGAGGAGAGCGCCAGCAGGGTGTTGTTGGTGTGGATGATGCGGTTGTGGTAGAGGTTGAAGGGTGCTTGGATGCTGTCGCTTTCGTCGGGCAGGAATTTTTTGCCTTGTTCGGCCATGCGTTGGACGTGTTGCATGAGGCGTCGCAGCTCTTCGATGAGGAGGAAGGCGTGTTCAGGGTTTTCGAAGAGCCCTGAATACACAAAGGTGCGTATTTGGTTGAGGGTGTTGTTGAGGATGTGCTCGTTCCAGAATTCGAGGTTTTCGATAGTGTAATAATTGCGCAAGATTTCACGAATAGCACCTTCGAATTGATAGTATTCCGACATGGATTCGTGATTGAACTGTCGGTTTTGGTAGGCAGGTAGGCTCCAGGTCGTTTGAGCATACGTAAAGAGCTTAAACAGCGTCAGCGGCTTGCTCAAGAAGTAGTAGAAAAAGGGGAGCTCGGCCGTGGCGTAGTATATGGTGATATCGGGAATCACACTAAAGGAGCGCACCACTTCGTAGAGGGGGAAGACGTATCCTTGGAAGTTTTTGATGGGATTGTCTAAATAGGGGAAGTAGAATTCGATATTGGTCTTTCGGTTGGTGGCTAACTGGTCGAAGCTGATGTGAAATTTTTCCATCAAGATGAGGAGCTCTTCGATCGAGAGGATTTTTTCGCCGCGTATGCGTCGATAGACGTTCGACTTACTGAGGTGGAGCACGTCACACAAGACATTGATGGGGTCCTGGTCTTCAGGTAATTTCTGCGCGATTTGTTTGAAAAGTTTTAGTTGAATTTCACGCACTTTGTCCTGATGCATAGATCAAAGTTGAGCCTACGCTGTTAAAATACGAATTTTTTTCTGTTCGAAGGGCTCAATCCTGTGCGGATAGAAGGCCATTGCGCCCTGCCTACCAGCATACCTGACAAAAATCATCTTTTGGGGTGAGAATAATCATTGGGCATCTGTAGGGTCGAGGTCTACCTTTGAAATCGGTTAAGGATAATTGAAACGAGAATAATTGGATGAAACAAAAATCGAGACAGATGAAAGCGCAAGTTTACCGCATTGCTTTTTGGCTGACCATGAGTATCATGCTAGTAGTGGCATGCAAAAATGCTCCGAGCACGAATAATGCTGCACAAGCGCAAGGCATACCCAACGACACCGAAGTTAAGGAAAAGACGCACGTACAGGCCAAGAAATCAGTAGCTGAGAAGAATGCCTTGGAAGTTGCCCAATCGCTATCGGATTTTTCGATTCTCGTCCAGGCTATCGAAGCTGCGGATGTAGCTACGGCTGTGACGAACGAAGGCCCTCTTGCCATCTTTGCTCCGACCAATAATGCGTTTGAAAAGCTGCCCGAGGGAACCCTGGAGGATTTGCTCAAGCCCGAAAACAAGCAGAAGTTGGCCTACATATTGACCAATCACGTAGCGCCCGCAAACTACTATCCCCGAGTGCTGAAAAAGCACGCCAAAGAAGGGCGTAAGCTCTTTATGGCTTCGGGAGAATACGTCCCTTTGGAATGGAAGGACAACCGCGTCTACATTCAGGGCATACCCGTGCAAAAAGAAGTCAAAGTGAGCAACGGGTGGATCTATGTCATCGACGACATCATCATGCCAAAAAACATGCCGAAATAAAGTCAAACCAAAATCTCTGACGTATGAAAATGCAGTTTTTCAAATGGTTAGGAATAGCACTCGTGCTGGCCACTGTGTGGTCGTGTGGAAGCTCTTCAGCAGAAGACCAATCGGGTACCTTGCAGCAAGAAGCTCCGAAGGCGGAAGCCACAACTACGCAACCGAACGCTCAGTCGACCGCGGCGTCCAATATTGGAATCGGGCCCATCAAGGAGGAGATACAGCTGGGTGCCATCGACAATGCATTGGTCGAAAAGGGGAAAGAGATTTACGAGTTGAAGTGCACCCAATGCCACAAGATCGAGAAGCGCTACATAGGTCCTGAACTCAAGTGCGTAACCGAACGACGTTCCCCCGCATGGATCATGAACATGATACTCAACCCCGAAGAGATGGTCAAGAAGGATCCCATAGCGAAAAAGCTGATCGGAGAGTACAGTGCTCCCATGGCAAACCAAAACTTGACCGTAGAAGAGGCGCGTGCCTTGCTCGAATTTTTGCGAACCAAATGTTAAACACTTAAAAAACTTGAAGATATGAAAAAGACAGGGATATTTGTCGGTCTTCTGATACTGACGGGCATCTGGATAAAGTCGTGTGGTCCGGCCACGGGTTCCGATGCCTCCTCCAAACAAGGCGCACTGGCCAAAAGCGTCGCTGAGGAAGTCTACGTACCACCAGGAGAGCTGGACAAGTTTTATGCCTTTATCTCTGGAGGATTTAGCGGACAGCTTGCTGTACACGGCCTTCCCTCTGGGCGATTGTTTAAGATCATACCCGTCTTCAGTGTCGATGCGGAGA
>JALWKB010000049.1 GCA_026996805.1 Saprospiraceae bacterium | reverse complement strand
GCTATGCGCACCCGACAGGGATGGCTACTCTCTAACAATCGAAAGGTAGAAAGGTCTAAGCCCTCATCGATGGCGTCTTCGATGCGGACATCGCGGGCAGGGATATCGCCTACATTTTGAAACCGTATCGTGTAGACCAGTGGCATCGACCGAAGGACGTATCGTGGGGCCTCTCTACCCACTGGGCTTACCTGCTTGTCGTTGGGATCATAAGCGCACAGCACCTGAAACTCTGCTCGAAAGCTGTCCAACAACACCCGCACAGCGTTGGTATCGACATAGGCATATGCATTGATTGCATGCACTTCTCCCCGATATCGGAAGTCGGGTATTCGAAAGATCGACGTAATCGTATCGCTTTCGAAAGGACGGAGGCTGTCGATACAAAGGAACACACTCCCTGCCTGTAGGTCGACGCTATGGGGTGTCGGCGCTGTCTGCACCCATTCGGTGGGCGTAGTCCAACGAAGTTCTACGCAGGCCTTCACCGGGCGAGAGCCGTAGTTCCAAACGACAGTGCGGAAGGGGACTTCCTCACCGCAACGCGTCAGTTCGTGTTGGGTGTAGATGTCGAGCTGTGCAGTATCGCTGGCCCATTTGAGCCCAAAATCGAGCGCCTGTAAGCTGGCATCCATCGCATCAAATACGCGATGATACGTTGCCGAGTCGGTGGTACGCACCATGCCCGCCGGCACATCGAGCTCCACTCGAAAGGTATCGCCGTCGGATAGTTGGATGTAGGCATATTTTCCTTCCGAATCGGTCAACACGCGATCGCCAGAGGGTGCGATGCGCAAGCCCACATTGGGTATACCGCGCTCTGCAGGGTCGCGCACGCCATTGCCATTGGCATCGTAAAACACCGTGCCCCCTATGAAATAGTTGGCGCAGTACATGCGCACCTCATCGCTCGAATTGCAGCCCGAGGCATTTAACCCAATATCACCATTGCGGCTTTGCAAATAGTCACATATTGGACGCACATGACAGTACGACAATTGGGGATTTTCGTGCAATCGCAACACGCTCAGCTCATCGGCGGCGATGCGCTCAAGACCTTGTAGGGATGTCAGGGAGGCATTGCGTTCGATTGTGAGCGATCGCACGCGACGCAAGGATGGCAGCGGACCTAAATGAGCAAGTGCTCCGTTGTTTCGCATGGTCCATTCCTCTATTGCAGTGAGGGCTGGAAGTCCTTCGAGACTTCGGAGCTGTTTGTTGCTTATGATGACAAAGTGGGAGACGGTATGCAAGCGTTGAAGACCACGCAGGTTTTGTAAAAGCGGATTGTCCGACAAGCGCAAATAGTCGAGATATCGTACGTTTTCCAAACCGCGGAGAGAGCGCAAGTTGGAGGCATGGTTGATGTCGATATACCGAGGTTGATCCACCAGCGACTCTAACCCTCTTAGATCCGTTAAGCCTCCTTCGAAGTCGATGTAAAGGGCCACGAGTCGCTTCCATCGCGGGGCACCTTTCAAGCTGTCAAAACTCGTGTGCTTTAAGATGAGGCGTTCGATGCTTTCGAGATTATTGAGCCCTCTAAAACTGGAGAGCGGGGTGAATTCGACTTCCATAGTCCCGATCGATTGGAGGTTTTCCAGCCCTTTCCATTGCACGAGGCGGGGATTGCTCCGAACGCGGAGGCTCAACAGTGCGGTGGCATTTTCCAGGCCTTTGAAGGATTCCAAGCTGTCGTTTCGGATGATTTCGATACGCGTTCTATTTTGGGCGTCAAATACCGTTGAGTCTAAGCCGCGAAGGTCTTTGAGTCGTCTGTTGCGATAGATCTTCAGTAGCGATACGTATTCCAGTTGATACATACCTTGGAGGCTTCGCAATTGCGGATTGGCTCCGATGCGTATTTCACGGGCAGTGACGAGTCCGCCCAATCCCATGAGGTTTTCCAGTGAGTCGTTGTACTCGATATGGAGCTTTTCGACATAGCTCAAGCTATCCAGGCCACTCAATGTCTTGAGCCTGGGATTGGACGTGATGTGGAGGGTACCCTCGATGGATTTCAACTGGACAAGGGGGCTGAGATCGGTGATATCGCTCCCTTGGATGAGCACATCACCTTCCACCGTATCGCAGTTGGGATGGAGTATGGGAAACTGATTGACATCGCTTTGGGTATAAAACGCCACACTTCCGCAAGTTTGGGCACGCAAAAGGGGTGCGGCGATGAGTGCGGCCATAGCGAGCAGGGGAGAGACGAACGATTTCATACTCGACGAAAGTTTAATAACCCTCCACAATTAAGGATGCCAAAAATCCTCAAATTGTTGCGCAGAGGTGGATATTTCTCTTTCTCTCAAGCGGTGGTCTGGGATTCTGTCGGACGGTGTAAAGCGCTTAACTACACTTGGAGTATCCGCATGAGGCACAGGTCAAGCAGCCCTCTTTGTATTGCAATACGCCTTCTTGCTGGCATTTGGGGCAAGCGTCTTTGACCTTTGTACCGTCGGGGATGAATCGCTTCAAAGCGCGGATGACGCCGTTTTTCCAGGTGTTGATGGTTTCGTTGTCCATGTGTAGGCCCGAGATGAGCTCGATGACCGACGGCAGGGGCATGCCGTGCCGGAGCACACCGCTAATGAGTTTGGCGTAGTTCCAGTACTCTTTGTTGAACGAGCGCGACAGGCCCTCGTAGATCATCTTATAGCCGTCCTTGTCGATGAGGTGGAGGTCGTAGCGGGATTGTTTTTTCCGTTTGTCTTTGACTTTGACGACCCAGCACTTTCGATAGGTACGAGGCAGGCGGAAGGTATCTTCCGCTTCGCCGGTAAAGATTTCATAGGGTCTGCCATCCATCAGTCCCACTACGGCAATCCATTCCTTGTTGTTGTTTTTAAACCGCACGATTTCGGCTTCGAGTCTTTTGGGGCGCTTCGGCGAATGGTTTTCCATAAAGCGGGGCTGCTGAGCGTCTTTGGCCTTCTTTTTCTTGTCATCGGCAGAGACGAGCACGCCGGAGCGCGATCCTTCTCGATAGATGGTCATTCCCTTGCAGCCACTTTCCCATGCGGTTCGGTAGATTTCATCAACCTTTTTGACGGATATGTTTTCAGGTACATTGACGGTGACACTGATGGAGTGATCCACCCATTTTTGGATTTCGCCCTGCATTTTGACTTTTTGGACCCAGTCGATTTCGTTGGCGGTAGCTTTGTGGTAAGGCGACTGGGCGACGAGCTTGTCGAGCTCTTTGGTATCCATCTGGCGGACGCGATCGATATCGTAGCCCTGTACCTCCAGCCAGGTCAAAAATTTGTGGTGAAAGACGGTATACTCCTCCCAGTGGTCGCCCACTTCGTCGACAAAGACGACATTGGCCGTTTTGTCGTTGGGATTGACTTTGCGTCGGCGCTTGTAGTACACTTTAAAAGCGGGCTCAATACCCGAGGAGGTTTGGGTCATAATGCTGGTCGTCCCCGTAGGCGCAATAGTGAGCAAGGCGATGTTGCGCCGCCCATACTTGACCATGTCTCGATACAGATCGGGATCGGCATCGCGCAGTCGTCGGATATACGGATTGTCTTTTTCGCGTTCTGCATCGTAAATGGGGAAAGGACCGCGCTCCCTGGCTAAGAGCACCGAGCCGCGGTATACTCCTAAGGCGAGAGCCTTGTGCAGCTGAGAGGCAAATTCTATGGCCTCATCGGATCCATAGCGGTAACCCAAGGCGGCGAGCATATCGCCTTCTGCTGTAATACCAATGCCGGTACGGCGTCCGAGAATGGCCTTTTCCTTGATCTTCTCCCACAGCTCGCGCTCTGTGCGCTTAATATCGGGTGGCTCGGGATCCGATTCGATCTTGTCGATGATGCGGTCAATGCACTCCAGCTCCAGGTCGATGATATCGTCCATGATGCGCTGTGCAAGCACGGCGTGCTGGCCGAAGAGCTCAAAGTCAAATTCCGCCTTATCGGTAAAGGGATTCTTGACGTAGCTGTACAGATTAATGGCCATGAGGCGACAGCTGTCATACGGACATAGCGGAATCTCCCCACACGGATTGGTCGATATCGTCTTAAAGCCGAGATCGGCATAACAATCCGGTATGGACTCGCGGATGATGGTATCCCAAAACATCACGCCGGGCTCTGCGGTCTTCCACGCATTGTGAATGATCTTCTGCCACAACTTGCGCGCCTTGATCTTTTTAGTGATCCACGGTCGATCGCTGTCGACGGGATATTGCTGGATGTAGTCCTTGTTATCGATGACGGCGCGCATAAAGGCATCGTCTATGCGGACGGAAATGTTGGCGCCCGTGACTTTTTTGAGATCGAGCTTGGCGTCAATAAAATCTTCGGCATCGGGATGTTTGATGGAAATGGTGAGCATCAGCGCTCCACGCCTTCCATCTTGGGCCACCTCCCTGGTCGAGTTGGAATAGCGCTCCATAAAGGGCACCACACCTGTAGAGGTCAGGGCACTGTTTTTGACCGGGGTACCCTTTGGGCGTATGTGGCTTAGGTCGTGCCCCACACCACCGCGCCGCTTCATAAGTTGTACCTGCTCTTCGTCCGTGCGGATGATACCGCCATAAGAATCGGCGTTGTTGCCAATGACGAAGCAGTTGGACAACGAGACGATTTGAAAGGGATTGCCAATGCCAGCCATGGGGCCGCCCTGCGGAACCAAATAGCGAAAGTCCGCGAGCAATTGGTAGACCTCCTCCTCACTCAGGGGATTGGGATACTTACGCTCGATGCGAGCGATCTCTCGAGCTAGGCGCCAATGCATATCATCGGGCGTGCGCTCATATAGATTGCCCTGCGAGTCTTTCAAGGCATATTTGTTGATCCACAGGGTGGCGGCGAGGCTATCACCTCGAAAATACTCCAATGAGGCCCTGTATACTTCATCGTAGGGATAAGTCTTCTGTTTATCAATGGATTTCGTCGGTACTTCCTTTACTTTCATCAGCAATACGATTAGAAGAGGTTAAGTCACGATCCAGATCCAGCGCCAAATGGGGCAAGGGCAAAGGTACGACATATTACAAATTCTATTCATGTGTTTAGACGAATTTTTTTCAACCATCGCAGGTGCTCGACCAGCGATTTTATACCCCAGCCTATGAAAAATCAATAAGAGAGGCCTCGAGGCAAAACTATTCACATCTTGTGAATAAAACTGCCGATGGAATGTGGAATGAAGAGTGGCGAACCGAACCGTTGTCTCAGGTGTTGTATCGGTGGTAATGCGTAATTTTGTCACTCCCGTTTAGGGGGTGTGGCATTGCCGCAGAGGAGAGATGCTCGAGTGGTCGAAGAGGCACGCCTGGAGAGCGTGTGTACCCCACAAGGGTACCGGGGGTTCGAATCCCCCTCTCTCCGCTTTCACACTCCTCCCCCAACTACCACCCCATGCTGAAAGTCCTCCACCTCTTCGATCGGTACCTCAATACGACTATGAACTGGGCCACCACCCTCATGCGACACACCACACCCGCAATCCATTACGTGGCAGCACCCATCGTCTTTAATTCTCCGTACTTGCGACTCGATTACATCCGATTTTTATACGCACCCTGGCAGTGGCCTGCACTCCTGCCCCGCGACGAATGGCGTATCGGCTGGCCCCATCGCCTCAAAGCAAAAGCCCTAATGCCCCTCTACCGACGGTGGCTGCAAAAAACCCTCGACGACATCCGTCCCGATGTCGTCCACGCACACTTCGGACATGTAGGCGTGGAATTCGCCCCTGTCGTCCGTGAGGCCGGCGTGCCCTATGTCGTTTCGTTTTACGGCTTTGACATGATAAGACTGCCGCGCATCAAGCCCAGCTATCAAAAGCACTATCGCGCTCTCGGTCGTCAAGCCGATGCCCTCGTCGTATTGGGACCCGTGAGCCGCCAAACCATGATCAAGACATATGACTTCCCTCCCGAAAAGGTGCATATCAACGCCATCGGCGTGGAGGTCGATGCCATCCCCTTTCGGGTACGCCGTAAGCCCCGAGGGCGTTTGCGCCTACTTCAGGTAGCCACCTTTACCCCGAAGAAGGGACAATGGGAAGCTGTGCAGGCTATATGCTCCATCGCAAACGATTGCCCCAATGTCCACCTCACCCTGACTGGAGAAATGCGGGACCCCTACTACTGCCTCAAAATCACCAAATTCATTCACACCGTCCAACTAAGAGAATACGTCCAAATCCTGCCGTTTACTCCTCATGAGCGCGTGTACCAAACTATGCTACAATACGACGCTTTTATCCACCCGAGCAGACACACCCCGGAGGGCGACTCCGAAGGGGGCGCCACATTTGTCATCCTCGAAGCAATGGCTACAGGCATGCCCATCTTATCGACGCGGCACATGGCCATTCCCCACCGCGTACCCCATGGCATAGCAGGTCTGCTCGCCGC
>JALWKB010000048.1 GCA_026996805.1 Saprospiraceae bacterium | reverse complement strand
ATGCTCGGCATTTCGGGCTTTGAGAGTTCGGCTAATTTCGTCGAAGAGCAAAAGGAAGGTGTTTTCCCCAAGACCTTGCGCAATATGTGGTTGGCGGTGAGCATACTCAATCCCACGATGGCCTTTCTCGCTCTCAGTATGCTGCCCATCTCCGAAATCCACTCGAAGTACCAAGAGACGCTCCTCTCTGCTATGGGCGAACTTGCAGGGGGAGACCTCTTAGCGCGCATTATTGCCATCGATGCGTTTTTAGTGCTCTCGGGTGCAGTACTGACGAGCTATATCGGTGTATCTGGGCTCTTAGAACGCCTTACGCTCGACCGCATTATGCCCAATTTCTTTTTGGCCAAAAACCGCTTCGGGGCATCCTACCGCATCATTTTGCTCTTCTTTTTCCTCTGTGTCTCGATTCTGTTTATCACTAAGGGCAATGTCAAGACCCTGGCAGGTGTGTACACCATTTCGTTCCTCTCGGTGATGTTCCTCTTTGCCGTCGGCAATATATTGTTGAAGATTAAGCGCAAGCACTTACGTAGGCCCGAGCATGCTCCATGGTACGGCATCCTCATCGCCATGTTGGCCGTCATTATGGCTATTATCGGCAATATCATCATGCCGCCCAAAACCGCGCACGCCCTGCCCAACTATCAAGTATTCCTCATCTATTTCATACCGACGCTCATCTTGATTTCCATCATGCTCAATCGCATCATGCTCCTGCGTTTCTTGCTCAATATCATATGGAACATCTTTCAGCCTATACGTGCATTCTTCTTTAAGCTGTACAACGGCATCGAAAACCTCATCAACGAAATCAACAAGCAGGAGTTCGTCTTCTTCACCAAGGGCAAGAGCTTTGCCAACATAAACAAGGCGATTCTCTACATTCGCGACAACGAACACACCCGCCGCGTCAAAATCGTCAAGGTGCTCAAAGAAGGCGAAGAGCCATCACCAAGACTCCTCCAGTTTATCGAAATACTCAACGAAGAATATCCCGAATTTGAAATCGAATTTATCCCCGTATACGGCGAATTTGGCCCCGAGCTCATCAAAAAGCTCTCCCGCGAGTGGAACATCCCCATCAACTTCATGTTTATCGGATCACCGGACGAGCGCTTCCCCTATCGCCTCGAAGAGCTCGGCGGAGTGCGCTTAATCATATAAAAAGAGCATCCACTTACCTCAGCGCACAAACAAGCGATAGACCTCCCTCGATCGTTCGGGCGTCAACAAGTATACCCCCGGTGCCAAATCAATGCGCCGCGTGCTCTGATGCCGATAGAGCATCCACTCCTGTACCTTTTGACTGCGCGTATTAAATAGGAGGAGTTTCATCGGTAATTGAGTCGAGTGGGGTACTCTTATATGCACATCCGCACCTCGTTGGACCATCGTGGGAAAAATCTGCAAAGCGTTCGACTCCGTCTCAATTTGGTAGTACACCACCAGCTTTTGCGCATCGAGTACATAGCCACTTCGATCGATGAGCTGTAAGATATAATAATTGGTTCCTGGTGCTGGATCGCGATGCGTGTACCGATAGTGCTCCTGTTCTGTAGAGCGTACATCGGAAGGTATACGCGTTAAAGCTCTAAAGTTATTGTCTTTATCTGCATGAAATAGCTGGTAGTGGCTCAAATCGCCATCATCGCTTGCAAGCCAGTGCAGCAATATGCCCTTGCGATCGACTTCGGCCCAGAAATCGTGCAGTTTAGCAGCCAAAGGTGTCTGGAAAAACACACCTGCACCGCCCTCCCATTGAAGGGTGGGCAATTGAAACGACAGCTGTATAATGGAATCTTGCGTTGACCACAGAAACGTAGTATCTGTACTCGATGTGGCCAGGCGATACGGATGAAATTGAGACGTCTGCGCTCCGCCGTGATTGGCCAGGGGATTGGCTGTAGCCGGATTGGCAATGCGAAAGACGGTGACATCCTGCGGGACCATGCCATTTTTCAAGCTCTTTAAGCCTTCCCATTCGCTCGTCGTAAAGGGGAAAATCACCGTGACGGGCTGGCTAATAGACTGCAGTGAGTTGATTTTCCACCAGCGTCGAATTACGCGAAAATCTGTCCCCCAATTGGAGACGTATGGGGCATTGATCTGTAGAGGCTGCGTATCCGTGCGCGCCAGGGTAACACTTACCTCAAAAGCGGGATCGCCGATGTGGCCGATATTTTGACCTCTGGTGTCTACAGAAAGAAGCCATACGTCGTCGTCTTCATCGACGGTGTGATTGTCGAAATAGTAGTGCGTAACGGTGCCATCGCTACATTCTACATTGGCCGTGAGGGTGAGGACACGTTCGTGCAGCTGTTGCATCGGCACGTAATCGATCAAGCATGCGGAAGATGCAATTTTGTTGCGGATGCGTTGGGCGGGTTCTGATCCAAATCCCAGGGTAAAGTCCACCCCAGGATTGCCCGGCAGGTGGCAGTAGCTCATGATGGTACCCTTTTGGGGTATCGGTCCGCGCTTGCACGATCCCGAAGGCGGATAGCATCCGTCGATGGGACGGTTTCGCTGCGGCCCCCACACACATTCATGCGTGTGGGGCGAACCCAAGACGTGCCCACATTCATGCGTAAACACATGGACATCCCAGCTATACGATGGATAGGGCCGCATCCGCAAGCGAATATTGGCATACGCATAGGCGTACCTGCGCACACAAAGAGCATTGGTATAGGCCACACCGCCCAGTCGTGCCCTACCCTGACTATCGGTGTATCCCGACACGCAAATGACCATGTCTCCGTCGTACTGCTTAAAGCGATTGCGAAAGGCCCATAAATCATCCAATGCCGAGGTATGCGGCAAATAATCTTCGGCCGTATGGACGACGATCTCCGTCAAGCGTATGTGTATGCCGTCCCTTCGATAGATTTCGGCAGAGGCGCGATACAGTGCCATGACGTATTGCGCTACCCTTCCCACATCCCTGCCCATCTTGACGTACATGTCGTGATCAGCATGGACGCTCAGTCGCACCATTTTACACGTCTGTCGATTGACGCGCTCCACCACAGCCCTGTCGACAAAGCGATCAATGGCCGAGCACGAAAAGGCCTCGTCAACCATTTCATCCGAACGAAAGAGGACGTATTGCACACCTGTGGCATCTTTTGGGGCCAGTTCATAATTGCCCCTGCCGCGCACGCTGAAAAAGCCGTACAGTTGGCCATCACGCAGGTAAAGAATGGCCAAGGAAGTATCTGTACCCTCATCTTGAGTACCCACATACATTAAGGGTGCGTCAATCGTGGTATCTCGTAGTGTGCTGCCATTCCATATCCGAACAACAGGTGCACGTTCATCCACACGATAAAGACGCAGTGTTGGAAAATGTCCGCGTTTCGAAATCGCCCATGTAAATTGCTCAGGTCGATGCTCTGCCAGCCATTTTATCTCGTCCTTGTTTGCCCGATAGACATAGTGTTCTACTCCACGTAATTCGGGTAAAGCGCGTTTTTTGGCATCTGAATAAAACAAATTCAACTGCTGGGCATTGATAGAGGTACTAAGAGCCACAAGGACAAACGTAAAAAGAGCTCGCACCATGTTCTTCCAAATTAGCCATCCTACTTATCGTCAGTGTAATTGCGCGCAATAGATCGTCCCATGTCATCGAAACTGCAAGAACTGTACCAGTACTTTTACAAGCACTTGAAGGCAAAGTACTCCCCACGACAGATTGAGTACTTTTGGAGAACATGGAAAGAAGACGTGTACGACACAAGTGAGGACTTGCAGCAATCACCGCAGCACGCTCAATCCCAGATCGACAAACTCATACAGGCCATGCTTTCGGATTATCCAATTGAGTATTATACGGGCTACACTTTTTTTCGAGGTATGAAATTGAAGATTGACGAGCGCGCCCTCATACCTCGTCCAGAGACGGAAGAACTCGTAGAGTATGCCATACAGCACATAGCTAACCACTTTGGGAAAGACCAATCGCTGCGTATTCTCGACATCGGCACGGGGAGTGGTTGCATAGCGCTGGCTCTCAAAAGTGCGTTTCCCAACGCAAGCGTCTATGCGGTTGATGTTGACGAGGCTCCCCTTTCCCTTGCGGCGGAAAACGCCGCTCTTTGTGACCTTGCCATCCAATGCATAGCTGATGATATTTGTACACCCCGCTCTAATACTCTACGTGCAATGCAATGGGATGTGCTGATCTCTAACCCTCCCTATGTGCTCCGCAGCGAAATCCGTGAAATGTCCTCTTCAGCTGTACGCTATGAGCCCCCTAAAGCGCTCTTTGTACGAGGAGACAATCCCTTGTACTTTTATCGATGCATCGAGCGCTACGCCCAGAGGCATTTACAGCCCAACGGCCTGCTCTTCTTGGAGTGCAGTGCTTTCCATGCCGACAAAGTGAATGCGTATTTTACAGAGAGACAGTGGACTACAGAGCTCATAGACGACTTAGCGGGCAAGCCGCGTATACTCTTGTGTCATAAGAACAATGCAGAATCCCCAACTTCAATCGGTTGAGGTGGGTTTTGACTTTCGCGTTGGGAGATGCCGATGATGCAGCACTTGTAAAATTTGTACAATCGTCGCCTTGGCCTCTTTACGGTCGACTATGACGTCGATGAAGCCCTTTTCATACAAAAATTCTGCTGTTTGAAATCCCTCTGGCAAGTCTCTTTTGATGGTTTCGCGCACGACACGGGGCCCAGCAAACGCGATCAAGGCACCGGGCTCGGCAATGTTGACATCACCCAACATCGCAAAAGAGGCTGTTACCCCACCCGTAGTCGGGTCGGTCAGATATGAGATGTACGGCAACCCTGCATCGGCGAGCTGGGTCAGTTTGACTGTTGTCTTGGCCATTTGCATGAGAGAAAAAGCCGCCTCCATCATGCGCGCCCCACCTGATTTGGATACGATGATCAAAGGCATGCGCTCTTCGATACATAGGTCGATCGCTCGACATATGCGCTCTCCCATTACCGCTCCCATCGATCCGCCGATAAACCCAAAGTCCATGGCAGCAATGACGACGGGTATCTTCTGCAACTTACCCTGCGCAACGGTAATCGCTTCGGTTGACGAAGTCTTCTCTTGGGCTTCCTTTAAACGCTGAGTGTACGGTTTGAGATCGACAAAACCCAACACATCTACCGGGCGGACCTCTTCAAAGAGGACGGTATATTGGCCGTCAAAGAAGAGCTGGAAATACTCTTTGGGACCTATGCGGAAGTGGTAATTGCACTTAGGACAAGTGTGATGATACTCTTCGAGTTTTTTGCGCGTCACCGTATCCCCACACTTCGGGCATTTGACCCATAGATCCTCGGGTATGGGCTTTTTAAATCGCGTAGCGGTCTGTATGCCCTCTTTTAATCGTCTAAACCAATTCATCCCCTTTCTCAACTATTTTTTCCACCCCCCAATAGACACAAATATAAGTGTTTTACCAAACTAAGGGGCAAAAATAGGGTTTTTAACAAAGTCCAATGCGCATGCTGTGTTGTCAGCGTGCACAATCTCCGTAGAGCAAGTACTTTTGGCGAATGTTTTTAAACGCCTCGAGATCCGCATGCCAGCTCTGACGGATACGCTGTTCGTCCCAGCCCTCTTGTAACTGTACGCGCAGTGTAGAAGTTCCGGCTATACGGTCGAAGGCGTGGTCGGAAAGGAAAAAGTCGTGGTCCTTCATGCGGTGGTATGCGTCAATAAGTATTTGTAACTGAATCTTCCTCCACGCAAAAATGCTATCCAATGGCGTGTCGACAAACGAATAGCCACAGCATCGACGCCCCTTGTGCTTGGGATTTTTCGAGCCCGGCCGCGAACGCGGTGTAAAACAATAGGGAACACCTGTCCAAGACGGATGCCCGTACACCTCAAAGGGATGCTCCGTACCCCGTCCCACACTGACGTGCGTGGGCTCAAGAAGACACAGCGAGGGATAGAGCAATACCGATCGCAGCGTTGTCAGATTGGGCGAAGGCGGCACGGGCAATGCATAGGTCTTACACCTGTCGTAGCCCTCCAACGTTATGACGTGCAATTGTGCCTTTCTCTTCCCTTTCAACCATCCCTCTCCGTTGATCATGCGCGCATATTCTCCGATGGTCATCCCATAGACAATGGGCACGGGATGCATTCCCACAAACGAGCGCAACGCCGTATCCAATACAGGCCCGTCGACATAGTACCCATTGGGATTGGGGCGATCGAAGACCACTATTGGAATCCCCGCTTCAGCACAGGCCCCCATCACATAATGTAAGGTAGAGATATAGGTATAAAATCGTGCGCCGACATCCTGAATGTCAAAGACGACTACGTCGATATCTTCCAAATGCTGAGGTTGGGGCTTCTTCGTCTTGCCGTACAACGAAACAACGGGCAATCCAGTACGCCCATCGCGACCACTGCGCACCACTTCCCCCGCATCGGCTTGGCC
>JALWKB010000047.1 GCA_026996805.1 Saprospiraceae bacterium | reverse complement strand
CCACCGATAAGTCATCAAGTGAATAGTTCCGTTGGATGCATACCAGGAGGATACCTTCGGTCTTTTGGCGGTACGCCACGGCCGCATAGGCGCGGGCACTCACATAGGTCACCGGGCAATCAGCGGGTAAGTGGCGGCGCAGGTCTTCCTCCACACTTTGCGGAAGGATATCGGGGCAGATATAGGCCTCAATGGGGGTAAATCCACTCTGTAAGGCACGCCGGCATTCGCGGACACCTTCGACCACAAAATGCATGGCTGTACGACGCTCCTTGCCCTTGTACAAGCGCCGTAGAGCGCTGAGCTTGGCGTTGCGGGGGCTTTCGATGTAGCGCATCACCGATCCTTCTATCACTCCTCCGACACCTCCTTCGATTGGGCCTCTAAGCGCTCCATCAAGCGCACGGAGATGGACAAGAAATCCTGCTCGGTGAGGATGCCGACGAGCTCTCTGTCTTTCGTCACCACTGGCAAGGCTCCAATGGTGCGGCTGCGCATGATGTTGAGTGCTTCGAAGATGCCCGCCATGGGTGCGATGGTAATGGGATCCTTGATCATCACGTCTTCGACTTTGGTAACGGTGTTGGGCTGACCGTTGCGCAGCTTTTCCACAAAGTGGCGCAGCAATATGCGCGATGTCACCAGGCCCACGAGCTTGCCTTTTTCGTCTTCTACAGGCACGTAACGAAGCTTTCGCCAATTGATTAGATCAGCGACAAACTCCACGATATCGTCTTTTTGCACGGTGATGACGTCGGTCTGCATGCACTCGCTGACAAGCAAATGGGAGGGTCGATACACGTCGAGGTCTTCCGGAGAGGCGTCGACCCATTGGTGGACGGGCAAGTCCTTTTGCTGATTTTTGATAATAGCTGCAGTGAGGGTCGTGAGAGCTTCGTCCTGGGTCATCTTTTCCAACAGATAAGTATAGCCGCGCAGCTGCCAGCGGGCACCATTGCGGTGGAGGTTGACGCGCTCGGCAATGATGCCGAGGTAATGGTCGACATCGGATGGATCAACCTGCATGTGGAGCAATCCTTTCCGCGCAATGGGCAACAACTCCTCGCGCACTAAGTCGACAGCTGTAATCTTACGGTCGTAAAACCACGTAAACTTCGAGTCGATGCTATAGCGCACGGCTTTCATAAAGTTGTCGCGCACATCGGCAAAGGACATTTTCTGGCGGATATCTTCGACTTCGAGATCCATGCCCTTGAGGCATCCCACCCAGAATGCGGCGGTGGCCACCTCGTCGATGACGGACGGCCCACAGGGGAAGACCCTCCCTTCGATGCGCAGGTGCGGCTTGCCCGTATCCGAGATGCCGTAACACGGCCTATTCCATCGGTAGATGGTCGAGTTGTGCACTTGAAGAGCGATGAGTTTGGGCACTTCGCCGCGGTAGACCTTTTCGAGAGAGTTTTCTTCCATATCCGGAGCCAACAGGGTGCGAAAACGGGCGATGTCTTCTTTGTAGATCTCGAGTATGGACTCGTTGACCCAGTTTTTGCCGAAGTTGACGCGTGCAGACCGCTCGCGCATGTGCTCGTGCGAAGAGCGCGTGTCGAGGCTCTGCTGGAACAAGCCAATGCGGGATTCGTGCCACAGCCTCTTGCCAAACACGATGGGCGAGTTAGCCGCCACGGCCAAGACAGGGCCCGCCAGTGCTTGGGCGATGTTGTACATCTTGGCAAAATTGTCGGGACGCACCTGTAAGTGCACCTGAAAACTCGTATTGCACGCTTCGAGTAGAGGCGAGCTGTGCTTGATTTTCAACTCATCGATCCCCTCCATGTGGAGCTCAAAAGACGTGCCGAGCTGTTGGCGAATCAATGCCTCCATCAATGCGCGATATCGCCGTCGCGGCGTGAGGTTTTCCAACTCGAGATGGTACTTCTTCAACGTGGGCAAAATACCGGTCAAGATCAAGCTGCAGTGCATGCCGTCTAAGACCTCCTGGATGATTTGTAAGCGCTCTTTCAGTTCGGCTTCCAGCTGACTAAAACACTGCCCCGTAAAGACGCGCGGTGTGAGGCTGATTTCGAGATTAAACTTGGCCAGCTCCGTCTCCACCCACGGATAGTCCTTGAGCTTTTCGAGCGCCTCGATGGCCACCAGAGCTGGGCGGTAATTGTCCTTGTGGACGATGCACATCTCCTGCTCCGCCCCTATGCGCGTAATATCCTTTTCAAACCAATCGTTGTCAATCATGTACTGCAACGCGCGGATATCGTTGAGCAGATTGTACATAAAGCGCTGCATCTCATGCTCCGTCGACAACAATGTCACCTTTTGTTCGCCCATACGAAAACAATTGTCGGTAGTGTTATGAAAACACGGATTTTACCTTCAAATTTAATCAATTCTTTAGTTGTATGAAATGGTACGGCTATTTACTCTATATTTTCGCTTTCATTTTCAGTGGTCTCTTTCTCTCCTGTGGCAAAGAGCAAAGTGCAGATTTTTACGTCGAATATCCTCCCATGCACTTTCGCTTTCCGCAGGGGCTGAGTCCCTTTTTTCGATATGCAAAGTCGATCGTCATCCCCAACCATTTCAACAGCTATGCCCAACAATTGGGATATAACCCCGCAGACGTCACGGAAATCTTTGCCAATGAAATCGTACTGGCCACAGACGATGGCAATCTCGTCCACTTTGACGAATGGGAGGAAGTAAGCGTATTCCTCATCCACCCCGACGACGCCAACGACCGCACGGAGATCGCCTTCGAACGCCCCCAGCCGGGATATCGCGACTTCCGGATGGCTCTGCTTCCGGGCACAGCCAACTTATGGCGATTTTTCCAAAAAGACAGCCTCCACTTCGAAGTGGTCATCACGCCTAAGGTCGTCTCCCGATATGCCAATCTATCGCTGCACACGCGCTTTGCCGTTTTTACGCAATGACCGCCGCGGGACGGGATCGAAGCCCGAACCTCCCCATGGATGACACCTGCTAATGCGCCGCATTCCAAGCCACATGCCCTTGATAACTCCCCACTCTTCGACGGCATCAATCATGTACTGCGAACAACTCGGCGTATAGCGACAGTGTGCCCCCAAATGCGGCGAAATGATGAGCTGATACAAGCGCACGACCGAAATGACAAGGCGTTTGACAATACCGCGCATCTCCATCGATCAATAATAGGCCAGATACTTCAGATAGAGACTGCGTATTTCCTCGAGGAAAGGCAATGACGCATTGGGCTTATAAATGCGTATGGCGTCACGAATCGTGTCTTCCATGAAAAAAGTGGCCAGACACACATCGAAGATTTGGTCGGTGGCATTGTACTTTACATCCATCGTGATCTTGCGAAAAAACTCCCAGTTGGGCTTTTGAGGGAGCAGACAGTACGACATCTCCTTGCGTCTGGTGTCGGCATAGATGCCTTCGCCAAGCGCCTTGATGTGAAAAAACTTCTGAATCTTGATGAGCACGGGATAGCGCTTGAGCTTTTTGCGCGCCTTGATAAAGACAAACCCCTCTTGAGCAAGGGCTTGCTGGACCGTGCGAATATCGTCAAAGTTGCGCATGCCCTGTATGCGTATGGCGGGATGTATGCGACTGCCATCGTGCACTTCGGCATAGGCAGCGTTGAGCTTGAAGGGCAAAAACACATTGAGGCGTTCCGTCGTCCGCAAGATCGTCTCCCAATTGATCGCCTCACGCGTCAAGAGCAGCGTCGAACGCGGCTTGGTCAAATCAATGGCCTCAATGTCGTAATACCCCGGAAAGGGATGATCGATCTCCAACACATAGGTGCCGGGCATCACGCTATGGGTGAGGGAACTGACCGTTTCTTCCTTTAAAATGTACCCTACTACGGGACAACTCTGAGCCATCTGCGCACTGTATTACCCTGCCTAAAGATATTGTATTTTTTTGAAATCGCCTTATTTTTCGGCTTGGTGCTGTATTAAATCGTAGATCTGGGGGAGCTTTTTTCGCAAATATTCGATGACGGGGGGCTGGTTGCGGTAGCGATGGATGGCCCGAGTGATGCTGCGCATGCCCTTGTAATAGTCCCCTTTTTTAACCCATAGCGCACCGATGACAGGGTAATACCGATAGTCTTCGTGGAGTTGTAAGGCCAAGTGTATCCAGGCCAAAGCGCGGTCTAACTCCTGAGGGTCATCCGTCAGAGCGGCAATACCGCGACTGAGCTGAGCTAAGATGCGTGAGGCTTCTGCAGTACTCAATATCGCGGTGTCGTAGATGAAGATCGCCTCGTACGACCAGATCGTATCGTTGCGCAAAGTGTCCAGCTCTTCCCTCCGATGTACCGCATGGAGTATGTACTTCTCCACCAACGACTGCGCGTCGTTGATGTACTGTACGCGCTGGTTTTGATGACGATGCCATTTCAGCATCCACAGGCGTTTCGTCATATCCGGCCGCAAAGTGTCTAAAACATCGACATACGACAACAATTTTTCAAACTGAGACCTGTCTCCCTGGCGTATGGACGCTCGAAGGCCATTCGTCAGTGCATCCATTAAGTGGTCTTGCGCTTGGTCTGCCGACAGATCAGACTTCCCTCCACGAACCGTATCTTTCCGAAGCCATTGATAGATGTCGACAGCAGCATCAAAGCCCTTCAATCGCGCATCGGGAATGCCGTAAACGAGCAAGTACTGCACATGCGTTTCCAATAGATCCGGAAGCTCCAACATTCGATACCACGATGTAAAGAGCGCATTGGAGACGATGAGTGATCTATCGACCAGATATTTTAAATACTCTTCTACAGCCTTGCGATCGTTGCTGTGCCGGAAATACTGGGATTTGAGCCTCCGCAATTGCTCCATTTGTAGGGTATCTATCCAGAGGTGCAGTCTGGCGAATCGCACACTATCGGCACAAGGCTGTGTGATGGAGTCGACGAGCATCCATGTCGAGTCGACCAACAAAAAAATATCCCCTTCGCGCGTGTGCAAGGGCCCTTCAAGGATGTACCGCTCTACCTCTTCGAGTTTCATGCGGTAGATGACTGCCTTTTGGATGGCGGTATCCGTCGAAAATCGCCCCCTGCGCAATGCGATTTCACACTCAGACACCGACTCTTCCGAAGGCACCCATACGATTAAGGGCATCGACCGGCCCGCCACCGCTTTGCGGAGCGCAAAGTAATCTACAGTGGTAACTTGCTGTGCCCACAGCGTCAGCCCAATTAACACAACCAGAAGGGCCAGCACCAGTCGCGGTGGGAATATCCCTATCGTTCGCCCTTTCATACGATTCGTCATCCGAGTCAAAGCCTATAACGAAAATTACAACGCAAAAACATATGCAGAATTACCACTGCGGCGTTGAAGGCATTAAACGATTGCAATGTAACTTTGTTGAGCTTTTGACCAAAACTCTGTCGTATGAGCCTCGGAACCATCAGCTTGATCATCGCCGCACTGTCTGCAGTATTGGTCATCGCGCTCAAGAAGACTACCTACGCGATAAAAAACCCATGGATCAGCTTCTTACAATTCTTCGTAGGCTTGCTCTTCTTGTTTTCCGGGGCGGTTAAAATCGTCGATCCACTCGGGACAGCCTATAAAATGGAGGAGTATTTTTCGCATTTCCACAGCACGTTTGCCGATGCGCATCTCGGATTTATTGCGTGGATTTTTCCCGTACTGAAGTCGTATTCGGTCTTCTTTTCAGTCGTGATGATCGTCTTTGAAATTGTGCTTGCCATCGCCTTATTAATCGGCGAGTGGAGGAAGTTTTCGACATGGGCACTCCTCCTCTTAGTACTGTTTTTCACTGCGCTGACGGGCTTTACCTACCTGTCGGGATACGTGCCTGAAGGAGTCAATTTCTTCCATTTAACGAAGTGGACGAGTTTCGATCCCTCGCGCATGAAAGTGACGGATTGTGGATGCTTTGGCGATTTTATCAAGCTCCATCCACGGACCTCGTTTCTCAAAGATGTCTTTCTGCTCGTGCCGGCTGTGCTGCTCTTAGTGCGTCGTCAGCAGATGCATCAACTCTTCAGCCCTGCCTTACGACACGGGCTGATGGCGCTGGCGGTAATAGGCTCCACCGTGTACGGGCTGAGCAATTTCGTCTGGGATATTCCGGACTTCGACTTCCGCCCCTTCAAAGAGGGGGTCAACATACGCGCACAACGCGAGGCAGAGAGCCAAGCCATGGCCGAAACACGCATCGTCTCGTGGAAGCTCAAAAACAAGTCTACGGGTGAAATCGTCGAAATCCCGCACGAGGAATACATGAAAAACTACCAGAAATACCCGAAATCCCAGTGGGAAGTGGTCGACCAAATCAAGACCGAACCGGCTATTCCCATCACGAAAATCAGCGACTTTCAGGTGAGCGATCTGCAAGGCAACGAAGTGCAAGACGATCTCCTCAACGATCCCGGCTACAGCCTGTGGATCATCAGCTATCGACTCAAGGGCAAACCCACGGAAAAAGAAATCATTATCCGCGATAGTAT
>JALWKB010000046.1 GCA_026996805.1 Saprospiraceae bacterium | reverse complement strand
TCCAGCACGTGCCCGTCCTGCCCTGGTTTTTTACCTCCGTATGGGGCAGGACGAAGTCCCGCTCAAAGTAAAAGCCGTTGATAGTATCGCGAGTCTGGCTGAGGAGACTTGATGGGTGGTAAAGGATGGAAGCGAGGGTCAGATAAAGAATGATCCAGCGCATGGTTGTATAGTTTTCAATCGGGATCCAATTTAAGGAAAAAAAGGCGACACATCAATCGGAGGATATTTTGAGCTCGAAGGCCTGGACGAGCTTCCGCAGAGCGGGATTTTTTTGGGCCATGAGGTCGTATTTTTCTTTGTCGGTGAGGAAGGGGCGCGGGGTGTGCTTAGGGGTTGCAGGAGACTTACGGATGTGGATTAGGAGCTGAATGTCGGGGTTGTGAAAGTGCGCGCGGATGTGTTGGATAAATCCCGTATCGCGCTGTATGACGGATTTGTCCAGTTGGCTTTGGACGTACAGATGGATGGTGGTGTCTTCGACTTTGAGTTTGGCGTTTTTGTACGAACGCAGATCCGAGGGTGAAGAGATATTGTGGAGATAGGCTTCCCAGAGGGCGTCAACTTCGTGCTGGGTGAGTGATTTTCGGGGTAGGTGGTCTCTCTGATGTAGTCGCTGTTGGAGGTCTTGCTGGAGCGCTTCGAGGTCTTGAATGGTGGGAATATCGTCGACGAGTGTTTCGACAGAGGAGTTGGGGGAGGGTTCACGTACCGCCTTGGCTTTGGTGGTCTGGGCGAGGGGCGTTGCGGGTTGTTCTTCTACCGTAGATGGAGGGCTGTCGGAGGGTGTTGGGATGTCGACCGTTTCGGTCGAGGGAGGCTCTGTACCTGTAAAGGCGGATGAGGGCCGATCATGATTGGGTGGATCTGGAGTTTTTTTTTCACTGGGAGTGGTCAGTAGGGCTTGGACCTTTCGGTGTAGGAAGGTGAGTTTGAGGAGTGCGGTTTCGACGTGGAGGCGGGTATTTTCGACGAGTGGAAACTGTGCCTCGCACTGGTTGAGCAGGTCCAATGCCGAGAGGAGAAAGCCCGGTGAGCAGAGCTTTGCTTGTTCGACATAACGCGGCTTAAAGGCGTCGGGTACTTGGAGGAGCTCTTCGGTGGAGGGAAATTGCAGCGCGAAGAGCTGGCGGATGTGCGAAGCAAGTCCGATGAGGATTTGATGTTCGTCAAAGCCCTTGGAGCTGAGGTCTTCGAAGAGCCGCATTACGGTGCCGACATCTTCGCTGAGGAAGGCATCGGTAAATTGGAAGAAGTGTTCGTAGTCGAGAACGTGGAGGATGTGGAGCACATCGCTGTAGCGGATATTGCCGTCGGTAGCCGAGGCGATGCGGTCGAAGATGGATAGGGCATCGCGCATGGAGCCATCGCTTTTGGAGGCGATGAGCTGGAGGGCTTCTGTTTCCGCCTGGATGCCTTCGGCCGTGCAAATCTTTTGCAATTGACGCACGATGAGGGAGACGGGTATTTTGTGGAAGTCGTAGATCTGACAACGCGACAGGATGGTGGGGATGACCTTGTTTTTTTCTGTGGTGGCCAAGATGAAAATGGCATAGGGCGGCGGCTCTTCGAGGGTTTTGAGGAAGGCGTTAAAAGCTGCCTTGCTCAACATATGTACTTCGTCGATGATGAAGATTTTATACTTGCCGGAAAATGGCGGTGTTCGGACGTTGTCCAGCAGTTGGTGGATGTGTTCGACCTTGTTGTTGGAGGCGCCATCCATTTCAAAGACGTTGAAGGAGGCCTGTTGATTGAAGGCGCTGCACGACTCGCATTGCTCGCAGGGCTCCATTTCGGGTGTAGGTTGGAGGCAATTGGCTACTTTGGCGAGGATGCGCGCACAGGTGGTCTTGCCCACGCCTCGAGGGCCGCTAAACAAAAAGGCATGGGCTAACTTGCCCTTGCGCAAGGCTTGTATAAGGGTGTTGGTGACGTGCTCTTGACCGAGGACGTCTTGAAATCGCGTTGGGCGGTATTTGCGGGCCGATACGGTGTATTGCTTGTCCACGCTACGACGGCATTTGTGGCGATGGCGTCAGACAAAGGTACGAAAATTTCATCCACCTCTACGATAGAACACACTCCACAGGGGGCGTCCCCAGGCGATGAAACGGTAGAGGCCGTTGAGTAGAACAAGCGGGGTGTGTGCGCTCAGTCGAGTGAGGATGTGTTGGCTGCCATAGCGCCATTCGAAGTACTTGCGGATGAGCTGACCGCGCGTCAGCATTTGGCCGTCGTCGTAAAGGATAGCGGTATCGTTGGGGAGATGCTGTGCGTCGGGGTAGTCTTCTTTCGCTTCCGATAGGGGGCGTATGGTTATGCGTCCGTCGGTGTATTGGCGCACTTTGTCTGCCCAGTGGCGACAAAAGGCACACTGGTCGTCGATGAAGAGGGTGGGTTGGTGGGCTTTTTTCATGCGAATCACTTGGTGTCATCGTCGATTTGGTAGGCGAGGGCTTCAAGAGCGGGGAGGGGTTTGCCTTCGAAGATGGTGAGGAGTGCGCCGCCTCCCGTGGAGATGTAGCTCATCTTGTGTGCGAGGCCTGCTTTTTTGACTGCAGCGGCGGTGTCACCGCCACCTACAAGCGAAAAGGCCTTGTTGCGCGTAGCAAAGGCAATATCGCTGGCGACCTTGTTGGTGCCCCTTGCAAAGGCCTCTTTTTCAAACACGCCCATGGGGCCGTTCCACAAGATGGTCTTGGATCGCAGGATAAAGGGCTCAAAGGCGTAGAGCGTCTTCGGACCGATGTCGTAGCCGGCCTTGTTGGGCGGAAAAGCCACCACATCTGCTACGCTCGGCGCATCACTGGAGTCGTCGGGATCGACGACGACGAAGTCTTCGGGCAATAACAGGCGCACCTTGTGTTTTTGAGCCTTTTCGATGATGCGCGCGCAGACCTCGATGTAGCTCTTCTGGAGAATCGATTTGCCTATTTCATACCCCATTGCTTTGAGAAAGGTGAATGCCATGCCTCCCCCGATGAGGATGTTGTGCACTTTTGGGAGCAGGCGTTCGATGATGGGTATTTTGTCGGACACCTTTGCACCGCCGAGTATGAGTGTAAAGGGCTCGGAGGGGCGGTGCATGATGCGTGAGATGTGTTGGAGCTCTTCTTCGATGAGCATTCCCATGGCCTTGCATTCGACGGGGAAGAAATGTGCGACGACGGCATTGGAGGCGTGGTTGCGATGGATGGCCCCGAAGGCATCGTTGACGTAGCATTGTCCAAGGGTGGCGAGGCTCTGCGCAAAGGCTTCATCGCCTTTGGTTTCGCCGGGATGAAAGCGCGTGTTTTCGAGGAGTAGTACCTGCCCCGGTTTTAGGTCCATGGCTTTGCGCCGGCTGTCGGGCCCTCCGCAATCTTCGGCAAAGAGCACTTCTCTATTTAGCAGCGATTGGAGGGGCTGAACCAGCTGGCGCAAGGTGTACTTTTCCACCTTGATGTGGCCGTCTTCGTCGAGGTCTTTTTGAGGTCTGCCGAGATGCGAAATGAGGATGACGGCATTGCCCCTATTGAGCAGTTCCCGTATGGTGGGCAAGCTCCGCTCAATGCGCTCCGTGTCTTGAATGATCCCGTTTTCAATGGGCACGTTGTAGTCGACGCGTACCAAAACGCGCTTTTCGCGCAAAAACAGGTCGTTGAGACCGTGTAAGTGGTATTGAAAAAATTTCATTTGGAGGGGATTTTTTGGAGTTTTTCAGCAGCACGGCGAAGGGTCTCTTCGCGCTTGGCAAAGCAAAAGCGCACGACCTTATGGTCTCTCCTGTCGCTGTAAAAGACCGACACCGGAATACAGGCCACGCCGTACTGGGTGGTCAATATGCGGGCAAACTCGATGTCGCTCATCGATGTGATATCGCTGTAGTCGACGAGCTGGAAATAGGTGCCATGACAGGGGATAACCCTGAAAGGCGTCTGCTTGAGAAGCTGTACAAAGAGATCGCGCTTTTTCTGATAAAAGTCCGGCAACGATTCGTACCACTTGCTGTGTTGGAGATACTGTGCATACGCATGCTGGACAGGGGTGTGTACGCTAAAGACGTTGTACTGGTGCACATATCGGTATTGGGCGGTCAGTGCTGGGGGGGCGATGACATAGCCGGTCTTCCAGCCGGTGTTGTGGTAAGTCTTGCCAAAGGAATACACCACGAGACTCTTGGCATAGAGCTCCGGATAGCGCAGCGCAGAGTGATGTACTTTGCCATCGAAGATGATGTGTTCGTACACTTCATCCCACAGGAAGACGAGGTCGTAACGCTGAGCGATGTACTGCAGGGCAGCAATGTCTTCGTCTGTCAGGATCGTACCTGTGGGGTTGTGCGGGGTGTTGAGGATCATCAGCTTCGTGCGCGGAGAGATGTGCTTTTCGACGGCGTCCCAATCGATGCGATAGTCGGGTGGGGTCATGGCGTAGGGCACGGGTGTTCCGCCCGCTCTGCGGATGGCGGGTATGTAGGAGTCGTAGGCTGGCTCGAAGACGATGACCTCATCGCCGCGTTCGACGACGGCGAGGATTGCAGTAAAGAGAGCTTGAGTGGCCCCCGCTGTAATGGTGATTTCGTCTTGAGCGCGTAGATCTGCTCCGTAGAGCAGTCGGTACTTTCGAGCTAAGGCGTGGAGCAACTCTTCCACTCCCGGCATGGGAGCGTATTGGTTTTTGCCTTGTTGCATGGCGAGAAAGACGAGCGTCATGAGCTCGGAGGGCGGATCGAAATCGGGAAAGCCCTGCGAAAGGTTGATCGCACCGTGCTGACGAGCCAATTGCGTCATCACGGCGAAGATACTCCTCTCATCAGCACGTTGGCGTATGGTTTGCTCCGACATCGACATCAAATTAAGCTCATCAGGATTATGGCGAACACGCTACGGCATTCGCAAAGGTGTAGTTTTTATTATTAATTCAGGACCAATGTGTTTTGTTCTGTATTGCAGTGCATAAGGGCCGAGGGATCTCTCCTCGCACAAAGGTACCATTATTTTAAATATTCACGGGCCTTGTCGTTTTACCTCAAACAGATGTTCGACATTTGAGATATAGATAGCTGTATTAAAGACGAGAAAAAGGATTAAAAAGGGCTAATGCCTCAAAGAAAAGGGTATGATCGGCAGTATGAAATAGTAGATCGTCGTGCGGAGGGTGAAGTGTCGGGTAGATTGATGTGTTCACGATTTTATACATATAACGCACAAAATCAATTACAAAAAATCGATCTGTGATAAGAGGTGGGCGACAGGCGGTAGGAGTTGCGGAGAGATATTTAATTAAACAAGCAATGCTGCGGAATAATAGAGTGAAAAAAACCACAAAGGCATCTGACAGATAAACAAAATTTCATATATTTGCGCGTGAAAATGGACATAGAAAGGGCGAACAGCATTTAAATTAATAAATCAAAACAAGGTCGTATGAAAAGAGGAATGAGTATTCTCGTCTTTGTTGCTCTTGCATGGAGCGTGGCAGCACAGGACATGCCGCCCAATCCGCAACCCGGTAAGTGTTACGTGCGATGTACAGAGCCCGACGTATGGGAGGAGCAAACTGTACAGGTGATGGTAAAGCCCGCCTACAAGGTGGTAAAAGTCGTTCCTGCTCAGTTTAAGACGGTAACCGAGCGCGTGATGGTCAAGGCACCGAGCAAGCGGTTGAAAGTCGTGCCCGCTAAGTGGGGTACGGAGACGGTGAGCTATGTAAAGAAGGAAAAGGCCACGAAGATTACGGTGGTTCCCGCGACTTTTGAGCCGTCGGTAGAGACCGTAGAAATCGTACCGGAGCATTACAAATGGGTCGTCGGTCCCGTGCCGGGCTGTGATGATCCGGGACGCGATTGTCGCGCGTTTTGCTACCAGAAGGTGCCGGCGGAATTTACGACGATCCCCATTGAAAAGCTCGCCAAAGACGCTACCATCGAGAAGGAGACCATCCCCGAGGAGGTGGCCACGTACGAAAAGCGCGTCGTGCTGGAGCCTGCACGCGTCATCGAAGAAGAGATTCCGGCCGAATATGCTGAAATCACTAAAACCGTGCTGGTCAAGGATGCCGATACGGTCGTGCAGGTAGTACCCGCCGTATACAAGACCGTCACGAAGAAAGTGCTCGTCAAAAAAGGAGGCCTGACCAAGTGGAAAGAAGTACAATGCGAGCTGTTGGATTACAACATACTCCCCATCCACTGGAATCTCGGCAGCGCCGTGTTGACCGAGGAGGCCAAGCGCGTCATCGACAAGTTTTTGATGCCCGTCATCCAAGCCAATCCGGGCGTCAAGATCGAAATCGCCTCCCACACTGATTCGCGTGGATCGAAGGAGTTCAACCGCGCACTTTCGCAGCGCAGGGCCGAGGCCGTAGTCAATTACCTGGTGTCGAAAGGAGTGAATCGCAGTCTCTTAGTGCCCGTAGGCTACGGCGAGAGCCGCCTGAAAAACCACTGCTCCGACGGCGTACCGTGTTCCGAAAGTGAGCATGCTGTCAACCGCCGTACGGAGTTCCGACTCATTCAGTAGTATCACAATCGGTAAATGGGCTAATACAAAAGGCGCCTTTACGGCGCCTTTTTTGTTATCTCTCGTGTAGACGAAAAATACGCTCGGAGAGCTACGAGGTGATAATCCTATTAATCTCGTTGAGAAAGCTGTCTTTTTCTCCCTTGCGATATCCCACTTTGCGGTAGAGCTCTTTGCCATCGGGGGAGAGGATGATGACGGTGGGAAATCCGCTGGCGCGGTATTTCCTCATGAGCCTCTGATTGCGCTTGCGCAATTCGGGGTCTTGGGGCTTACGTCGAGGAAAGTCGAGCTTGATTAAGACGAGGTCTTTGGTGAGTTTTTTGAACTCTTCGGAATGAAACACTTCGCCTTCCAAGTTGATACACGGACGGCACCAATCCGAGCCCGTAAAGAGCAAGAAGGTCTTCTTGCCCGTCTTCTTTGCAAACGAGCGCGCGGCTTCATAGTCCGTGGTCCACGAGGAGAACGCCTCCGCTTCGGCGGAAGTGCTTTGCTTTTGCTTTACCTCAGAGGGTTGAGCACAGTGGTGCAATGCCAATGCGAGCACTGCTATCGCTATGCCCCCTCGAAATGTGCGTGCACTGATGTATTTCATGCGCTGGGCTTTTGTCAACATACTACCACACGACAAAAGTACAATATCGCCATCAAATGGACGAGCAGAGGTTGAGCCAGCCAATGGCATTAGCGAATAGCTGTGCGCGCGTGTACGAGGCGGCGGATGGCCATCGATGGGCAGGATGTGCTGCCTGTGCCCTCCGGTGACAGAGGCTTTACATATGGAGATGTGCTCATGAAGGGCGAAAGACGTAACTTTGACGCCATCCTCAGATGTTCAACTGCTCCGGATGATCGCATTGATTACCTACGACGTGCCGCATCGGAAGACGCAAGACTTGGTCAGCAAGCTCCTCATAGCGGGGTATACGGACTTGCATTTGGTGGCCATACCTTTTGTCAAGCGCAAGGCCTTTCGGCCGCTCTTTCAGCACAGGCCCCATCGAGTGTGGGATGTGGGAGTGAAGCAGATGTGTGCGCACCTGCGCCTCGGCTATACGCGCTTAGAGCTCGGCGAGTTGAGGGCGTTTTTTGACGCTGGGGGCTTTGAGCACATCCTCATCGCTGGTGCCGGACTACTGCCCGAAGAGCTCGTCGAGCGCCACAAGATCATCAATGCCCATCCGGGTTATTTGCCCAATGTGCGGGGCCTGGATGCCCTCAAGTGGGCCATTTACTTAGGCCAGCCCATCGGTGTCACGACCCACTACATCGACAGCAAAGCTGATGAGGGGCTCTTGATTGACCGGAGGATTGTGCCCGTCTATTTTGAGGATACTTTCCACAGTTTGGCCTATCGGGTGTACGAGACCGAAATCGAAATGCTCGTCGAGGCCATCGATCGGATCGACAGTGGTGAGGCACCCCTCACGCCGCTGAAAGACGACCGCTATGAGGCCCACAAGCGGATGCCCCACCGCCTCGAGCTTGTAATGATGGCTCGCTTTGAAGAGCTGCGCAAGCGGGCACCGTCGCGCGAGGGCTGAGCGCTGAGAGAGGGCCGTCAACGCTACGGATTGTCGCAGGGGAAATCTCTACGTTTTTCTGTATGTATGAAATGGTGGACGCCACCAGTTACTGGTACTTATAAATCGCAGAGGGCATGGAGTTTTTGGAGGGAGCTCTATGTGTGCTCTGTAATGTCTTTGTGTACTCGGTGGTTTGTAACAGATTTTGTGGAGTGGACTGGGGTGAAAAATATTATAGGCAGAGCATGGGAATTTGTAAGAAATGATTATCTTTGCATTGGAGAGAATATTTCATGGTTCTTCATCATATGAGAAGGTTTTGCAAGTTGGAGTTTGCAGTGAATGGGTATTTGCCGTCTAGTGTAAAGAGGTACGACTGTCTGACGAGCGATACGAGGGATATAGGGGATTTTCGCAGCTGCTTAGAGCACAAGTACCTTGGTCAGACGAACAATACCCTTGCCGACTTCAACGCCTTGTTTGATAGCTATTGATGGGTAAAGGAAGAGCAACTCATCTGCGGCTCAGTGCGTACTGCTGCGGTATGCCCTGAGCCGGTGTTTAAAACTTGGAGAGAATGAAAGGGAAACGATATCCGTTGATCAAAGGTGCTATAGGCAAGCTCATCGTTATTTTTGCAATTGGTATGCTCGGCTCATGCTGTACCCTACTTACCGAAGACGATTGTGGTAGGTGTGTACCACCGGGAGAAGGGGGTGCCTTATCAGGAATGTATGAGTTTGTCCTGCCGGCGAAGCTGTATCCGGCCCGGGATACGTACCACATAGGGGATACGATATGGTTTGAATCGGTGTTTACGGATAGTATTTATGAGCGTACGACGGGAAGGAGATTTAAAATCAGGGATGCTACACTATACACTAATTCACGCATAGAACGACTAAATGTAGATAAGAAGTCAAAAACTAAGGATGGCTATCTGGACTTTGAGGTGCTCGTGCCGGAGGAGTACCGATTTGTTGGGACTATATTCGAAGAATATTCGGTCTACGAGGAGGGCGATACGGTACTTAATGTGGAGTACGGGGGCATATACAATTATGAAGACGGTGTGTATTCCCTGAAGTTTCAGCTGGTGCCGAGGGATACGGGTAGGTATTTTTTTGTTTTCGGTGCAATTGTAAGTATTTTTGATCGTCATCCAACTCTTAGTCGTAATGTTATAGAATTTGAAGGTAAATGTCCCAGGGCAGGTGTAGCTTTTTTCACGCATGTTAATGAAGGCGATGACAACAACATATACTTGTTGCAATATAGCCCAATTGAGTTTTATAATTACGATTTGTATACGTTTAGGCCTGAACGATTCTATGATAATGGCGGCTACTGCTTTGTGGTGGTGGAGTAGGGAGGGCGTTCTCTTGAGTAGAGCTGCTTGCTCTGGGAGCTCTCTAATGACTCTGTGTGCTCTGTGGTTGGTCTCCCCTCCCGAAGAGCCTTTTTTAAACCGCAGAGGACACGGAGGGGTGATGAGGTTGGTTTTGGGGGGCACTGTGTTGGGTTTGTGGGCTTTGTGGTTTGTAGAGGCTCTTGGTTTAATGTGAAATGGTATTTACTTTTTGGGCAATTGCGTGCACAAATGTTTCATGGATATGTAGTTGATTACGATCTGGCAAAGTCTTCATCATCTCTTCGCGCAAGCGGAATAACAGGAAGGAAATCGTGAATCTTGGGGTGATTGATGAAATTCAAGCGGAGATTCGGAGGCTGCGGTCGTGGGGCGAGGGTTGAGAGCCCACCTGTCGTTGAACGATTTTATACTGCTCTCTTGTTTCCACTTTTCTCTTTTCTCAATGTGCTGAGCAGCTTGCGCACAGCAGTACTTCGGCGGAGGTGGAGCACGTACACCAGTGCGATGACGAGCCCATAACTCGTCAGGGCAAGGGTATCTGAACTGTCTGCAATTGCACGCACGAGGGCGGCCGTCGAAAGTGCCAGGCCTGTCGCCCCCAGTGCGGGCCACAAACTGCGCAAATAGGCCGTCGGGGTGAGCCCAAACATGGGCCGGAGCATCCAGTAGTAGAGTAAGAGGCCTTGCGCAATCATCCATGCGATGTAACCCTGCAGGAAGAGGATCAGATTGGTGTGGATGAGCGCGTAAAAGAGGAGTATTTGTGCGGTGAATACAAAGGTGTTCCAGTACAGGGCCTTGTCGGGCCGTGCCTTTGCCACCCAGGCCGCTCCGATGTGTTGGACGATGGAATGTACGACGTAGAATGCGCAGAGCAGGGCGAAGATGTTGCTGTAGGGTGTCCACTTTGCTGAGAAGAAGAGCGGTATAAAATCGCTGTGCACGAGCCACAGGGCTCCGTAAAGGGGAATGAGCATCAGAGCGCTGAGGTAAACCATGAGCAGATAGAGTTTGCCGGCGGAATGTGTTCGCTGATGCAGGCGCGACATGACGGGTACCCAGACACTGTCGAGGAGGGGATTGACGATTTGGACGGGGCGTCGCAAAAACTGCTTGAAGAGGTCGTAGGCGCCGAGGAGATGGCTATCCCAGGCGCGTGCGATGAAGAAGATGTCCATGCGGCTATTGAGGTAGCCCAGTACGCGTTCGGGTATCTGGAAAGCGGCGTAGCGGAGGAAAAATTGCATTTGTGGAGCGCGCTGCACCATTTTACGAGGGGTATAAAACTGTACAATTTCATACTGAAAATACAGATAGAGCCCGCTTTGAAGGGTTGTCCTGGTGAGATGTCCGTAGATCAAGGCGTAGACTGTGGGGTGGATGGCTCCATAGGTGAGGGCTACCAGCACTCCTACAGCTTGGCTGGAAGTGTCGGCTACGGCGGTGTGTCGGAATTTATACTGTCGGTGGGTGAGGGTGCGCGGGATGGCGCCCACGGCGTGAGCGAGGATGACCACACTGAAGAGCTGTAGAGGCTCGCGCAGTTGGGGCATCTGAAAAAATGCCGACAGGGGATGGGAGAAGAGGAGAAATATGCCCGTGATCAAAAGGCCTGCATAAAGGGTGGCGTTCCACAGCCAGCTGGCCATTGCATGGGGGAGTTTTGTAGGATAGTACAGGGCGTTGGACAGTCCGGCGTCGGAAAAAAACTGAAATACTCCGGCCACGGTTAGGGCGATGGCGTAGATGCCAAATGCTTCGGGGGTGAGCCATCGCGCCAGGATGACCAGCTCGACGATGCGCAGTAGGGCTATAGCCAGGGTTGCAGCAGCCTTGTATCGCAATCCCTCGGAGAGGGTTTGGTAGATCAAAGTACGGGTTTTTTACGTGCGGGGTTTTTGCGCGCCATTTTATGGAGGTACTCCTCTGCGATGGAGGGGTTGTGCGCGTGGGCTTGGATGATTTCGATGGTGTCGCCTGGGGAGACAAAGCCGGGATGGATGATTTTGACGTAAAAGCCGCAGTAGGGCACGGATTGGAAGAGGCGTACCATCCTTTGGTCGCCGAATCGGATGCCGAGTTTGAAGCATGGTTCGCGTGGGCCTGTGACTTCAGCGAGGACTTCGCGGCCGATGCGCAGGATGTCGCCCCGTCGGATGTGGTATTCGTCGAGGTGTGCGACGGTGAGGTTTTCGCCAAACATGCCGTAATGCCAGTTGAGCTTGGGGAACTGCTGTTGCCAGTAGGGGTAGTGGTCTTTGGAGTAGAGGTAGCACGCTTTGTTGGGGCCTCCGTGCACGCGTCGGTCGGCTACGGCATCGCCTTCGACGCCTTCGGGGGATAAGTACAGGGGTGTAGTGACGGGGCGTTTGAAGATGCCCGTGTAGATGGTGCGATGGTTAAAGACGATGGGGGTGCGTGTGCCGATGTTGCAGGAGATGATCTGCATGGGTGGTGCGTTATTGGGAGGTCTGGCGTTTTTGGAGTTCTTCTTCGCGCAGTACACGTCGGAGGATTTTGCCTATGTTGGATTTGGGCAGGTCTTGGCGGAATTCGACGTATTTGGGGCGTTTGTAGCCGGTGAGGTTGGCGCGGCAGTAGTCGAGGACTTCTTTTTCGGTGAGGGAGGGGTCTTTTTTGACGATGAAGACTTTGACGACTTCGCCGGACTTTTCGTCGGGCACGCCGATGGCGGCTACTTCGAGCACTTTGGGGTGGAGTGCGAGCACATCTTCGATTTCGTTGGGGAAGACGTTGAATCCCGACACGAGGATCATGTCTTTTTTGCGGTCGACGATGTAGAAGAAGCCGTCTTGGTCCATGTAGCCGATGTCGCCGGTGCAGAGCCAGCCGTTGCGTATGGTTTTGGCGGTCTCATCGGGGCGGTTGAAGTAGCCCTTCATGACTTGTGGTCCTTTGACTTGTATTTCTCCGCGTTGGCCGATGGGCACTTCGCGGTCTTGGTCGTCGGCGATGCGGACGGTGGTAGAGGGGATGGGTAGGCCGATGGATCCCACGCGGCCGGTGCCGTCGAGGGGGTTGATGGTGACGACGGGGGAGGCTTCGGTCATGCCGTAGCCTTCGTTGAGGTCGACGCCTGTGATTTCCTTCCACTTATCTGCCACGGCTTTTTGGACGGCCATGCCGCCGCCGACGACGACTTTGAGGGTGGAGAAGTCGATCGAGGGGAAGTCGGGATGGTGGATGAGGGCATTGAAGAGGGTGTTGACGCCGTCGAAGAAGGATACGGGGTATTTTTTCCACTCTTTGATGAGGGATTTGATATCGCGTGGGTTGGGGATGAGCACGTTGAGCACGCCTAAGCTGAAGAGCGTCATGGCGTTGACCGAAAAGGCGAAGATGTGATAGAGGGGCAGTGGGCATAGTGCTACTTCGCCGCCCTTGTCGGAGATGAGGTCGTTGAGCCACGCTTTGACCTGGATCATATTGGCGATGAGGTTGCGGTTGGTGAGCTCTGCGCCTTTGGATACGCCAGTAGTACCTCCTGTGTATTGGAGCAGTACGGTATCGTCGGGGCCGGAGGTGGGGCGCTGCCACTGGTATTTTTTTCCTTCTTGGAGGGCGCGTTTGACGGTCACTTCGTTGGGTAGTTGGTAGGGTGGTACCATTTTTTTGACGCGGCGCACGACGAAGTTGACGAGAGAGCCTTTGAGGGGGGAGAGCATTTCGCCCATGGAGGCGGTGATGATGACTTTGATTTGGGTCTTGGGTAGGATTTCCTGGAGTTTAGCTCCAAACATGTTGGCGATGACGATGGCCTTGGCGCCCGAGTCGGTAAACTGGTGGAGCATTTCGCGGGGTGTATACAGGGGATTGGTGTTGACGATGATGAGCCCTGCGCGGAGCGCGCCGTACAGCACGACGGGGTACTGTAGGATATTGGGCATCATGATGGCGATGCGGTCGCCGGGTTCGAGGCCGCGCGCCTGGAGGTAGGCGGCAAACCGTCGGGAGAGTTGGTCGAGTTGGCGATAGGTGAGGGTTTTTCCCATGTAGGCAAAGGCGGGCCAGCTGGCAAACTGCTCAAATTTTTCGTCGAAGAAATCCAAGAGATTGGAGTACTGATCCGGGTCGATGTTGGCCGGCACGCCGTTTGGGTAGTTTTTGAGCCAGGGTCTTTCTTCGTACAGAGACATAAGGCCAAAGGTTTAGTGCTGTATTAAGGCGAAAAATACGAAGGATTTTTGATTTGGCGGTGTGGTTGGTGGTAAAGTTGGCAAGTGTCAAATCCGCCTTATCTTTGGCCGAAGATCAAGGGTATAAAATTGTGGACGTGGTGGTATTCGAATTGACGGAAGAGCATCTGGCCATACGGGAGGCGGCGAGGGATTTTGCCGAGCAAGTGTTGTTGCCGGGGGTGATCGAGCGAGACAAGGAGATGCGCTTTCCTCATGAGGAGGTGCGCCAGATGGGTGAGATGGGATTTTTGGGCATGCTCGTGCGGGAGGAGTACGGCGGCAGTGGACTGGACAATCTCAGTTACGTCATTGCTATGGAGGAGATTGCCAAGGTGGATGCCAGCGCTGCCGTCATCATGTCGGTCAACAATTCGCTGGTGTGTTGGGGCATACAGGAATACGGTACGGAAGAGCAGAAGCAGAAATACTTGCCGCGTTTGGCCACGGGCGAGTGGATAGGCGCGTTTTGTCTGTCGGAGCCCGAGGCGGGTAGCGATGCCACCTCACAAAAGACCACCGCCGAAGATAAGGGAGACTACTATCTGCTCAACGGCGTGAAAAATTGGATTACTAACGGTGGCACGTCGCGGTTGCACATCGTCTTTGCCCAGACGCATCCCGAAAGAGGACACAAGGGCATCAATGCGTTTTTGGTCGAGACCGATTGGGAAGGTGTCCAGATTGGTCCTAAGGAGGACAAGATGGGCATTCGCGCCTCGGACACGCACAGCATCATGTACGAAAACGTGCGTGTGCCGCGCGAAAATCGCCTTGGAGAAGATGGTCAGGGTTTTAAGATAGCCATGAAAATATTGACCGGGGGGCGGATAGGCATTGCGGCGCAGGCTTTGGGCATAGCCGCGGGGGCCTATCAGCGCAGTCTGGAGTACGCCAAGGTGCGTCATGCCTTTGGCAAGCCCATCATCGACCATCAGGCCATCGCCTTTAAGCTGGCGGAGATGGCTACCGACATTGAGGCGGCGCGGATGCTCGTCTATCGCGCCGCTCACATGAAGGACTTGGGTCGCGATGTCACCGCATTGAGCAGCATGGCCAAGCTCTTTGCTTCCGAAGTAGCCATGCGCCACACCACCGAAGCGGTACAAATACACGGCGGCTACGGCTATGTGCGAGAGTACCACGTCGAGCGCATGATGCGCGACGCCAAAATCACACAAATCTACGAGGGTACTTCGGAAATACAGCACATCGTCATCGCGAGGGCCATTCGCAAAGGCCAGCTCTATCAAGGGTGGGAATAGAGCCAACCGTTTTATACCATTGCGACCTTTGTGTTTTAATAATCAACGAGAAATGATTTGGCCATGCAATTAGAATATCGCGTCTATCGCCTCGAACTGGAAGATCCCTTTGGCATCTCACGGGGCACGATTACCGAGCTCAAGACCTTGATTGTCATTCTTTCGCAGGACGGTGTAAGCGGATACGGTGAGGCGACGGAAAACGACTACTACGGTGTGACGGTGGAGGGTATGGTACAGCGATTAGAGTCGCTGCGAAGCGTCATTGAAGAGACGAGGCTTGAGAATTCTGAGCAGTGGTGGACTCAGATGCGGGAGCACTTGGAAGACATGCCCTTTTTGCAGTGTGCGATCGACATGGCGGCAGTCGACTTGGAGGGTCGGCTTCGCGGGCTACCCGTGTACGCCATGTGGAATTGGAGCATTGACAAAGCCCTGCCGATATCGAACTACACCATTGCGCTGGACAGCATAGAGGTGATGCAGCGCAAGCTAAAGGAACATCCGTGGCCTCTGTACAAGATCAAGTTGGGCAGAGAGGACGACATAGACATCGTGCGGGCCTTACGCGAGTTGACCGACGCTCCTTTTCGGGTAGATGCCAATGCAGGGTGGACGGTGGAGGAAGCGGTGGAAAAATCGGCGGAGCTGAAGAAGCTCGGCGTGGAGTTTATTGAGCAACCCTTGCCGGCCGATGCGTGGGAGGAGATGGAGTACCTCTATGCGCACTCGGCCTTGCCCTTGATTGCGGATGAGTCGTGTCGGCGCTTTGAGGACGTGGAGAAGTGCGTCGGGAGATTTCACGGCGTCAATGTCAAGCTGGTCAAAGCCGGCGGGATGAATCCGTCCCGCCAAATGCTGTTGCACGCGCGAGCGCTCGGACTGAAGACCATGGTGGGATGCATGACGGAGTCTTCTGTCGGCATTTCGGCGGTGTGTCAGTATTTGCCCATCCTCGATTATGTCGATGCCGATGGTGCGCTTTTGCTGAAAAACGATATAGCCCGCGGCGTGCAAGTGATGCCCTCGGGTTACATCTTTCCCTCCCTTCCGGGGACGGGTGTGGAGTTATTGGAGTAGGATCGTGTAGGTATAAAATGGTGCATGAGGGGTCGATGGATTGACATAGATGGGCGCAGGTATTTGTTTTTTGCGGGCACTTCGTACCTCGGATTACAAGTGCATGAGGAGTTCATTGGTCGGATAGTGGAGGGTATTCGGCGGTATGGAGTGCATTACGGCGGGTCGTTGCGCTTTCCGTATAGTGGTGAGGTATACGGGGAGGTCGAGCAATTTTTTGCGCGGTGGTGTGGTGTGGAGGCGGCGCTGTTGTGTAGTTCGGGTACGACGGCTGGGTTGTTGACGCAGCGCTGGTGTAGGGAATACGAGTTGTGCATTGCTTTAGAGGCCCATCCGGCGCAGGTCAGTTGTGCACCGTTTCATACAGTGCACATGGTTGAGGAAGAGGGGGAGGTGGTGGAGTTGGTGCGGCGAAGTGCTGAGGATAGGGTGTTGGTGTGGACGTGTTCGGTGTATTCGTCGTGGGGGCGGAAGCGGGGTTGGGCATGGCTGGAGGCCCTGCCGCAGGGGAGGAGGTACCGCATCGTGGTAGATGATTCGCACGGTATCGGCGTCACGGGTGTAGAGGGGCGGGGAGTGTCGAGCGCATTGAAGCTGGACAGAGGGGATGTGGAGATGGTGTGGATGTTTTCGTTGGCCAAGGCGTTTTCGGTGCCGGGGGGTATCATTGCGGGGTCGGGGTCGGTCGTCGACTCCCTGCGCGGGACGGAGACTTGGGGTGGGAGTTCGCCGCCGCCGGGGCCCTATTTATATGCCTTGGTACGCAGTGAGGGACTCATCCGTCGACAGTACCGGAAGCTGTGCAGGTTGGTGGAGCGGGCGGAGGCCTTGTTGGCAGGGGTTCCTCATCGTCATGAGTTGGGGTATCCGGTCTTTTGGTTTGAGGGGGAGGGATTGGCGGAGTATTTGCGGGAAAGGGAGATGATTATTTCGTCGTTTCGCTATCCGGATGAGCGGTCGGAGCTTCAGCAGCGTGTGGTCATCCATGCGGCGCTTGAGGAGGAGGATGTCGAAAAAATGGCCGAGGCGGTAAAAAAATTTTACCGGGGGTGTGGGTGACGGTTAAAGATTTTATGAAATGCATTTTTTGTTCGTTTACAACAATTTAAATGACAAAGCTCTTGATTTTGGAGAGATTGTGTAGTTTTGGGGTTGGAGATGGGCGAAAAGATTTTTGCCAAAAGATTTGGCCGCTGGCGAAGAAAATATTTTTTTTGCTCATTCAAACGAGATATGTGTTCGTAAAAGTGCAGTAGTGTTGAGACGAAAACAAAAAATCAAGGAGTATGCGTAGATCAGTACTAATGTTTGGATGGACGGTTGTGTTGTTTTTCCTCCAGATGACGGAAGCTTCGGCAGCAGCCCAGGGTGGTTTTCAGGTGCTGAAGGAGAAGTTTATCGAGGGTGGCTGGGCCTTTATGAGCACGGTATTGGTGTGTTTGATTTTGGGCTTGGCCTTTGCCATTGAGCGCATTATCACGTTAAACCTCGCTTCGACCAATGTGGACAAGTTGATGAAGCGCATTGATGATTGTTTGAGCAAGAAGGATTTGGAGTGCGCTCAAAATGTGGCCAAGTCGACACCGGGCCCGACGGCGAGCATCATTTACGAGGGGCTCAAGCATGCGAAGCTGGGACCTGAGGCGGTAGAGAAGGCGATTGTTTCCTTTGGAAGTGTGCAGATGGCCCTTTTGGAGAAGGGGCTTGTGTGGATTTCGCTGTTTATTGCGATTGCGCCGATGCTCGGATTTATGGGTACGGTGATCGGTATGATTCAGGCCTTTGACCAGATCGAGGCTGTCGGTGACATCTCGCCGCAGATTGTGGCAGGAGGTATCAAGGTGGCCTTGTTGACAACGGTCTTCGGTTTGATCACGGCTATCATCTTGCAGATCTTTTACAATTATATTGTGGCCAAGATCGACAACATTGTGGTCAAGATGGAGGAGGCCTCGATTGTGCTGTTGGATTCGCTGTTTAAGCACAAGGTTTTCGAGAGCTAATTGGGATAAAAAGGGACCGTCATGGTAGGATTGTACAATTTTTTGAGCAGATACGGTCAAGTGGTGGCCTTTGTAGTGGGATTGGTCTTGATTGTGGCGTATCTGATGACCGTGCAGTCGGGTTTGGAGGAGTTCAATGCCTTGGGCAAGGAGGATCAGGCGAAGACGACGATTTTCAACATCGGGTTGATGTCGGCTATAGGCCTCATCATTGCAGCCGTGGTATTGGTTTTTCTCTTTGCCCTGTTTGATCTGGTTTTCAATCCGAAGAATTCGCTTCGCTCGCTTGCGCTGTTGTTGTTTATAGGGCTGTTGTTTTTCCTCGGATACTCAATGGCGCAGGCCGATGAGGCGGGCAAGCTGGCGGAGCTGTATCAGAAGTACCAAATCACGCCTTTTATAGCCAAGCTCATCGGCGGTGGGCTACGTGCGACGATATGGCTCGGCATACTGGCAGTGGTGGCTGTCATCGTTACAGAAATAGGGCTGGGTCCTTATGTGGCTTCGCTCTTAGGTAAAAAGAACTGATCTATGGCTCGTCGATCCACACGCGAAAAGCTCAGTCAGGAGATCAATGCCGGCTCGATGGCCGACATCGCCTTTTTGCTGTTGATCTTTTTTCTGGTGACGACGACCATTGCCGAAGATAAGGGCGTGTTGGTCAAGCTACCGCCATGGGTAGAGGAAGAGCAGCCCGAGCAGATCATAAAAGAGCGGAACGTCCTGACGGTGTTGATCAACGCACAAAATCAACTGCTCGTCGAGGGCGAAGAGATGGACATCGACGATTTGCGGGAGGCGGTAAAGCTCTTCATCAAAAACCCCGACAACGACCCCAATAAAGCTGAAAAACCCACAAAGGCCATCGTGTCGCTTCAAAACGATCGGGGGACGAAGTACGAGATATACCTACAGGTGTACAACGAGCTCAAGGCGGCCTACCGAGAGTTGTGGGAAGAGGAGGCCATGCGCCTCTTCGGCAAGCCCTACGATGCGCTCAACAAGGATCAGCAGCGGAAAGTGCGCAACAACTTCCCGCTGGTCATCTCGGAGGCAGACCCGACGGAATTTGGAGAAGAATAAAATGCAGTTAAGGCTATGGCACATTTTCAGAAAAAAAGAGGAAAGACCACACCTGCCATATCGACAGCTTCTCTGCCCGATATCATCTTCATGTTGCTCTTCTTCTTCATGGTGACTACGGTATTGCGTACAGCTACGCTCAAGATACAGGTCATCACTCCCACAGCCACAGAGCTGACCAAGCTGGTGAAGAAATCACTGGTCAATTACATCTATATCGGCTATCCATTAAAGCCATATCAAAAAGAACTCGGTACAAAGCCGCGCATTCAGCTCGGCGATAAAATAGCCGATGTACGAGACATTCCCCTATTCTTAGAGCAACACAAGGCCAAGGTACCCGAAAAGCTCCATCCGCGCATCACGACATCGCTGCGCGTGCACAAGGATGTCACGATGGGTATCGTCTACGACGTCAAAACGGCGTTGCGCAAAGCTAATCAGCTGAAGGTCAACTACTCGGCGAAGAAAAAGGCCGAGAATCAATAATCCCCCGCTTCCCTCACGCTTCTCACATAGAGGCGGACAAAGCAAAGCGCCTCATGTTTTAAAATGTGGTGTGAGGAGCTCCTCGCTTAGGCGGCATCCATGATAAATTGGTGCGGCTTCGATGACTCGGTGGGATGGCGTCGATGGTGCGTTTTCAGTTTGTCACGCCTATAAGGAAGCGGATGTCCATCGATGTGCTTTGTAGAGCAAGGTTAGAGAAAGGGGGCAATTGTAGCGACACACTTTTGGAGGGAGGAGTTGGACGCTATCCTTGGGTACACCGCGAGCTATGGTACACGGGGTGGATGTGGTCAGGGTTTTGCACGGATGGTGGTGGTTTCCTGGATCCAGCAGCGCACGCGATACTTGTCGCCGATGCGGAGCATGCGCTGGAAGATGTCGGCTTTGGTGGGCATGAATTTTTGATAGTTGCGGATGAGTTTGTTGGCTTTTGGGGCGACGGAGGGGTCGATTTTTTTGGCGTATTCCCACTTGTCGATGGCTGCCCAGACGACGACTTGGCTATCCCAACCGGTGCCGGGGCCGCAGAGTGGGCCGCTGGAGGCGTAAAGGGTGCCGATGAGGATGTAGGGTTCGCCCCAGTTGGGTTTGTATTTAGCTGCTTGGAGAGCCCAATATCGCGCTTTGGGGAAGTTTTTTAAGAACACGTAGTAGAGCTGAGCGATGCGCAGGGCGATTCGCGCCTTTTTATCGGGGTCGTCGGTGTTTTGGATGTATTGTTGGTAATGGCGTATGGCTTTGGAGAAGTCGCCTTTTTCCATGGCCTGTTGAGCTGCTTGGAGGTCGGCATTTTTTGTGAGGATTTTACAGCGCGTTTTGCGCGCGTGGACGACGGGTTGTACGTCGGGGTCGGTTTCGTCGCATCCTCCCCAACGCAGTTTGAGGAAGACGCGCCGCACGATTTCACAGTTTGTGCTGTCTTCTTCGTAGAGGGGTAGGTATTTGTCTTTGTAGTAGGAGCAGGGATAGAAGTTTCGAATATTTTCAAGGCGAGCCAGCACATCGGGTGTATAGGATTCGACGATGTTCCAGTCGTCGCAGTCGTCTTTGCAGTGTTCTTTGCCGTATTTGAGGGCTTTTAGCAGGTGTAAGGCGAGGGCGGCGGCGCGCGCCGTGTCGATTTTCTTTTGCAAGACGAGGTCGACCAGGAGTCTCGACATGGGGTTGAAGACAAACACGGGCACGGAGTCACCAGCAGCCTGCACGGCCTGTTCGAACAGGTCCATCACTGTGCTGCTGTCGACCACATCGAGAAATTCGTAGTAGAGGTCGAAGGCGATCTGACCGAGCTGTTCGGCCAATTGGGAGGAGTCGCGCGAGGCACATTGGATCCAGTGCTGGACAATCGCATCGATATTTTTACTGTATTCGCTTATGCCTTGGCCGGTGGTGTCATGGGTGAGGAAATGACGATACAGGGTAATGCCATCTTTAAAGTGGGTGTAGCGCTTGCCGTCGGCCATGGGAGCAGCTTCGTAGACCTGCTTCCACAGAGGGAAGGCTTCGTCGTAGTTTTTCATGCTCATGTAGTCCTGGTAAATCACGTGAGTTTCGATGAGTTCTTCGCGCTGGGGCAGGTGTTGCCATGTGCGACAGGGATCAGCCAGGACGGAGTCGAGGTTGACGGTGGGTTGTGGCGGAGTAGGTTTGGCAGTTTCTTTTGTGGCTTTAGTGGCTGTCTTGGGTGTGCAGCCTATCCAGCCGAGCGCTATCAGTGTGACGACAAAGCCGATGTATTTCATCATGTGCCGCGTACCATTTTATACGTGAAAGACAAAGATACACAATCTTCTACCTTAAGGTAGATGCAGGAGTTGCTGTTGATGGTGCCCGTAGCGGTCGAAAATGACGATGAAATAGTGGCCTGATGGGAGGTGATGGAGGGAGAAGTGTTCTTCCTGAGAGTGCGGGAGGCTGTGAAGGGTTCCTCTATGTATTGTGTTGCCTTGGGAGTTGAGGAGGAACCATTGGAGGGTTTGAGGTGTAGGGGATTGGTGGGTGAGAATGAGGTGGCGTGGCATAGGGAGCTGGACATGTACGTTCCAGCGGTGTTTGGGTTTGGGATTTTGGGTGGAGACGGTATTCCGAATGGTGAAGGCAAAGGTGGCGGAACAGCCTTTGCTGTCGGTGACGGTGACGGAATAGCTGCCTGCTGCGAGCTGGCGGATGAAGGCGATGGTGTCTCCCGTATTCCATCGATAGGTGTAGGGTGGATATCCACCTGTGACGGCTATGCTGATCGCGCCCTGATGGGTTCCGTCGTCGTGGATGAGGAGGGTGTCGAGGAGTTCGATAGGGGGCAGGACTTTCAGGTGGAGCACGACGATGCTATCGCAGCCATGGGTGTTGGCTTGGGGAAGAACGATTTCATACTTACCCTGGTGGTAGAAGGTGTCGCGACCGGCGACGGAGAAGTCGCCATGGCATATCGTATCGTAGACGTCGAGTTGCGAGTGTGGGTGGAAGGTGATGGTGTGGCATGCAGAGCCCGTACAGCCCTCTTGGTCGGTGACGGTGAGGCACCATTGACCGCTATGATCGACGGTGATCGTCGGTGTGGTCTTTCCGTTGGACCATCGATAGGAGGCATAGGAGGGGTGTACCTCCAATACTGCGGTATCGCCTTCGCAAGCGCGGGAGGGGGCGGTGATTTGCGGTTGGACGGCCGTGCCGCGTTTGATTTCGACGATGTCGGTGCCGCTGCAGCCCGAGGCGTCTGTCACAGTGACGCTGTAGAAGCCCGCGTTTCGCACTTCGATGGTAGCTGTGGTATCCCCCGTATTCCACCGGATGGAGGAGTACGTGCTATCCACTGAGAGGAAAGTGCTGGCGCCACAGAGTTTTTTGGGCCCCATGATGTGCACTTCGACGGGAGGGCGTACAGTGATGGTGATGGTATCTCGTGCGGAGCAGCTCTCGGCGTTGGCCGACACGACCAATCGATAGTGTCCTGGTTGGTAAGGATACACATGTACGGTGGTACCGCGCAGTCGGTCGATGCGCAGGCGGCTGCTGTCGTCGATGACGTGCCACGAGATAGCAGTATCGGCGATATGGGCCTGTAGGTCGAGTGTAAATGGGCCAAAGCAGACAGCGGTGTCAGCATATGTGAGGGAGTAGGGTTTGCGGAAGAAGCGCACGATGACAGGAGGGGTGGTATCTAAGCAGGGATCTTGCCAGTCGATCACGCCGGTGGGCAATCGATTGGCAGCGACATAGCGGACGGTGTAATTCTTGTCGGGGTCGATTTGGTGTGGTTGGTACGTAAAATGGCCGTCGTCGCTCCACAGGATGACGGCAGGGGGAAATGCGGTATCGATTTCATACAGGATAAACCAACCGATGTCGTCGTGGTCGAGGCTTGGGGGCGTTTGGTGTTGAATGCGGAAGTAGTTGCCGTAGCAGACTGCCAAAGAGTGGGTAGCGAGTGCGCCGGCATCTGTGGTGCATGCACACGGTTGGTAGGCGGTGCGCGAGGTAGTGCAACCGCGGGCATCAATTACGGTGATGTGGTATGGAATGCCGCAGCGGAGGCTGTCACTGGCAAAGGTATGGGTGGCGGGGTCAAGGTGGCCCGTGATGCCGTCGATGGTGAAAGGCGGTTGGCCGCCGATGATGCGAAACTGAACGATGTAGGAGCGATTGCCGATTTGTTGGTACCGCCACAGGGTTGGGCTTTCGTAGACGATGATATCTTTGCACAGGCGTGTAGTGGTATCGCAGAGGCCTACGGCTTCGACGCATAGTTGATGCAGGCCCGTATGCGGCCAGCGGATGTCGACCGTGGGAGCAGTGGTACGGATGGTGGAATCTCTGTCGAGCGTCCAGAGGTAGTGCTGCGCTCCTGTGATGGGCTGTGGCAGGGAGTACGTTTGTTCGGCCAGGGCGCTGCAGACGGTGTCGGGCCCGAGGATTTGCGCAGGTGGGGTGATTTTGGGTGGATGTCCTCCTTCCAGCACTTCCAATCGGTAGTAAGG
>JALWKB010000045.1 GCA_026996805.1 Saprospiraceae bacterium | reverse complement strand
AACCTCGTCATCCTGTCCCAAAATCTCCTGACCTGCCCCGCCGACAGCATTCCCCACACAAAAGTGCTCCACACCATCGTCGACGGACGCATTCGATACAGCTCTTTAGAAAAATTTTAAAAAAAATTGCACAGCTCAGGCAGCGTTTTCCCCGTTTCGGTAGTCTATATAGGTGTAGACGCTGCACTGTTTGGTTTCGCCCAGTAAAGCCAAATGGTCGTATAGCCTTCGGATTCCCAGTCTGAAGGCTACTTTTTTTGGGGAAGCACGGGCTGCTCGTACAACACGCGCTGTAGCGCAGTGAGTTGCTCCTCAATATGCTTTTTCCACTCCTTGCGGTTCCATGCCAGAGCTAGCTGGCCCCGTAGCGTGTTCGACCTTATCTCCACCAATACCTTGACAATACAGTGATTGTCCTCATCGTCAAAGTGCCAGGTATACGAGATCCGCTCATCCTCATCCACAATCGCATAGCGCACGATTTTATCCCCACTTTCAACTTTGTCGATGCGCACTTTTTGGCCCGACCCGGCTATTGTGGCCACAATTTGACCATCTTCGCTTCGATACACTCCCTTGAAATCCCCCCACCACCTCGACCAACGCAAAGGATCCTCCACCCATGCCTGCACGCGATCACAGGGCTGCAAAAAAGTCATCTCCTCCTTGATGCGCTGTGGGACTACGCTTAAAAACAAAATACCCACACCGATGACCAAAACCATGGCGAGTACGTAGCGGAAACTCTTCATAACAGGCACAAATATATCCACCAGCGACAAACCACAAGAGCAGTCTCCCTAGAGCAATTGGCATAAATCTTCTACTTTTGTTCGAACATTTGTACAGCTCAGGCATTTACATGAGGAAAATCGAAGCGACGTATTCATAATTTGTTGAAATCGTCAGCGTTACAAACCAAGCCAAACAAAAGAGTGACCGTATGCAGTTGAGTTATAAGACATTGAAAAATATAGCCGGGTGGCTCACTTTTGCCATTGCCGCTATCGTGTACTACTTTTCGGTAGAGAGTACGGTGAGCCTTTGGGACTGCGGAGAATTTATTTTGGCAGCGTACAAACTCGAAGTGGTGCATCCACCGGGAGCGCCGCTTTTTCTCATGATTGGCCGCATCTTCGCCTGGCTTGGGGATATCCTTTCGGACAACACCTCCCACATCGCGGTAGCTGTCAATCTCATGTCGGCCACGGCTACTGCCTTTATGGCGATGTTTGTCGCTCTGACGACGGTCATCTTGACGAAAATCGCCTTGGTGGGACGCAGCAAAGAGCCCACCTTGGCCGATAGCCTCATCAGTGCAGGCGCGGGGCTTGTCGCCGGACTGACTTCGGCTTTTGCCACTTCCATTTGGTTTTCTGCCGTCGAGGGAGAAGTCTACGCCCTTTCGAGCTTCTTTACGGCGGCTACTGTCTGGGCTGCTGTCAAGTGGTACGACCTTCCCGACGACAGGGAACACGATCGCTACCTCGTCTTAGCCTTCTTCCTCATTGGCCTGAGTATTGGCGTGCACCTGTTGAGCTTGCTCACCTTACCTTTGATCAGCATACTGTACTATTTCAAGCGCTTTGAAAAACACAGCTTCGTCGGATATGTCCTTGCGGGCCTCCTCGGCACGGCGGGTATCGTTTTCATACAAAAATTCCTCATCGCAGGCATACCCTGGCTGTGGTCTAAATTTGACCTCTTTGCTGTCAATACCCTCGGCTTGCCCTTCAACAGCGGAATCGTCTTCGTCATACTGGTGATTGGCGGCCTGTTGCTATGGGGATTCCGCTTAGCTCACCGCAAAAAGAGCCATCTCTTACAAATCACCATGATGGCCGCCACCCTGATGGTATTGGCCTACACCAGCTATGGAATGGTCGTGCTCCGAGCCAACGCCAATCCCCCCATCAACATGAGCGAACCATATGGCCCCATGCGCCTGCTGTCCTACCTCAACCGCGAACAGTACGGCGAACGACCGCTCCTCTGGGGGCCACACTACGAAGCACAACCCATCGGCATCAAAAGCGAACCGCGCTACGGTAGAGTGGGAGATCGATATGAAATCGTCGATCACAAACTCAGCTACGAATACAGCGATAAGGATAAAATGCTCTTCCCGCGCATCTCCCACACCGACCAAAATCGCCCCAAAATCTACCGCATGTGGAACACCTCCGAAAATAAAAAGCCCACCATGGCCTTCAACATCAGCTTCTTCCTCCGATACCAACTCGGATGGATGTACTGGCGCTACTTTATGTGGAACTTCGTCGGGCGACAAAACGGCAAACAGGGCTTTTATCCGTGGGATCTCAAAAGTGGTCACTACCTCAGTGGCATCAAACCCATCGACGAATGGCACCTCTACAACATGGACAAGCTGCCCGACCGCATGAAAAACGACCCCGCACGAAACACCTACTATTTCATACCACTCATCCTCGGCCTATTGGGCATGTGGTTCCAGTACCGCAAGAGCCCAAAGGAATTCTACGCCATCCTGGCCCTGTTCATCATCACCGGCATTGGCATCATCATCTATTCCAACCAACCGCCAAATGAGCCCCGCGAGCGCGATTACGTCCTGGCTGGCTCGTTTTTCACCTTTGCTATGTGGGTAGGCATGGGTGCCGCCGCTCTCTATGCCTTCCTCAAAAAATACATCCACCAACCCCCTACCGTCGCCCTCGTCAGCACACTCCTCGCACTCTCCGCTCCGACCATCATGGGAGTTGAAAACTTCGACGACCACTCCCGACGTGGCCACTACGCAGCTAGAGACTACGCCATCAACTTCCTCGAATCGCTCTCCCCCAATGCCATCCTCTTCACCTACGGCGACAACGACACCTACCCACTCTGGTACGTCCAAGAAGTAGAAGGCATCCGACGCGATGTGCGCGTCATCAACCTAAGCCTCATCGCCGTCGACTGGTATATCAACTCCATGCGCCGCAAAGTCAACGAATCACCCCCCATCAAATTTACCATCCCCGCCGAGGCATATGTCGGCGACAAACGCAATATGGTACCCTTCCCCGAAGGCCTCATCAAAAATGAAAATCCCTGGCCGATCGACCGCGTCCTCAGACATCTGGCCCAAAAAAATCCCGTCTCCACACGTTACGGTGGTCAAGTCGAAACCTTCCTCCCCACCCGCAAAATCTACATCCCCGTCAACAAAAAACGCGCCCTCGAAATCGGCATGGCCCGCCCCACCGACAGCATCGTCGACAAAATCTGGCTCAACCTCGGCAATGTCCCCTACCTGCGCAAAGACGAAATCGCCGTCATGGACATCATCGGCTCCAACATCTGGGACCGACCCATCTACTTCGCCATCACCGTCCGCGAACGCCAAATGCTCGGCCTCCAACCCTACCTGCGCCTCGAAGGCCTTGCTTACCGCATCACCGCCGTCAAAACCGACCAACAACGTCGCGACCTGAGCGTCTTCGGCCTCGGACACGTCGATACCGACCTGGTCTACGAACGCATCATGAACAAATTCCGTTGGGGCAACTTCGACAAATACGACACCTACGTCAATACAAGCTATGCGCCCTCCGTACAAGCTATGAAATACGTCATGCTCCGCGTCGCCATGGAACTCATCGACGAAGGCAAAAAAGACAAAGCCATCAAACTCATACAAAAACAATTCGAGGCATTCCCCAATATGAATTTCCCCTTCGACTACCAAACCGTCAGCTTCTTTAACGAACTCATGAGAGCAGGCGATCGCCAAACCATCGAAACCTACCTGCCCGACCTCATCGACAACCTCATCCAAGACCTCGAGTTCTACCACTCCCTCGACGACGAAGACCTCCAATCCTTCGAAATGGATGTGCAACTCACCACCAGAGCGCTCTTCGAAGTGTTTAACATCCTCCAGTACCTCGGCGAAGATTCCCCCGTCTACCAAGAATACATGCCCATCGTCAGCTCCCAACTCAACCTCAACCTCAAACAGGAAAACTGAGCACCATGCGCGTGCCTCTTTTCCTCACTTGGCCTATCTGGTTGCGCCCCCTCAGCTTTTCCTTCGTCTCCGCCATCACCATCGGCCCCGTTGTCCTCCTCAAAGACCGTTCGCTCCTCGCCAATCCCTCCTTCGTCAATCACGAACGCATCCACTTCCGCCAACAACTCGAACTCCTTTTCCTCCCCTTCTTCCTCTGGTACGTACTCGAATTCCTCCTACGCCTCGCCTATTGCCACAACCTTTACTCCGCCTACCGCCACATCTGCTTCGAACGCGAAGCCTACGCCCACCAAGACGACCCCCACTATCTCCACAATCGCAAACCCTTTAGCTTCCTATCCTACCTCTTCGCCGACACGGGATCAAAGACCACCTAAAGGCCCTATTCTTGTATGAAATCGTTCTACTGGTACGAAGCAGTGTATGAAATCGTGCGCCTCATTCCCAAGGGGCGAGTGACGACCTACGGATTGATCGCCCAATACCTCGGCATACCCTCCGCTCGAATGGTCGGCAAAGCCCTCAACCTCCTCAAAAACGCCAACCCCTCCGACATCCCCGCCCACCGCGTCGTCAATGCCAGAGGAGAACTGACCGGTCGACACGCCTTCGCCACCCCAACGCTCATGCAATCTCTGCTGGAAAGCGAAGGCGTGCGCATACACAACCACCGCGTCGTCGATTTCGAACAAATCTGCTGGAATCCCTCTGTCGAACTGCTAAAAGAAAAACCCCATTGACAGCTCAAGAGTAGTAGAATCATCACGCACCCCCTTCCGCCGCGGACTCAACCCCTGCGAAAACTTCAGGTCTACCGTCAACCAATACACATCAAATCCCACTACCCCCACCCCTTGAAAATGCAAATTCTCAAAATCCTCCTCCGTCAGTCCGTACTTGTTGTCCGTCACATCCATCAAAAAATCCAGATCCACCCCACCATGCAGTCGCAGGGTAAAGGGACGCGACCGTATCAACCGCCATCCCCCAAGCGTAGCCACACTTAGGTACTGCAGCTTGTCCGTCCCCTTCCACCACTTCGAAAGATCGCCCCTCGCACTGAGATCATAACTCGTATACCGCACCACGGGATTGACAAAAAAGCGATACTTACCCAAACGACCCGCCAAGGCCACATGCCAACCGTAATACCTGCCTGCATCACCCCCCTTAACCAACTGCTCCGTCTCGAGATAACTCAAACCAAATTTCACATTGATTCCACTCTGCGCAGCTCCGCTGACCCGCACACAGAGCAAAACCACAAACAGTACTCCAAGTCGATGTAGTGCCATATCCTATCAACGCAGTCAAAGCCGATATCGTCACTCAACCCATGCAAATTTCATGCGTATCTTTGTCAGGCCGACTGTTAAATGCACAAATTATGTCAAACAAATACCTAATTAGCACCTTGTTTGCCATTTTTACAGCTTCATCAAACCTGTGGAGTCAAGAGCTCAATCCCGGCGAAATCCAAAAACTCCGTCAAATACACCGCCACATCTACCTGTCGGGCGATTGCCACAAATGGCTCAAAGGCCTGACACAGATCGGCGGACGATTGGCGGGCTCCCCTGCCGCAGATAGCGCCATTCGCTATGTGTATGAAATCTTAGACACCCTGCCAGAGGTCAGCGTACGTCTCCAACCGTGCTCCATTCCCAATTATTGGGTGCGCGGTCCGGTGGAAGAAGTGATCGTCTACGACGGCGATAAGCCGCTATCCCTCGACTGCTCGACCCTCGGTGGCTCGCCGTCTACTCCCGCCGAAGGCATTACCGCAGTGGTGCAAGAAGTCTACGGATTGGAAGACCTCGAGCGCCTGGGTAGACAGGCCCTCGAAGGGAGCATCGTCTTCTTCAACCGCCCCATGGATGCAGGGGAGGTCTCCCCATTTCGCGCCTACGGCCAGGCAGTAGACCAGCGCGTGCGCGGCCCCGCCATGGCCGCTCGCTACGGCGCAGTGGGCGCCATCGTACGCAGCATGACGCATTTTCTGGATGACGTACCCCATACGGGCGTCACCATCTTTCGCGACGGTGAAAAAGCCATCCCAGCGATCGCCATTAGTACGCTCGATGCCGACAGCCTTAGCTCCCTCATCCGCCAGCGCGGTAGCGTCATGGCCCGCATCCGTACCAGCAGCAAAAACCTCGGCCCACGCCTGTCCTACAACGTCATCGGCGAAATCACGGGCAGCACCTTCCCCAACCAAATCATCGTAGTAGGCGGTCATCTCGACGCATGGGACAACGGCGAAGGCGCCCACGACGACGGAGCCGGCATCGTACAAGCACTGCAGGTCCTCCAAACCCTCGTCGCCATCGATTACACTCCCCGCCATACCATCCGCTTCGTAGCCTATATGAACGAAGAAAACGGCGGCGGTGGCGCAAGAGCATATGCCGATAGCGTACGCATCAGCGGCGAAACGCACATCGCCGCTATCGAATCCGACGCCGGCGGATTCGCCCCAGTAGGCTTCCACTGGGACGCCCAACCACATCTCCAACCCTACTACGACTCCCTGCTCCAACAAATCATCGCACCACACCTCCTCCAACTGGATCTGCTCGTCCGTAAAGGGGGCAGCGGCGCCGATGTCAGCAAACTCAAACCCTTCGGCACCTTGCTCTTCGGCCTGCGACCACAACCCCATCAATACTTCAAATACCACCATACACCCATCGACGTCTTCGATGCCGTACACCCTAGAGAACTCAAAGCAGGTGCCGCCGCCATGACCAGCCTCGTCTACCTCTTAGACCGCTACCTCACCCCCCCCAAACCCCCCAACAAATGAATAAGCGCATCCAAATACACAACTACCTCTTCGAAGAGTGCATACCGGCCGAAGAGATCCGCCAAAGAGTGACAACCCTCGGCCGCCAAATCCGACAAGACTATCGCAACAAAACCCCCGTCTTCCTGGGTATACTCAACGGAGCTTTCGTCTTTATGGCAGACTTGATGCGCGCAGCCAACATCTCCTCAACCGTGAGCTTTATCAAATTGTCCTCCTACAAAGGCTTCACCTCAACAGGTGAAGTCGTCTTTTCCGGACCCCTCGACCCCATGCTAAGAGGCAAAGACATCATCGTCGTCGAAGACATCATCGACTCAGGTAAAACCATGAGCGCCTTCCTGCCCGCCCTCCAAGGCCTCCAACCCCTATCCATACGCATTTGTACCCTGCTCCTCAAACCCTCCATGCTCCAAAAACCCCTGACAATCGATTACGTCGGCTTTGAAATCCCTCCAGACTTCGTCATCGGTTACGGACTGGATTACAACGAATTAGGACGCCATCTCCCCTCGATCTACCGAAAAGTATCCTGAATTTTTGTTGTATTGTGCAACAATTTAAAACAAAACGCGCACGCGCGCTTTGTATGTGATGATTGGAAGATGTAACTTTGCATCGCAAAAACCGCGTGTAGACCCATAGTGTAACGGTAGCACTCCGGATTTTGATTCCGTCAGTCCAGGTTCGAATCCTGGTGGGTCTACCTTGCCAAAGGCCTCCTTCGGAGGCCTTTTTCTTTTATCCCCTCACTTCCTTGCTTTATTTTCTAAAATTAAAAGCAACTTTTCTGTGAAAAATTTTTCATGAGTGAGCTATTGCTCAACAGACAATGTATTAACCGCCCTGCATATATCAAATTTTATCCCTCAATCCCCATGCACATTTGAAAGAGTGTACGTAACTTTACACGCGCAAACATGTGGATGTACGTGTGTCAGCTTTCAGCGAACCGCGCGTACACCAAACAGAACAAAGGGTATAAATAGACGAACAAATACCCGCAAACACTTGAGCCCATTGTGCCGATTACGGCGAGCTACAAGGGCTTGCCTCCCATGAACGATTGTATCTCTATCCATTGAACCAAAATTGCTATAAAAGCTATGAAGGATTTTGACCTGATGTTTAATATCCTCAAGCGTACGCTTGAACGAGATCCTTATGACAAAGATGCTCTTGAAAAGATCGGACTCAATGTAGAGCTGTCGAAACGATACGAAGAAAGCATACAACTCCACCTCTATCTCATCGAAAAAGCTCCTTACAACGAAATGGCCTGGTACAACTTGGCGCAGGCATACGCTTCCTTAGCACAGTACGACGATGCACTCCAGGCCCTCGAATTTGCCACCCTCATCAACCCCTATTACGAAGATGCCTACTTCGACTATGCCGAATTGCTCTACCAACAAGGCCTCCTCGAACGAGCTGCCGAAGTGTACCGCTACATTTTCCAAACCTTCGAATGGGAAGAAGAAGCCTTCGCCAATTTCGTCGATATCTTAATTCGACTCCATCGACTCTCCGACGCCCAACAGTGGATCGATAAATACCTGCGCTTCGATCCCGAATACGACAAAATCCTCTTCTTCGCCGGCAAGGTGCACTTCCTCAAAGGCCAGTATAAAAAAGCCATCCACTATTTCAAAAAAGCACTTGCCTCCAACTGGATCGACGAAACCTACTTGCTCGGCCTGGCCAAAGCCTACGAAAAACTCAAAGCCTACAAAATCGCAGAAAAGTACTATCTCCAGGCCACTTCCATCATCTCCGATGAACCACAATATTGGACTGAACTCATCGCCTTTTACCTGCGACACAACTTCCTCGACCGCGCAAGACAAACCTTGCGCACCGCCGAGCAACATACCGTCGGCGCCGAACTCACCATGCTCGCCGCAGCGATCGACCTGCTCCACAAAGACACCTATCACAAGGGATGGCTCACTCTTTGCGATCTCATCAAAACAGAGCCTGAACTGTGTGAAAAACTTCCCAAGCTGCATCCCAAGCTCCAACGGGATGAAAACATTCAAAAACTCATCGAACTCTACAGAGAATAAGATGAGACTATCAACATTTCAAGCTGCTACAACAAAAATATAGGTCTTCCTCTCTGCGTTTTTCGGTTAAAATTCCAATGATGCAAACTCCAAGCACTATGAAGTGGAGCAGGTGGACTTCACTGCTGCTCCTTTTGTTAGGAGGAATGGCCTTTCAAGCCTGTCATGTCGTAGATTCCGACAAACCCGGAACGCTAACCCTCCACTTTAAACACACAGTCGACGACCTCCAACTGCACACCGACACCTTCATCTACCGTGCTCCCACAGGCTATCGCTATAGTGTCTCCAACCTGCGATACATCCTCTCCGAGTTTGTCCTTTACAAAAACGGTGAATCCCTCCTGTACAATTCTGGCCACCTCATCGACATCCGCGATACCGCATCTTTAGCCCTCAAGCTCAATCTCGTGCCCGAAGGCAGCTACGACAGCATATCCTTTCGCTTTGGCCTCTCAGCAGACAACAACCACAAATCTTATCTGCCCAACACCGTGGCCTACCAGAGCATGTACTGGCCCAAACAACTCGGCGACACCACCGACCCACTCAAAGACCCCGGCTTCCACTACATGCAGTACGAAGGTATGTATAAGACCGACGACAACGCCCTCCCAAAACCCTTCAACCTGCATGCCGGACCCACATGGGGCAACGACAACTCCTTCGTCGTCACACTGCCCTTTCCGCAAAAAATGCACATCAAGGGCAACGATTGGAATGTCGACATCATCATGGACCTCCAAGAGTGGCTCCAAAACCCCCATGTATTCGACTTTGAATACTACGGACCCGCTATTATGCCCAACCAAGCTGCCCAAGAAATCTTGCGCGACAACGGATCCACCGTCTTTCGGCTTGCTAACCTAACAGACAAATAGCAAAGCACGCGACGATGAAGCGCTTCATCGAAGCATCTTTCTTCGGACTAATCGCCCTGTTCCTCATAAGCACCCCCGTACTCTTTAGCTCTTGCGATAAGGAAGAAAAGGTCGATCCCGACCAAAACGACACCCTCCCTCCCTACAAACCCACTTACGTTTCGCTCCAAATCCCCGAAGGTTTTCCCATCATGGAAATCCCCGACGACAATCCCCTCACCAAAGAGGGTATCGCACTCGGCAAAAAACTGTTTTTTGACCCCATCTTATCGGGCGATAGCACACAGAGCTGCGCAGACTGCCACAAGCCCGAACACTCCTTTTCCGACGACAGGCGCTTTTCCCTCGGTATCACCGGCGCTATCGGCACACGACAAGCTCCCCCCATTATCAATGCGGGCTGGATGAAAAAGCTCTTCTGGGATGGGCGCGTTTCCAGTCTCGAAGAACAAGCACTCCACCCCGTCGAAAACCCCGACGAAATGGCGGCCAGCTGGGAGGAAGTCGTCCAACGCCTCCAGCGCCATCCCACCTATCCCAAACTCTTCTACAGCGCCTTTGGCACGACCGAAATCACGCGCTACCACGTGGTCAAAGCCATTGCACAATTCGAACGCACCCTCATCTCGGGCAACTCCCGCTTCGACCTCGCCCTACAGGGCAAGGTGTTTTTCACACCCCTCGAACAAGACGGATACGATCTCTTCTACAGCGAAAGAGGAGACTGCTTCCACTGCCATAGTGGCCTGCTCTTTACCGACAATGCCTTCCACAACAACGCCCTCGACAGCGTGCCCACCGACTTGGGATTGGAAAAAATCACGGGCAAACGCAGCGATCGCGGCAAGTTTAAAACTCCTACCCTGCGCAACATCGAACACACCGCACCCTATATGCACGACGGACGTTTTGCTACGCTCGAAGAAGTCATCGACTTCTACAGCGAAGGCCTCCAATATTCACCGTACGCTGACCCCCTGATGAAAGCCCTCCCTCAAGGAGGCAAACACTTCACACCCTACGAAAAAAAAGCCCTTCTCGCCTTCCTCAAAACACTCACCGATACCTCCTTTCTAAACAATCCCGACTTCTTGCCCGAATAAAATACCGCTCCGTCACGAACACACAGCAGCTTTTCTCCGATGTATGAAATGGTTACCTTTGTACCGCTATCGAACTTGCCGAAATGGAAAAAATCACCATACAATTTCCCGACGGACGTACCCAACAATTTCCCGCAGGCGTCACTGCCTTAGAAATCGCTGAATCCATCAGCCCCGCACTCGCCAAAAAAGTGCTCGCCGCCGAGGTCAACGGCCAAATCATCGATGCCACGCGCCCCATCCAAGAAGACGCCCGCATCAAACTCCTCACCTGGGATGATCCCGGCGGCAAATACGCCTTCTGGCACTCTTCGGCACATCTGCTCGCCGAAGCACTTGAAACGCTCTATCCAGGCGTTAAATTCGGCATCGGCCCCCCGATCGAAGAGGGATTTTACTACGATGTCGACTTAGGCGATCGCACGCTCTCTGCGCACGATCTCGAAAAGATCGAGCAGAAAATGCTCGAGCTCGCCCGACGCAAAGTGCCTTACCTGCGCAGAGAAGTACCCAAAAAGGAGGCCATCGCCTATTTCAAGGAAAAAGGCGACCCCTACAAGCTCGAACTCCTCGAAGAGCTCCAAGACGGCGAAATCAGCTTTTACACCCAAGGCAATTTTACCGACCTCTGCAAAGGCCCACACATCCCTCACACCGGTTTGATCAAAGCCGTCAAACTCACCAAAGTGGCCGGCGCCTATTGGAGGGGCGACGAAAACCGCCCCCAACTGACGCGCGTCTACGGCATCAGCTTCCCCAAGCAAAAACTCCTCCAGGAATACCTCCATCGCATCGAAGAAGCCAAAAAACGCGACCACCGCAAACTCGGCAAAGAGCTCGAACTCTTCACCTTTTCCCAGCGCGTCGGCGCAGGACTCCCCATCTGGCTGCCGCGCGGTACCGTCATCCGACAACAACTCATGGACTTCCTCCACCGCGAACAACAAAAACGCGGCTACCAACTCGTCGTCACCCCTCACATCGGCAAAAAAGAGCTCTACCAGACCTCTGGCCACTGGGAAAAATACGGCAAAGACAGCTTCCGCCCCATTAAAACACCCGACGAAGGCGAGGAATACCTTCTCAAGCCCATGAACTGCCCCCACCACTGCGAAATCTATGCCGCCAAACCGCGTTCCTATCGCGAACTCCCACTTCGCATAGCCGAATTCGGCACCGTCTACCGCTACGAACAAAGCGGTGAGCTACACGGTCTGACGCGCGTGCGATGCTTTACTCAGGACGATGCACATATCTTTTGCACCCCCGAGCAGCTCCAGAGCGAATTCCTCAACGTTCTCGAGCTCACTACCCACGTACTCGACAAAATGGGCTTTAAAGAATACACCGTACAAATCTCCCTGCGTGACCCAGATAATCCCCAAAAGTACATAGGATCAGAAGACAACTGGCAAAAGGCCGAGCAAGCCATCATCGATGCCGTGCGCCACTTCGACATCGAAGCCGTCCACATGCCCGGCGAAGCCGCCTTCTACGGCCCCAAACTCGACTTTATGGTCCGCGATGCCCTCGGCAGACAGTGGCAACTCGGCACCATTCAGGTGGATTACAACCTACCCGAGCGTTTCAATCTCGAATACATCGGTCCCGACAACCAGCCACACCGCCCCGTCATGATCCATCGTGCCCCCTTCGGCTCTCTTGAACGCTTTATCAGCATCTTGCTCGAACACACCGCAGGCAAACTACCCCTATGGCTCGCACCAGACCAAGCCGTCCTCATCCCCGTAAGTGACTCCTTCATCCCGTATTGTAAAAGCGTGCTCCACGAACTTCAAACACAGGGCATTCGCGCCTACGTCGACGAGCGCAGCGAATCCATGGGCAAAAAAATACGCGAAAGCGAACTGAAAAAAATACCCTTCATCCTCATCTGCGGCCAAAGAGAAGAAGACCAAGGAGGAGTCTCCGTGCGCATCCAGGGACAGGGCGACAAAGGTTTTATGCCTCTAAAACAATTTATCGACCACTTCCGCACCCAACTGCAACAATAAGCCCTTCACGCAGAAAAATCCTATTTTTGCGCAAAATTTCATCATGGCTACAACTTCCGATATCCGACGAGGCCTCTGCATCGAATTCAACAACGATATCTACACCATACTCGAATTCCTACACGTCAAACCCGGTAAGGGCAATGCCTTTGTCCGCACCAAACTCAAAAGCCTCACCAGCGGCAAAATCATCGACCACACCTTTCCCGCTGGTCACAAAATCAACCCCGTCCGCGTCGAGCGGCGTAAATATCAATTTTTATACAACGACGACAGCGGCTATCACTTCATGGACAACGAAACCTACGAGCAAATTTCCCTGCCCGAGGATTTCATCTCCAGCCCCCAATTTCTCAAAGAGGGCGAAACCATCGATGTGCTCTTCGATGCCAAAAACGAACGACCTTTGATGGCCGAACTGCCTCAATACGTCATCCTACAAGTCCAATCTACCGTGCCCGGAGATAAGGGAAATACCGTCACCAATGCTATGAAACCCGCCACTCTCGAAACAGGGGCCACCATCAAAGTGCCCCTCTTTATCAACGAAGGAGATTACGTCAAAGTCAATACCCAGACAGGGGAATACTACGAGCGCGTCAAATCCTGAGTCCTTACCGCCCATCCCAAAAATCGACCGCAGAAGAGCAAAACCAAACCAACGCACCAGATTCGACTACCGACGTCGAGCAAATCGGCATGTTCATTGCAGTGTTGTTATCTTTGAAGCCTCAAAAACAATCGTCGTACCATGGATTTGCAAGACATCCTCGCATTACTCAAATTCCTCAACAAGAGCGAACTCAAGGAATTCCGCTATAAAAAGGGAGACTTCGAAATCCTCGTTCGGACAAAACACTATTCCAAAGAAAAGGGCAAAGTACAACCGGCCATCGTCCCAGCCATGCCCCCAACCACTATGCCCACACCTGTTGAAAGCCCAGCAGAAGCTCCACCACCTAAGGAGCAAACAAGCCAAGCCGACAAGGCCGACAAAAAAGAATACCTCGAAATACGCTCTCCCATGGTAGGCACCTTCTACCGCGCCCCTGCACCCGACAAACCGCCCTACGTCAAGGTGGGCGACAAAATCCAAAAAGGGGATGTGGTGTGCATCATCGAGGCCATGAAGCTCTTCAACGAAATTGAGTCCGAAGTCAGCGGAACCATCGTCAAGGTGCTCGTCGAAGATGCCACACCCGTCGAATACGACCAAGTCTTGTTTTTGGTAGAGCCGGATTGATCGGCCTATTAAAAAGCCGTGTACATGTTTAAAAAAATACTCATAGCCAACCGCGGGGAAATAGCTCTGCGGATCATACGAACCTGCAGGGAAATGGGCATCAACACGGTGGCCATCTATTCTACAGCCGACCGCGATAGCCTACACGTGCGCTTCGCCGACGAAGCCATCTGCATCGGCCCACCTCCAGCCACTGAATCCTATCTCAACATGCCCAAAATCATGACGGCTGTAGAAATTACCAATGCCGATGCACTACACCCCGGGTACGGATTTCTCGCCGAAAACGCCGAATTTGCCGAAATCTGCCGCGATTACGGTATAAAATTTATCGGCCCCACTCCAGAGATGATCCAAAAGATGGGCGACAAGGCCACTGCTAAGGAGACCATGCAAAAAGCCGGTGTGCCCGTCATCCCCGGCTCAAAAGGCGTGGTCAAAAGCCTTAAACAAGCCAAAACCATCGCCGAAGAAATTGGCTATCCCATCATCCTCAAAGCCACCGCCGGCGGTGGAGGAAAAGGCATGCGCATCGTCCACTCCGCCGACCAACTCGAAGACCAGTGGAATATCGCACAGCAAGAAGCTCAAGCCGCCTTCGGAAATAGCGGCCTCTATATCGAAAAATACATCGAACAACCGCGACACGTCGAAATCCAAATCGCCGGCGACCAATACGGCAATGTCATCCACCTCAGCGAACGCGATTGTACCATCCAACGACGACACCAAAAACTCCTCGAAGAATCCCCCTCCCCTATATTGACCAAAAAACTCCGCAAACAAATGGGCGAAGCCGCCGTCAAAGCAGGCAAAGCCATCGGTTACGAAAGCCTCGGAACCGTCGAATTCCTCCTCGACAAAGACGGCAACTTCTATTTCATGGAAATGAATACCCGCATCCAAGTCGAACACCCCGTGACCGAAGAACTCCTCAACCTCGACCTCATCAAAGAACAAATCCTCATCGCCGCTGGCCAGCAAATCAAAGGCAAAGACCGTTTCCCCCCAACCAACATGCACGTCATCGAATGCCGCATCAACGCCGAAGACCCCGCTAACGACTTCCGACCAAGCCCCGGAAAAATCCAAGCCTTCCACAGCCCTAAGGGACACGGCATTCGCGTAGATACCCATGCCTACGCCGGCTACGTCATCCCCCCCTATTACGACTCCCTCATCGCCAAACTCATCGCCAAGGCCGAATCCCGCGAAGCATGCATCCGAAAAATGCTTCGCGCCCTCGACGAATTTATCGTCGAAGGCGTCAAGACTACCATCCCCTTTCACAAAAAACTCCTACAAGATCCCAATTTTATCAAAGGCAAATACGACACCAGCTTCATCGACAACTTCGACCTCAAATCCCTCGCTGAAGGAGAGTAAACCGCATACCCGGGATGTGGCGCACGCTCATCACACTGCTTCGCCCTTATGCCAAAAAGGTATTGCTTGCCATCCTCGCCAATGGGATGATGGCCTTCTTCATGGTCATCAACATCCCCCTATTCATCCCTCTAATGGAAGGATTGTTTCAAACGCGCAAGGAAGCTGTACCCCCGCCGTCCGAGCCCCTGCAGTTTTCCAATGCCCTCCAACACTTGCTCTATCAGCTCGACCGCTTTTTACAGCACTACCCGCCTTCCGTCGCCATCTGGTGGATCGTCCTACTCATCGTGCTGAGCTTTTTTCTCAAAAACTTCTTCCGCTACCTGTCCCTTTACATCATGGCTCCTGTGCGCAGTGGCATCTTGTATGATTTGCGCCGCAAGCTGTACGACAAATTGCTCTTGCTTCCCCTCTATCAATACGCCGACCGCAAAAAGGGCGATTTTATCGCGCGCATCACCAGCGATGTCCACGAAGTGGAATGGAGCATCGTCAATGTGATCGAAATCCTCTTCCGCGAACCCCTGGTCCTCCTCGGAAGCCTCTTGTTCATGTTTCTGCTCAGCTGGCAATTGAGCTTGTTCGTGCTCGTGCTGATCTTACTCATCTCCCTGATCATGAATCGCATTTCGGCCAAATTGAAGCGCCAATCCCATGATATCCAGGAAGCGCTCGGCCAGATAAGCGCCATCACCGACGAAACCATCACGGGCATACAGGTCGTCCGCGCCTTTGGTGCCGAAAACTATCTCAAACGCATCTTTTATCGATGGAACACCCTCTATCGCCAACGACTCAAATCCGTGCTGCGAAAAAAAGACCTCTCCTCACCCCTGTCGGAATTTTCGGGCATCGTAGTCGTGGCCCTGCTCATTGCCTACGGCTCTCAATTGGTCTTCAACGGACAAATGTCGCCCGGCGCTTTCTTCGCCTTTTTGTTTGCATTTTACAACGTCATCAGCCCCTCCAAGTCCTTTGCAACAGCCTATTACTCCTTGCAAAAGGGCATCGCAGCCTATCGACGCATCGAAGAAATCCACCGACTCCCCGAAGAGCACGACGATACCAATACGGTACCCTTTCACGGGTTTCGCCGCGAAATCACCTTCAAAGGAGTGCGCTTCCAATACCCCGATACGGACGCCGATGCCCTGCACCAGATCGACCTAACCATCCAAAAAGGCCAGCGAATAGCTATCGTAGGTAGCTCGGGCTCAGGCAAGACGACGCTCATCAACCTCCTCCTCAAGTTTTACCAACCCACCCAAGGCGCCATTTATATCGACGACACCGATTTACGCCAGATCCGACGCAGAGACCTCCGCAAGCTCATCGGCTTGGTAAGCCAAGAGCCCATCCTGCTCAACGATACCGTCTATGCCAACATCGCCTTTGGCCGTCCAACAGACATGCACGAAGTAATGGCAGCAGCCAAAGCTGCACACGCCCACGATTTTATAAGCCAACTCGAGAGGGGGTATGAAACCGTTGTCGGCGATCGCGGCACCAAACTCTCCGGCGGTCAACGCCAACGCATTACCATCGCGCGTGCCATACTCAAAAACCCCGAACTGCTCATCCTCGACGAAGCCACTTCGTCGCTCGATGCAGAGTCCGAACAAATCGTGCGCCAAGCCCTACACAACATCATGCGCCATCGTACTTCCATCATCATCGCCCACCGAATCGCCAGCATACGCGACGCAGATACCATCGTCGTCCTCGACAAGGGAAAAATCGTCGAAAGCGGCACCCACGACCAACTCCTCCAACAAAAGGACGGCCTCTACCGCAAACTCGTCCAACTCCAAGAGCTCACCTAAACTCCACTACTCGCGAAATGTCAAAAGTGGTACCGACGAGTGAAAGAACATGCGCTTCGATAGCGACCGGTGGAACAAGCGCTCCCACAACCTCCTGCGCGGTATAAACATACCCAGCCAGTCGATCTGTCCCTTTTGGATGTAATCATTGAGCGCAAGCTCCACATCGTCATGCTCGATGATGTCCATCTGCACGGTTTCATCCGCACTGTCCGGCACTGTGTCGATGGCTTCATCCTTCGGATAGTCCGGCGTGCGCACGTGTACGACGCGTATCTCTGCATTGAGCTTTTGAGCGATCTCCTTGAGAAATCCCAGCGGCACCCACGATTGCGGGTGCAAATCCGTGGCATACGCAATGCGACGGACACCTCGGTATTCCGCCTCATGGGGTATGGACAACACCGGAACAGGGGACTTCAACATCGTATGCGTCGTCACACTACCCAAAATTTTTTCGATGAGCGAATGCTCCCCCTTGGCTCCCATAGCTATCATATCTGCTCGCACCTGCTCGGCAAATGCGACGATCTCATCGGGCACAAACATGCCAAAGACCGCTCGCATCTCCCCCACCCTGTGAAAGGGCAAAAGCCCAGCCAACGCCTTTAAGTTCATCTCCGCCTTTTGACGACGCTCTTCTAAGAGCTCTTCCAAATTGAGAAAATCCGAATCCCCCTGCAGCACCGGCATGTCGTACACATGCACTAAAGACACCACCGCATTGAGCTCTTCGGCAAGCTCTCGCACATAACTAAATGCGTGTAGCGCAGCTTCCGAAAAATCAGTGGGAAAAACAATCTTCATCAGTCCACATTTCCTACCCGAAAGTTAATACATTCAGCGGACTCCCACAACACATTCAGCACCTCACCCGCCAACGTCGAAGTCTCATTACGAATAATGCCTTCTACGCAAGAGGTACGCTCGAACGTACTCCCGTACGGCCGCGCGTAGACTCGTCATCCCCTTTACATCAAAACCCGTTTGCTCGAGCTTCGTCATCTCAGCTCGGGTATAATACTGATAATGCGGTCGAAGCTCGGTGGGCATGTCGATATACGTTATGCGTGGAGGCACATCCATCGCTTCAAAGAGGGCCTCTCCCAATGCGTTAAACGTCTCTGCCCTGCCCGTACCAGCATTGTACAGCCCACTTGCCGGCCGCATCTGCCAGAGGTGGATGAGGATCCGCAGGGCATCGCGTATGTAGATAAAATCGCGACATTGCTCTCCGTCGGCATATTCAGAGCGATAGCTCTTAAAGAGGCGCAACACACCATCGCGCCGTATCTGCTGAAAGCCATGCCACACCACCGAAGCCATCCGCCCCTTGTGGTATTCGTTAGGGCCAAAGACGTTGAAAAACTTCACACCATACCAATGGGGAGGAGCATCGGCTTGACGCAATGCCCACTTGTCAAACTCGTTTTTGCTCTTACCATACGCATTGAGCGGTCGGAGCGCATCGACTATATCGTGCCGATCGACAAAGCCCCATCGGCCATCTCCATAAGTCGCCGCACTCGAGGCGTACACCAAAGGTATCGAATGCCGTGCGCACCAGTTCCACAGCACCTTCGACGGTTCGAGATTGAGCCGTCTGAGCAGCTCCCAATCGCGCTCTAGCGTATCGGTACGCGCTCCTAAATGAAAGACACCAACAACACCCTCCTCATCGGGAAGGTGGGTATAAAATTGTTGGCGCGGTATAAAACGCAGCACGCGAGCGTTGCGAAAATTGGCTAATTTTTCAGGTCGCCGAAAATCATCGACCGCAATAATCTCAAGCTGAGGAAAATGCCGATTGAGATGCGCGATCAAACAGCTCCCAATAAATCCCGCTGCACCGGTGACGACAACCTGTCCTGTCATAACACCTCATCAAACGCACAGCTCCTGCAATCCACAGCTCGGCTGTAGATGCCGATCGCCATAGGCATTGTCGATGCGTCCCACCGAAGGCCAAAATTTGCGGTGTTTCAACTCCTCCATGGGATATGCTGCTTCCCGACGACTGTAGCGGTGAGGCCACTCATCAGAGGCAATTTCGTGTAGCGTATGGGGAGCTTGATGGATCGGATTGTCCCTTGCATCGTACTCCCCACGCACGATTTTTAAAATTTCCTCCTTGATGTAGAGCATGGCATCGCAGAAGCGGTCGATTTCCGCCTTGCTCTCACTTTCTGTCGGCTCGATCATAAACGTATTGGCAACGGGAAAGGATATCGTCGGCGCATGAAAGGAATAATCCATCAAGCGCTTAGCCACATCTTCAACATGCACGATGTCCTTGTAGGGGCGAAAATCAATGATGAATTCATGAGCGACCATGTCGTTTTCCCCGACAAACAGCACGGGAAAGGCCTCTTCCAACCGCTTCTTCATGTAGTTGGCGTTGAGCATCGCCACCTGTGCAGCTAATTTGAGACCGTCAGCCCCCATCAGGCGAATAAAAGCATAAGAGATGGGTAAAATGCCCGCACTGCCAAAAGGTGCCGACGACACAGCCCAATCGCTGGACATATCCTCCCTCGGAGCATAAATATGTCCCGGCAAAAAGGGCTTCAACTTCTTATTGACACAGATAGGCCCTACGCCCGGTCCGCCACCCCCATGTGGTATGGCAAAGGTCTTGTGGAGATTGAGATGACACACATCGGCACCAATCTTCGCTGGGGTAGTGATCCCGAGCTGAGCATTCATATTGGCGCCGTCCATATAGACCAATCCTCCGTATTCGTGCACGATGGCACAAATCCGACGAATAGCGGACTCATAGACCCCATAGGTCGAGGGATACGTCACCATTAAGGCAGCCAGTCTATCGCGATGCTCTTTCGCCTTCGCCTCCAAATCGGCTACGACGATATTGCCTCGCTCATCGCAATCCACAAAGACCACCTCCAGGCCAGCCATGACTGCACTGGCGGGATTGGTTCCATGGGCACTGCGCGGTATCAACACCACATTCCTTTGCCCTTCGCCTCTGCTATGGTGGTATCGCTTTATAGCCAACAATCCCGCATATTCGCCCTGCGCTCCCGAATTGGGCTGCAGTGAACACGCATCCAACCCCGTCAGGCGACACAGATATTCCTCCAAAGCAGCGATGAGCTCGAGATAGCCCTCGGCCTGCTCAAGTGGTGCAAACGGGTGCATCTCGGCAAATTCCTCCCAGCTGATAGGGATGAGCTCCGTCGCCGCATTGAGCTTCATCGTACAAGATCCCAAGGGTATCATGGCATGCACCAGCGAGAGATCCTTCGTTTCCAACTGCTTGATAAATCGCATCATCTCCGTCTCGGAATGATAGCGATGAAACACCTCTTGATGCAAAAAATCCCCCTCACGCCGAAGCTCCGACGGAATTTCAAACGCATTGCCCTCCACATTTAGCTCTACACTCTCTCCCGTTAAGCACCACACGATGTCGCGCAGGTCCTGTACTGTCGTGCATTCATCCAAGCTGAGCACAACTTTACCGTCACGATAGAAAAAATTCACCTGGCGCTCTACTGATCGCCTACGCACACTTTCAATATCCGACAGCTCCACGGTCAAAGTGTCAAAATACGTGGGGTTGATGACCTTCATACCCCGTGCGACCAACATTTTATACAGGGTTACGGTCATCGCGTGGATGCGTCGGGCGATATCTTTCAATCCCTCAGGCCCGTGGTAGACGGCATACATAGCCGCCAGAGTGGCCAACAAGGCCTGCGCCGTACAAATATTGGAAGTGGCTTTTTCGCGTCGGATGTGCTGTTCGCGTGTCTGAAGGGCCATGCGGTAAGCGGGGTTGCCGTGTTTGTCAACCGACACGCCAATGATGCGGCCCGGTACCTGTCGCTTGTACTCCATCTTAGTGGCAAAATAAGCCGCATGTGGCCCACCGTACATCATCGGTATGCCAAACCGCTGAGAAGAACCCACCACCACGTCCGCTCCCCATGCCCCAGGGGGCTTTAACAGGGTCAGTGCCAACAAATCGGCCGCTACGACGACGTAAATACCCCTCGCCTGGGCTGCGCGCACTAAGGCTTCATAGTTGCGCACGCTACCGTGCTTGTCGGGATACTGTAATACCACAGCAAAACACCGCTCATCGAGGTGATCTTCAGTGATGTTACTATACTGCCATTCGATCTGCAGAGCCCTACATCGCGTCTTTACTACCTCAAAAGATTGATCAAAGAGCCCTTCGTCAATGAGCACCCTATTGCGGGGCTGTTGCTTGTACTTCTTCGCCGCAAGTCGATGACACATCAATACCGCTTCGGCAACAGCCGTGCCCTCGTCAAGCAAGGAGGCATTGGCAAGCGGCAAACCCGTCAGCTCCGACACTACCGTCTGAAAGAGCAACAAGGCCTCCAACCGACCTTGGGCAATTTCCGCCTGATAGGGCGTATACGGCGTATACCAAGCGGGATTTTCTAACACATTGCGCCGAATGACCGCCGGCATGATGGTGCGATAGTATCCCTGACCGATAAAGGAGCGAAACACGCGATTTTTATCCGCAATTGCACGTATGTGATGGGCAAACTCCCATTCACTCATAGCAGGCGGAAGCTCTATAGCTCGCTCCAAGCGAATATCATCTGGCACAATATTGTCTACGAGAGCCTCCAAAGAATCCAAACCCAACGCTTCCAACATGGAGGCTATATCCGAAGGCCTTGGTCCGATATGCCTCCACACGAAAGAGTTTGTGTCCATATACTATTTTTTTCTCGTCTTGTTATGTGGTGGTTTGCGTCTTCTGCGTCGTTTCTTTTTCTGTTCTTGTCCCGAAGTCTGTTTTTTACCCGATGATTTTTTTGACGTTTGCGAACGCGTTTCCTTTTCAATCTCATCGAGCTCTAAGACAAATTCCGTCGAAAGGGAATCCAAATCAGTCTTCGGCCTTCCCTCTTGACCTTCGACCTTAGTTTTGACATCGCTTTTCAAATCCGCCGGGTATATGCCCTGTTCGTTGAGCTTGACCAACTCGCGCACCTGTTCTTTGGTAAGAGGGGTAATCACGCTCCGCGTATCGCCGACTTCTTTGACATAGTACATCAAGCCTTTAAAGATATCCATTTTCACCAAACGCGCGTGGCCCTCTTTGAGCTTAATCACATCTGCATTGAGAGGAAAGTCGAGAAGGGCTTCCAAATAGGTGTCGAGCTCGTAATTGAGGCAGCACTTCAGCCTTCCACATTGTCCCGTGAGCTTGGAGGGGTTGACGACGAGATTTTGATAGCGGGCGGCTGAGGTAGACACCGACTTAAATTCGGTCAGCCACGTCGAGCAACACAGCTCTCTCCCACATGAGCCTAAGCCCCCGATGCGAGCCGATTCCTGTCGCACCCCAATCTGGCGCATCTCCACCTTGATGCGAAATTCTCGAGCCAATTTTTTTACCAGCTCTCGAAAGTCGACGCGCTCCTTAGCTGTGTAATAAAATGTCGCCTTGCGCAAATCTGCCTGATACTGTACATCGCCCAGACTCATATCCAGCCCTAAGGAGCGAATGATCACGCGCGCCTTGATGAGTGCCTCCTTGTCGCGCTGACGCGCCTCTTCCATGCGCCGCAAATCCTGCTCGGTAGCGTGCCGTATGATGTTGTGCTCGACATGCTCTTCCTCTATGCCCTTTTTTTTCATCTGCAGTCGCGCAAGCTCGCCCGACAAGGTCACCAGGCCCACATCCCTGCCATTGCCCGTATCGACCACCACCCATTGTCCCGTGTAAATGTCCAATTTGCGAGCATTGCGAAAAAAACCCTTTGTGGCTCCATTCTTAAAGCTCACCTCATGGCAGTCGAAGGGCTCGGGATCCTCGATGTCGAGCAAGCTCAACCAATCGACCGTACTCAATCGCGTGCAGCCAAGCACAGTGCACATGCCAGACTTGCCGCAACCTTTCCGCACATTGCGTTTTTCAACTTGATATATGTCTCCTTGCACGTCTTGTCTCATTCAGCCAGCATTTTTTTACGCCTCGTGCCCTTCCACAAGGCTTCCATTTCATGATTAAAATACATGTACCACAATCGCACCTGTACATTGCGCCGTATATCCACCATGGACTGCTCGAGTACACTTTGCATTCCTATCAACACCGAAAGTGGTACTTTTTCCGCAAAGTTGCGAATTATATTCCTCTCTTTAAAGAGAAATTGCGCTCCTTCCCTACCCGAGGCACGCCATTCCAGCCCCTTTTGCAGCACAAATAGCCATCCCTTCAATAGTGCGAGGATATCATCCGTACTGCGCCTTTGAAGAGCATCGGCTTCCTTGCGCCACAATAGACGATCCCCCTGCAT
>JALWKB010000044.1 GCA_026996805.1 Saprospiraceae bacterium | reverse complement strand
ACACCCTGCTGGCATCGGATACGACGGGTCAAGAGCCCGGTTTGATGTTTGATATAGCCCAGGCCTATTTCAAGCTCGGCTATTATCGAGAAGCCATGCGCTATGCCCGGAAGTTTATGGAAACGGTTGATAGCACATCTGGTGAATGGTCGGAGGCCCAATTGCTCGTCGATCGAGCGAGCTGGGCTGTTATGGTCGTGGAAGATTCGATGCAATACGTCGAGCGCCTGGATACGACGATCAACACGCCGCATTCGGATTTTAGCCCCTACCAGCACGACAGCGTATTGTATTACTCCTCCATGACGGGGCAGAAGAAAAAAGATCACTACCGGCCCCCGCGCAAGATAGGACGCCTATGGCGCTATAGCGAGGGTGGAGGTAAAGAGCTCCTACCCGACCATCTCAACGTGGCCGAACGCCACGCAGTCAACGCAAGCCTCAGCCCCGATGGACGCGAGATGTACTTTACCCTCTGTGATTATGTAGGCGAGGGCGGCAAAATACGGTGTGAGATATGGCGGTCGCTTTGGCACAACAACAGGTGGAGTGCTCCCGAAAAGCTGCCCGCACCGATCAACGTGCAGGGCTACACCTCCACCCATCCCTTTTTGGCCTATGATTCGATACGCTTTCGCGAAGTGTTGTATTTCGTCTCCGACCGCCCGGGTGGACAAGGTGGGATGGATATCTGGTATGCCCTGCGCAAAGCCGACGGCAGCTTTGATGTGCCCATTAATCTCGAAAGTGTCAATACCGAAGGCGATGAAATGAGTCCCTACTATCTCAGTACGGAAGACATACTCTATTTCAGTTCCGATGGGTATGTGCAAAATTTAGGAGGGCTGGATGTCTATCGAGCCAAGGGCGTGGGACTGGGACGCTTCGACAGCGTGGCTAATCTCGGCAAGCCCATCAATTCGAGCTACGATGAGGTGTATTTCCGCATGGGCCCCGATGAAAAGTACGCCTATTTTTCGTCCAACCGCGAGGGCTCCATGTACTACGACGAGCTGTTGGAAGCTTGCTGTTTCGACCTCTATCGGGTTCATTTCATACCCCCACCCATTCAGTTGATGGTATGGGCTCTGGACAATTATGACAGCTCTGGCATTGGGGGAGCGCGATTTCACCTCGTCAATCACACAGACCAGTGGGATACGACCATCTGGCTGGTTGACACAGTCCCCGTCATGCAGACCCTCATCGACCACGACAAGGAATACTCGATCATCGTGTCGAAGCGCTCGTATTCGACCGATACCCTCTACTTGAAGACGACCAATATGCACAAGCATCCCTTTGTGGAGATGCGCGCTTATCTGACCAAATACATACCGCTGGAAGTGACGGTATGGGACGACAACACCTCGGAGCCCCTGTCCAATGCGCGTGTGCAGTTGTATGAAATCGCAGATGGCGATACACTGCTCTTGCACGACGACAGCAATCCCACGGGCAATACATACCATTACACTTTGATACGAGGCCATGTGTACAAATTGTGGGGTACAGCGCCGAAGTACGATACTGCAGAGGTCTTTATCCCAGAAGAGGAAACGGGGAAGGGAGAGCCCCTTGCGAAGAAGATCGGCCTGGTGCGACAAGCGATTCGCAAGCTGGAGCAAATTCTTCCCTTAGTGCTCTACTTTGAAAACGACGAGCCCGAGCCGAAGAGCATGGACACGACGACCAATAAGCGGTATCGCGATCTCTTTCAGGCCTTTTACGATCGCAAGGAAGAGTACAAGCGCGAGTATGCCAAGGCCTTTCCCGAGGTGGAGAGGCCGTTGCGTGAGAGGGAAGTGGAGGAGTTTTTCGAAGAGGAGTTGAAGGCAGGCTACGACAAGCTCGACTACTTCATGGAGCAAGTGCTCGGGGTCTTGGAAGGCGGGCTTTTGCTCGAAGTGACCATCAAGGGCTATACCAGTCCGCTGGCGAACGAAGTGTACAATTACCGGCTGAGCAAGCGCCGCGTGCAGTGCTTGAAAAACGAATTTTACACTTGGCGCAACGGATTGTTGCTCCCGTGGATTTACAAGGGGAAATTGGTCTTGTATGAAGCGCCGTTTGGAGAGACGAAGGCTCCTAAAGACGTCAGCGATTCGCCGTTTGAGCGGTCGTTGTCCGTATACAGTCCAGCAGCATCGCGCGAGCGCCGCGTAGAAGTCATTGCCGTCAAGCGTTTGGCTAAAGCCAAGGAGAATGTCAAGTTGAAATGAAGCATAAAATGACTTCGAGTATGAAATCCATAAAGCAGCTATTGTTGTGGTGGATCGGGATGGTGGTGGGTTTCTTTTTGCACATGCCTTCGGCAGAGGCAACCCACATCGTGGGTGGTGAAATGCGGTACGAGTTTTTGGGGGATGATCTGTATCGGATCTATTTCTCGATGCGCCGGGATTGTTACAATGGTGCCCCCGATGCGCAGTTTGATCCCAATGCAGCCATCGCCCTCTATGATATCGAAGGCAATCTACTGCGCGCCTTTGGGCTCAATGGCGTATTGCTCATGCCCTTCAATCCCGACGATACCCTCAACGAGATGCTCAACAGCGAATGTCAGGTCATTGGCGAGGACGTGTGCGTGCACACGACGACGTACAATTACTTCAGCGATGGCTCGGGAATCTTCAGCGGAGTGCTAAGGCTGCCGTTTCGCGAGGGCGGCTACTACATCGTCTATCAGCGGTGCTGTCGCAACAAGATTGACAACATCTTTGACCCCGAAAACACGGGAGCCACCTATTGGGTGTACATCTCCGAAGAGGCCTTGCGCTTGGGCAACACCAGCGCACGATTTAAAAATTGGGCACCTATCTATTGGTGTTCGGGGCGAGATTTTGTCTTCGATCATTCCGCCGTCGATCCCGACGGCGACTCACTGGTGTATCGCCTGTGCGTGCCCTATGCCGGCGGCGATCGCAATCACCAAAAGCCCGTACCTCCCCCATCACCTCGTACCTGGGAATTGGTGCGCTACAAGCCACCCTACGGGCTGAATAATCTCTTTGGCGGTACGCCCTTGACCATCGATCCCACAACGGGGATCATGCGAGGAGTGCCGCAAGAGACCGGCACCTTCCTCATCGGCGTGTGCGTCGAAGAATATCGCAATGGCAAGCTCATCAATGTCGTGCGCAGAGATTTTGAGATCAACATTCGCATTTGCCCCGAAAAGCCCATCGCCGACTTCATTGTAGATACCGTCGTCTGTGAAGGCTTGACGGTGCAGTTTACCAACAACAGCAGCGGCGGCAATTTTCGCTGGTATTTTCAGGCCAATCGCGACCGAAGTCAGTTTTCTACCGACGAAAATCCCAGTTATACCTATCCCGGCCCAGGAGAGTATCGCGTCGTGTTGATCGCTGAGCGCGATAGCCTCTGTGTCGACAGCGCGGAAAAGACCATATACGTCTATGGAGACGGTGGATACGGGGCTGACTTTGACTATCAGGTTAGCCATTGTGAAGATTCTGTAGTGCTCGAACTCCAGTCGATGAGTTTTGATCGGCGCTATGCCATCATCGATGACAGCTTGCGCTGGCGCGTGCGCCATAGGGGAGGAATTTTTCGCGCTACGGGTCAGAGAGTGCGCTTTGTCCATCATCGCTCCGACACTGTTGAGGTGCAGCTCACTTTATACACACAAGGAGGGTGTGTGGATAGCATGACACAGACGATTCCCATCCACATCCTCGACATTGATTTTATTTCAGACAGTGTGGCGATATGTTTTGGCGACACGGCGCGGATCATCGACACGGTTGATGAGCAATTTCAATATCGGTGGTCGCCGTCCAATAGCTTGAGCTGTGCCGATTGTCCCAATCCGCTTGCCTTTCCGGATCGTCCGACCCGATACCACGTGACGATTTCGGATGGACTCTGTTCAATTGAGCGCAGTGTGTTTGTCAAGGTCAACGAACTACTCGACATCGACGTGTTGGGCGATAGCATTGCCTGCACAGAGCGCATTCGCCTCCACACCAATGGGGGCGTGGAGAGCACCGTAGAGTGGTCTAATCGGCGCGACTTTTCGCAAATTCTAAAGCGGGGATCGTATACCATCGACTTAAATATCCATACTTCGGACACCGTCATCTATGTCCGTGCGGTGAGTCAAAACAACTGTCCGGGCATGGACAGCATCCACATCAGCAATCAAATTGTGCGGCTCTCTTTTGTCGATAGTATGAAACCGTGCGTGTACGATACGGTAGATATTCGCGTCGCCAATCAACGCCCTGAACACGTGTTAAACTACCAATGGACTCCTGCAGATGTCGTCGTAAGGGGGCAAGGGACCGGAACGATCGTGGCGTATTTCGACACGGTGGGAAGACATACCTTGCACTTCACTGCGACCAATCAATACGGCTGTAGCGATGAGGGCGAAATCATCGTCGATGTACAGCCCTTGCCAGACGTTGGATTTCGCTGGGAGCATGATTGCGATTCGCTGGAGGTTCGCTTTACCAATCTTTCCGAATCTGGGCGGTACCAGTGGGATTTTGGAGATGGTCAAAGTTCGATGGAGACGCATCCAGTACATGTCTACGGACAGAGAGGCCGCTATCGGGTCAGTCTCATTGTGGAGGGCTATTGCATCAATGCGATCGCGCAGACGGTCGAAGTCGGCTACATACCGGAATTTCCGCCAGATACCGTTATATCATGTGAGGGAGCCCCGGTGGAGCTGTGGCCCGATGCGCCGCCGCAATATCGCTATCGATGGCATCCACAACGGGGGCTGTCTGATCCCAATGTCGGCAATCCCATTGCGCGCGTCGATACGACGAGCATCTATACCGTCACGGTGACGGACACGTCGTATCCGGATTGTCAAGTAGAGCGGTCTGTGCTGTTGCTCGTTCCGCCAGCGATTTCATACGAAATCTCTGACGACACGATTCTTTGTTATTCCGACAGTGCCTATTTGGGGGTGCGCAGCGACTTGCCGCTGACCTATGAGTGGCGCGATGCCAGTGGGGTATTGATCGATACGACGGATACGCTCCTCGTGCATGTCGACAAGCCGACGACCTTTTACGTGTTGCTCAAGGATTCGTACGGCTGTTATCGCTTAGACAGCGTGCGGGTGATTCCGTATTTCTTAAACGTAGAAATTTTAATGCCGCCCTATGTGTGTTACGGTCACGAGGCGGAAATCGGCATTGTCAACAAGGGGGGAGGGCCACTGACCTATCGCTGGATGCCGAGTGATGTGATCGTCGATTCGACGGATATCAAGCGTATCCGTGTCCGCGTCGATACGACGACGGAATTTGTCCTCAAGATACGTCATAAGACCTTGGGGTGCATGTACGAGCTCTACGATACCCTTATCGTGTCGAGGGTTCGGCCGAAACCCATTGCGACGGCCACGCCGGATACGATTTTTTTGGGTCAAAAGTCCCAGTTGGAGGTGCAAGTGGGGTACACTTCGTATGAGTGGGATCCCTCCGAGACGCTCAGCTGCGACAATTGCTCTGATCCTGTAGCTATGCCCGATTCTACTACGCGATATACCGTCTATGTGACCAACGACAGCAATTGCCTTGACTCGGCTTCGGTATTGGTCGTGGTCAAGCGACCGACGTGTGACGACAACGATATCTACATTCCCAATGCGTTTAGTCCTAACGGCGATGGTATCAACGACGAGTGGACTGTCTTCAGCAATTTTATCGACTCCATCCACGTGATGGTCTATGATCGGTGGGGTGAAAAGGTGTTTGAAACGAAACGTCCGGGCGAGTCGTGGGACGGAACGTATCAGGGCAAAAGGCTCCCGCCCGATGTCTATGCCGTGCGCGTGTATGTATATTGCGTCGACGGCCAAGAGTTTGTCAAAACGGGCAATGTCACCATATTGCGCTAAATAAAATTGAAAAGCCAGACCCTAAACAGAGGTTTTTATGCTAATTTCGCATTTCAAACGATATGCCATAAGCCGATGCTGAGTAGAAGAAGTGTGCGAATCAAGGCGATGCAGCACCTCTACATGATGGACCGCGATAAGACACTCACCCAGGAGGAGTGTATCAAGAGCTACGATCAGACCATCGACAATGTGTTCGAACTCTTCTTGTTTCATGTCTATACTCTGGTACAGCTAGCCCGACGCGCCGTAGAGGATGCCAAAAAGCGCAGTAGCAAGTTTATCCCCACCGAAGAGGACGTCAAATTTACGCCTCGACTTTTCACCAACCCAGTCATTCAATGGCTCGTCACCTCGAAGTACTTGAAGAAACGAGCCGAAGAGGGCAATTTTGATCACTTCATCAATGCCGATGTGCTCAACCGATTGTATCGGGAGTTTATCCCCAACGAAATCTATCGCGAATATCTCTATGGCGACGGTACGGTATCTGATTTAGATGTAGTACTCGAGCTGTATCGCTTTTGTCGCAAGGACGACGATTTCAACGAAATGATGGAAGATTTTTGCTATTGCTGGCTCGACGACAAGTCCTTGATCATTGGAGCGACGAAAAAACTCCTCAAAGCCATACCCGCCGACAACGACGAAGAGCTGTTTTTACAGTTTTATCCCGAAAAAGATAAAACCGAAGACCTCGGCAAACAGCTCTTACTCCTGTCTATGGAAGAGTGGAAAAATCTCGACGAAATCATTCGTCCAGTGGTTGAAAACTGGGATTTGGAGCGCCTGGCAGCTATTGATCTCATCTTGCTCAAGATGGGGGTATTGGAGTTTTTAAAATTTCCCACCATTCATACCAGCGTGACGATTGTCGAGTACGTCGAACTGGCCAAGCAATACAGTACGGAGCGCAGCAAGGTGTTTATCAACGGCATTTTGGACCGAATTTTGAATATACTTGAAGAGAAGGAGGCCATCTTTAAGGTCGTGCCCGATATCAGGGCCTAATTGCGATTTGCCCCCTTCACTTTTGCAATGATTTGGGTCAAGCCGTTCACCATGCGCTATTCTCAACACGTCTGTTGGTTGTTCTTGTGTTGCTCCCTGTTTAGCTCCATGAGCTCTGCTCAAGTACAAGAGGTGGGCTTGTCCCTGCATTATTTCGACTATACGACCCAGCTCAGCGGCTGGAATCCCTCGCGCCATATCGATCGATTTCCGCAACTGTTGGGCTTCAACTACGACCGTCAACTCACCCCCTTTTTAGCGCTGCACTTTCCCGTCAAGCTGGGCAAAACGCCTTACTATCCCAGAGCGGGTGGAGAGAAATCCGCACCGGTGTGGTTTGTCCACTTTGATACAAAGGTCAAGCTCGAATGGTACCCCAATGCGCCGCGATGGAGCCCCTATGTGTGCCTTGGTGCAGGTGCGTATTGGCTGTCGGAATCGGGCAATCGCGGATTGCACTGGCGCATACCGATGGGCCTAGGCTTGAATGTCAAGACGTGGGAGCGCATCTACCTCTTTGTAGAGACCAATTATTACCGCAGCTTGTCGGGCAATGAGGGTTACTTCTCCCATGGCCTTGGCATTCGCTATCGCTTCGGAAAGAGCATTCGCCCTCGCATGCCCGAGGTGGATGTGCATATCACCCAGCACACAGATAGCGACGGCGACGGCATACCCGACCACGAAGATCAGTGTCCCCACCGACCGGGGCCAACCCACCGAAAGGGCTGCCCCGAAGACACCGCCATAACTAAAGCACAACCGACACCACCCATAACAGCAGAAGATGCAGATCACGATGGAGTACCTGATTCCGTAGACAGATGCCCACAGGTATTTGGCTCGGTCTTTAACTACGGTTGCCCTGAAGATTCCGCCGTCGCAAGGAAGGACTCGAAGACCGAGCCTCCACGTCGAGAGGACTTAACAGCGGTAGCGCAGCAACAAAGGGAAGTGGATACCCTTCCAAAAGCCGCGCCCACAGAGAATCCCACACCGACACAACCAGAGCAAAGCGATACGTTCTATCAGCGCATCGTCATCACAGATACCATTTATCACACGGTGACTGTCTACGACACTGTGGTGAAAACTGTGATCGTATACGACACCGTATACAAAACAGTGCATAAAGAGAAGCCGCTTTCGCAGCGTGTAAAGGACAAACCCGTTGCGACATCCGATGTGCAGCCACGGACAGAACGCCCAATGGAGAAGGTACAGACCAAAGGGAAAAGCCAGCCCCCGATGGGTAGGAAAAGGGAGACGCGCACTGAAGTGCTCGGAACACCACTGGAAAAGGGCGTCATCAGCACGACGACCTTGCGCTTTCCCTATCGTGTAGCTGCTCTTCAAAAGAGCCATCTCCCTCATCTGTATGAAATCGTGCGCCAATTGAAAGCCCATCCCGAATATCGTCTCGTCGTCCTACCGCATTCGACGGATTACAGACATCCCTATTACGACGAACTTTTAACAAAAAAGCGCCTTTCAGCCATCGTCAAATACATGAAGCTGAAGGGAATAGACGAAGAGCGCATCGAAGTGCGACTAATAGAGGAACGTAAGAGTAGCCGCCGCGCCGGCTGGGTGCGCCTGTGGTTAAAGAAGACCTAAGGCCCTTTTATACACCTGATCAAACGCATGGGCGATGGCCTGCGGAGAAAAGTGTCGCTCGACATACTGGTACATCTCCTCCGGTGAAGCCATCGTCTGCTGCCCTTTATAGAGGGCAGTTAGTGCATCTGAAAGGGCAGCCTCGTCTTCGGAGGGAATGCGCAGGCCAAAATGATCGGGAAAGTATTCGGCAATTCCTCCGACATCGCTGCTAATGACGGGAAGACCACAGGCAAAGGCCTCAGGGATCACACAGGGTTGGTTTTCAATACGGCTAAACAAGACAAATACCGAGGCTTTCCGCATCCACTGAGCTAGCTCGTCCTGAGGCATATGTTCGAGCAATGTAGTACGGCGTTCAATGCCCTGTTGGCGCAACAGCGTCCCATAGCGCCTCGGCGATGGACCAATGAGTATGAGCTCTGTATCGTGATGGTGGCGCATAAAACGGCTAATGCCCCGCAGCATGCCGCTGATGTTTTTATGCCGGTCGTTGAGGGTTGAAGCGTGCAAAATGCGAAAGGGTCTCGACCGAGGCTCAGCGGGTGGATAAAACACCTCTGTGTTGACGACATTAGGCACGATGTGATAATCGCACACCATGCCGAGGCCCTGCATGTGATGGGCCAGATGCCTGGATACGGGACAGAGACAGGCCGCATGGCGGGCAATGTGGCGGGCCCACCACTTTTCCCATAGTGACGGCCCCGTCGGATGTGTAGGCAAATAGCCCGTCCAATGCTCACTTGCAATATAGGGCGTCCCCTTCGTCATATGTACGTAGAGCGCCACAATTCCGGCGGGATAGAGTCGATTGAGGTGGACGATGTCGCACGGACCTGCCTTATCCAGCAGCATCCGATAAGCTTTGTAGAAGCGATAGGGCTTGAAGGGCAGGCTCCTGGGCACATAGGCGAAGAGGGTTCGTACATTGTTTCTGATGTGTTCTTCGTATTCTGTGCGTTGCGCGTTCGGATCGGTCACAACGTGGATTGCAGTGACGCGGTGGATTTTGGCTACAGCCTCGGCGTGGCGCTGAATGAAGTCACCGTTGGTGGGATGGACGCGGCTCGGATACCAGCTATTGAGGAAAAGTACGTGCATGTTGTAATCGGTCGTGCAAATGTAGAAAATCCACTCAACGATTTTATGCGCTCTCTTCTTCGGCTAAGGACTTTTCAAGCACGGCGCGGTACCACCGCACCCAGTGATTTTCGTATTCCTCAAAGAGTATTTTCCATTGGGGCGTATGAAATAGTGCGGGTGTATTGCGCGTGAGATGACAGCCGCAGGCGAGTTTGGTCCACACGGGCTGGACAAATTTTTGGATGGAGACCTTCCACGGCTGGTCAGCGATGATGTGCTCGATCAGGAACAACTTGCCGCCGGGTTTGAGCCATTGGTATAAGTGTTTGACGGCAAGTGTTGGGCGTTCGACGGTACACAATACCAGTGTGGCCACGACGACATCCACACTTCGCTCGGGCAGGTGCCGGAAGGCCGTGCGGTCTTCGACGCGATAGGGAAGCCAGTGGACTTCGAGGGATGGAGGCGCCTTTTTCTTCGCCTTGCACCACATGGCTTCTGAGGGCTCTAAGGCCCATAGTTCTACCGATTGTGGGTCGTAATGGGGAAAATTAGCACCCGTGCCGGTCCCCACATCGAGCACTATGCCCTTGGCGTTGGTGAGCATCTCACGGCGCCAATCGGCTAAGAAGTCCTCTTCGAATCTGCCCATGACCCTGTCATACATCGCTGCAAAGAGGCGTTCGTAGATCCGACTCATATTCGTAGGAGGTGTTACCAGTGATAGTGGATGGTAAAGGCTGCCGGAGAGCCGCTACCGTTAGGCATCGGTGGTGTGCCCCATTGCCAGCTGAGCTCATCGCTGATGTCGAAATGCAGCAGATGCCGATCGACATAGGCATCTACGGCGACGGCCAAATACACCAAACCAAAGCGCACATAGCTCTCAAACAGGATCTTTGAATACTGTTGGCGCAAGCTCTGCAGCTGATCGACGTTGTAAATGCCTTGAAACTCATCCATGGAGGCTTGGCCGAGGTCTACGCGCATCCGGTACGCCCTATCCAGACGCTGATAATTCTTTCGGTTGACGTAGACGATGTACCCCATGCCGGCGAGAGCACCGTAGACGAAGGGCAGTTTCCAATATTTGCGATTGTAGATTTGACCCGAGCCCGGTAGCAAGAGCGACATAGCAAAGGCCTTGGCGGGCGGCCCCGAAAAGATGATTTTCAATATAGGCTCCGGCTTTGGCGCGCTCGTGTCCGTGGGATGGGATAAAACATCGGTCGTACTGGTCGAAGATGAAATTGCGTGCCCTTTGGGACATGCAAGTGCCAAAAACAGTGCGAAGAGTACGGAGGTCTTCAAATTTATCGGTATTTGACAGATACAACGCAGGTTTGGCGACAAACGCATACCGAGGTATGAGCTTACATGTGGATGGGCCGATGGTCGGTAGCGTCGAGGCTTGCTTCGCGGACGGCTTCGGCATAGGTGGGATGGGCGTGACAGATGCGCGCAATGTCTTCGGCAGATGCTCGAAACTCCATCGCTACCACAGCTTCGTGGATCAACTCGCTGGCCTTCGGCCCAATGATGTGGACGCCGAGAACTTCATCGGTGCGCGCATCGGCCAATACTTTAACAAATCCGTGGTCGTGGTCGGAGGCAATGGCCCTACCGTTGGCGCGGTAGTGGAAGGTGCCCGCTTTAAAGGGTATTTGCTTTTCGCGCAGCTGTTTTTCGGTCCATCCTACGGCTGCCACTTCAGGAGAGGTGTATACGGCAGTAGGGATGAGGTGGTAGTTGATATGTGGTTGTTGGCCGGCGATGTATTCGGCTACATAGATGCCTTCTTCTTCGGCCTTGTGGGCCAGCATGGGCCCACGGATGACATCGCCTATGGCGAAGATGTGCGGCACTTTCGTCTGGAGGTGCTCGTTGACTTCGATGCGTTTGCGCGGGTCGAGCACTACATCGGTGTTTTCAAGGCCCAATCCGTCGGTATAGGGACGTCGGCCGATGGCCATGAGGCAGAGGGGAGCTTTAAAGGTCTGGCGTTCGCCGCGCAGCGATTCCGCTTCGATGGTCACACTGCGGGCATGTACTTTGGCGGATTGGACGCCCATGCGCGTATGTATAGTGATGCCGAGCTTTTTGAGCTGGCGCTCCAATTCGCGGCTGACGTCGTCGTCCATGCCGGGAAGAATGCGCGGTTGGAACTCAACGATGGTGACTTCGGTGCCCAGCCGCGCAAAAATCGAACCCATCTCCACGCCGATCACCCCTCCGCCAATGACGACCATACGCGAGGGGATCTTGGTCAGTGACAGCGCTTCGGTGGATGAAATGATGCGCTTTTTATCGATGGGAATGTTGGGCAAGGTGGCGGGCTTGGAGCCCGTAGCAATGATGTAATGCTGCGCTTGAACATCGACGGATTGATCGTCGGATTGGATACGCACGATTTCATTGCTCAAAAAAGAAGCATGACCGTGATAGACGGTAATCTTGTTTTTACGCATGAGAAAATCAACACCCGAAGTGATCCGCTGGACGACTTTGTCCTTGTATTCGACGCTTTTGTTCCAGTGGATCTGAAGACCGTCGCCGCCTTCGATACCGTAGAGTGAGAATCGCGTGCGGGCGCGATAATACTGCTCGCTCACGTCCAACAGCGCTTTGGAAGGTATGCATCCCACATTGAGACAGGTGCCTCCCAGTGTAGCATACCGCTCTGCTATAGCTACCTTCATCCCAAGTTGAGCACAGCGTATGGCGGCCACATATCCACCGGGTCCCGATCCTATCACGAGTACGTCAAAGCGTTCAGCCATCGGTATTTTTAAAGCAAAGATACACAGGATTCCCACTCCAGATGTTCTGAAATGCGAAGGGCCCAGATTACTCTACGAATCCGATGAAAAAGCTCCGCTAAAATGCCCTACGACACTCAAGACGATATAGCTCAAGATGATGAGTGGCAGAGAAGCAAACTCGTAAAGGACGGCAAAGAGGACGATACAAACCAGAAAAACATACACCAACCAACGCTCAGCTATGGGCTTCGAGCGAATACCCTTAAGGGTAAACATGCGGATCGGTGCATTCATCAATAATGCGAGCAGTAGAGGTAAACTCCACAGCACTGAGGGATGAAAGACTTCTATTGGGAAAGACTGGTCAACAAAGGCATACGCAGTAAAGGCGATGAGCAATCCTACCGAAGGGGTCGCCAATCCTATGAAATGTTTGGCCTCGGCATGTGCGACATTGTACCTTGCCAGGCGAATCGCCCCGCTGAAGGGCAGTGCGCTGACGACCAGCAACGCCATCGGCGATGGCCCCAATACGTGGTGATAATACAAGTACGCCGGCCCTACGACAAAGTTGACCATATCAGCAAGTGAGTCGAGTTGGGTGCCCAACGCACTCGATACGCGCAGTTTGCGTGCAGCAAGGCCATCCGTCAAATCGAGCAGCGCTCCCAACAAGATCAATCGAGGGCTCCAGATAGGATCATTGAGCAGAAGTGCCCAAAACCCGCAGAGGAGATTGGAAAGGCTCAACAGATTGGGGATGTGCCGTATCATCGCATGTGGTGTAGCCGATCGAAATGCTGCGAACAACCCGAGCCACCCAGGGGACTCGAACCCCCGACCCACGCATTACGAGTGCGTTGCTCTACCAACTGAGCTAGGGTGGCTTTTTAGGTGCGCAAAGATACAAAACTTATAACAAAAAGCATACCTGTCGGAGCCAAATCTTCAATCGCTGTGGCGATGTTTTCTGTGTAGGACATCGTGCAGATTTCGGATGAAATGCGTATCTTTGGCAGGGCCTAAAGCAATGCCGTCATGGACCAATGCGAACCTCTGATACCGTCCCAGATAGTGGAGGAAGTCATCGAGGAGGTGGGTATAGCACCCATCGATGCCAGTATTCGTGAAATGAAGATGATCGCCGACGAGCTCGAGAGGCGCACGGGCGTCCGTTTTTTGCGCATGGAAATGGGCATTCCAGGCCTGCCGCCCAATCCCGTAGGAGTACGTGCTGAAATAGCAGCCCTTGAGCGCCAAGTGGCCTCTAAATATCCTCCAATTCACGGCATTGCGGCATTGAAGAGGGAGGGTGCGCGTTTTATAAAAAATTTTATGGGTGTCGAAGTGTCGCCGGAGTGCATCGTTCCTACGGTTGGGGCGATGCAGGCGAGCTTTGCCGCTTTTATAGCTGTCAATCGCTGCCATGCGCATCGCAATACGACCTTGCTCCTCCATCCGGGCTTTCCCGTCCAGGAACAACAATTGCGTATCCTCGGCCTTCCCTATACTTCTATTGATGTTTACGACTACCGCGGTGCAAAGCTCGAAGAGGCATTGCGCCGCATTCTGGATAGCGGAAGCATCTCCTGCATTTTATACTCCAATCCCAACAATCCCTCGTGGATCTGTCTGACGGAGGAGGAGCTGTCCATCATCGGTCGCCTGTGCGACGAGTACGATGTCGTCGCCCTTGAAGATTTGGCGTACTTTGGCATGGACTTCCGCAAGGACATCTCTCATCCGGGCGAGCCGCCCTATCAGAGCACGGTGGCGAGGTATACAGATCAGTGGATCGCGTTTATCTCAGCTTCGAAGGTGTTTAGCTATGCGGGACAACGCATAGCCCTGCTGGTCATCTCCGATACCCTATATCATCGCCAATACGAGGCATTGAAAGCGCATTACGGTACGGATCGCTTTGGTCATGCCTTGGTATATGGCACCTTGTATGCGCTGAGTGCTGGCACAGCGCATTCGGTGCAATACGCTTTTGCAGCAATGCTGCGAGCTTGCAATGAAGGGGAGTACAACTTCGTCGAGGGTGTCAAACCCTATGCGCGGAAGGCTGTGAAGATGAAGGAGATTTTTTTGCGCAACGGCTTTGAAATCGTTTACGACCGCGATGGCGACGAGCCCATAGCGGATGGATTTTATTTTACCTTGCGCTACCCCGGAATGGATGCCGACGAATTGCTCCGCAGCTTATTGTCGTTTGGCATTAGTGCTATTTCGCTGAAGATAGCGGGGAGCCGTCGCCTCGACGGTATCCGCGCATGTGTGTCGCTCATACCTGAAAGGGATTTCGACGAGCTCGCCCGACGCGTACAGATGTTCCACCTGTCGCGACAGGGATGCCCGACTTAGGAAGAGAGGGTAGTGCGAAAGCTATCGGGATTGGCGGCTTCCATCCACTGCTGCCAGGACGGAGGGACGGTCGATCGGCTCAGCAGCTCGTTGTGCTGAAGGGGCGGATAGATATCGCGATAGCACAGGATTTTATCCATGTGGGTGCGGCGATAGATGTGGTGTCGCGAAATCTGGTCTGTCGACCGCAATCCTGCGGCTGCGATGAGCTCTATGACGGCATCGATGGTCTCGCGGTGATAGCGGTAGACGCGTTGGATCTTGTCTTCGACCACCAGGCCATAGGTCAGTTCGGGATCGTGTGTGGTGATGCCCACAGGACAGGTGTTTTTATTGCATTCGAGTGCTTGAATACAACCGAGCGCCATCATCATCCCCCTTGCGGAGGCGCACAGGTCGGCTCCGAGGGCGATGGAGCGTACCACGTGAAATCCAGTGACGATCTTGCCGGAGGCGACGATGCGTATGTGATTGCGCAATCCAAAGCCGCGCAGCGCATCATCGACGAAGGCTAAGCCTTCGCGCAGGGGCATCCCCACCGAATTGGCAAATTCCAGCGGCGCAGCCCCAGTACCGCCTTCCCCGCCATCGACCGCTATGAAGTCAGGTACTATACCCGTGTGATGCATGGCCATACAGATAGAGAGAAAGTCGACGGGATCGCCCACGCAGAGCTTAAAACCCACCGGCTTGCCGCCGCTGAGCTCGCGAAGGCGCTGAAGAAACTCCAGTAGACCTACTGGGGTAGAAAACTCCCTGTGATAGGGTGGGGAATACACGGTCTTATAGGGTTCTAAACCGCGGATTTTGGCGATCTCGGGAGTCACCTTGACGGCGGGCAGGATCCCTCCATGGCCGGGCTTGGCGCCTTGCGATAGCTTAAGCTCGATCATCTTGATCGATGGATGTGCTGCCGTGTCTTTAAACATTTCTGCATCAAATCTACCATCGGGGGTTCGGCATCCGAAGTATCCCGTGCCGATTTGCCAGACCAGATCAGCTCCGTATTTGAGGTGGTAAGGGCTGACGCCCCCTTCGCCCGTGTTGTGATAAAATCCTCCTTTGCGCGCACCGCCATTGAGGGCCTCGATGGCAGGCCGACTGAGGGCGCCGTAGCTCATGGCCGAAATGTTGAATATCGATGCGCAGTACGGCTGTTGGCACTGAGGTCCACCTATGCAAATGCGTGGATCGTGGTCGAGCGTCTTCGGATCGGTCGGACACACCGAATGCATCATCCACTCATACCCTTCGGCATAGACGTCGTATTGTGTGCCAAAAGGCACGGTGTCGATGGCACCCTTCGCTCGTTGATACACGATGGAGCGAAACATGCGGTGAAAAGGCCGTCCATCCCAGTCCGATTCGATAAAATATTGATACACTTTGGGGCGCAACCACTCCATCCAATAGCGTACGCGACCCACCACGGGAAAATTGCGCAAAATCGTGTGCCTCTTCTGCCACATGTCGTAGTACCCCCACAGACTAAAGGGCACCACAAAGAGGTACAACCACCAAAAGCGCGGGTCGATGTACAAGGCAAGGAGAGGAACCGCTACGAGCCACAACAGAGATAGCACTATAAAGTCGTATCGCATAGTGCAGAACTTTTCGCATAGGGCAATGTAGGAAAAAATAGCATTACTGAAATCTTGCCGGCTAAGTTGGGCATGCTAACACTCCTCTATAGGTTTGGCCAAATTGGGAGGTAGAAGTAAGGACTCTATTATATCCGCAAGGTCGGGCTGCGCTATGCGGGGGTTTCGTCGGTATCGTCGGGAGGTGGCAGCTCGTCGGGACCTCGACCGGGGAGTGCGGGGATAGATGGTCGCTGATCCGAGCAGTCAATGAGCAAGCGAGGGTTGAGTTCGTCAATTTTCTCTCCAATATAGATGATAGACACCTTGTCGTTGAGCTGGAAGTCTTCCGGATGCGATGTGACAAAGTCGAAAGAGCCATCTTCGTGCTTGATGAAGAGGGGAATGGCGTGTTTTCTCTGCAGGATTTTATCCAAAGTAATGAGGAAGGTTGAACGATCCCCTTCAACGGGCACTTCCCAGATAAAGGGATATTCGCGTGACACTTCGTGGAGATTGAAGTAGTCATCCCTATCTGAAAAGAGGCCTTCGTGGGGAATTTTGTCGGGCGAAAGGGTGATTTCATCGGAGCTCAGCAGGCGGAAGTGTCCCAGTGTACCGTAGCTTTCTTTGAGATGCTCGATGACGAACTTGTTGACTTGGTCGTTTTCGGTCAGTGCGACGAGATAGCCCGTTTCGTTGAGGTCGACGATTTCAGACAAGTCGTCTTTGTAGACATCGGCGATGAAGGCATCCAAGCCTTCGCGTCGGGCCTTTTCTATCTTTTCGGGACTTCGATCGATGAGGATGACCTTTCTGCCCTGCGATTTCAGGAATTTAGCCAGCAGCCGCGCAGCCTTGTTGGCTCCGATGATCAGTATGCCCGAGCGCTCTTGAACAGCTACGCCGAGCAGGCGCGATAGCGGCTTGGCCGTCAGGGAGGTGAACAACACCGTCCCCAGTACGACCATAAATACCAGCGGCGTGATGTATTCCGCTCCCTCAATGACGTTCTTCAATTTCATACCAAAAAGCGAAGCAATACCCGCTGCGACGATGCCCCTCGGACCGATCAAAGAGATAAAGAGCTTTTCGTTGAAGCTCATGTTGGCTCCGCGCGTGCTGGCAAAGACACTCAAGGGTCGGAGTATAAACACAATCGCCAGGAAGAGCAGCGCAACCTTCCAGTCGAGCAAGAATTTTAGCTGATACAGCTCGATATTGGCCGATAAGAGAATAAACAATATGGAGATGAGCAAGATGCTGATGGATTCCTTAAAGGTGAGAATCTCCTTAAACTCTTTGAGCTTAATGTTGGCTAATGTCATACCCATAATCACCACGGCGAGCAAGCCCGACTCCTTAAAAAAGGCATCGCTGAGGATGAAAATCAACAGCACCCACGCCAGGGTAAAGAGGTTGAGCAGGTATTCGGGGATGATGTCGATCCGCATGAAATAGTAGAAGATCCACGCCGCGCTAAAGCCAATACTGCCGCCAAGGATGAGCGTCTTGAAAAAAGACATTATGGTGTGACTGGCCAAGATCTCCTCACCTGCGCCACTGGATAAGATGAGCTCAAAGGTGAGAATGGCCACCAGGGCCCCAATGGGATCGATGAGTATGCCCTCCCACTTGAGGATCGCAGCAATGTGGTTTTTGATCGGAAGGTGACGCAAGATGGGTCCGATCACCGTCGGCCCCGTCACAATGATGAGCGACGAAAACAAAAAGGCCATGGGCCAATCCAGCGAGAGAATGTAATGGGCAGCAATCGCACCGCCGATAAAAGTGATCAAAGCACCCAGCGTGATGAGTTTTAAAATCGCCGGCGTCGTTCCCCGTACTTCGCGAAAGTTGAGCGTCAATCCCCCTTCAAAGAGAATAATACCAATGGCCAGCGTCACAAAATTGAACAACACTTCCGGTAAAAACATCCCCTCCCCAGTCACCGGATTAAAAGAAGGATTAAGCCACTTGGAGCCGTCAGAAGTAAAATACGTCGAAAGTGGCCCCACCAACAGACCTATCAATATCAAGGGCAAAATAGCCGGTATCTTCGTGCGCGAGGCAATGAGCTGCGCAAAGACACCTAAAATGATGATGGAAGCCAGTTCGACCATATCTGCAAAAAAATAAATTTCGCAAAGATACCCAATTATTGTAGAGCAAGCACTGCTTTACCCATTTATTGTGTGCGAAGATGCTCAAATCGGTTGCGGTAGAGCGAAATGGTCGGCGGAATCACACCAGGCGTTTTTCGCCACTCGATGCCCCTCCAAGAGGCAGCACAGCCGTTGGTCCATACGACATGCGAGGCTATCAACCGCGCCCCGTCTTCGAGTACAACACGGCCGTTGTGTGGCATGTAGATCGTTACGGGCTTATCGATATTGCCACGGATGAGTAGCGTATGGCCCGAGGGAATGTACAAATCCCTCACGAAGACTTTGTCCTCTTCCCACAGCTCTAAGGTGTCGACGACGTATTGGCCTTGGCTGAGGTCAGTGGCAGTCCAGACAGGTACGCCTTCCCAGAGCCCCCTACCAAAGGTCAAAGCTCGCACCGTACCCGAACATGCGTGGTACTGTAATTCGGAGACGCGCACGTTGGGAAATCCACACAGGCGTTTCCACCGCCGCATACGTCGGTCTTTGACGAATATCCCCATATCTGTGCCGAGATAGATGCCGTCGTCGGTGCCGGGTATGTACAAGATGGTATTGACAGGGATGTCAAAGAGCGAGCCTTCAGGATCGGCATTGTACCAAGTCTGCCCGCCGTCATTGGTCATCCAGATGCGGACGCCCGGCTCGCGCCCTGTAAAGGCGATCCATGCCGTGTGCGGATCGTCAGGGGCAAAACACACCGCTGAAATAGGCGGCATGTGGATGGTGTCTCTCAAATAGAGAGGCGTGTAATGCCGAAGGCCTATGCCACTATCATAAAGCCGTGGCGTGATGCGTGTAAAGCAAGTGTCGCCGTAGGAGGAGCTCCGACCGTCACATCCTCCACGCGTAGTCAAAAATAGCTCGGGTTGGATGGCAAATCCGTCAGCAGCATCGTTTTGGTAGCCGTTGATGATGAGGTAGATGTACTGTGGATCAGAAGGGCAGATATCGAATTCGGTAATCTGTCGCTTCCATGACTGTGGAATATGCCGCCCTATGTCGGAGCGGCGTACCCAAAGCTCGGTGGCTCGATCCCCTGTTGCGGCGGGGCCGCGTTTTATGCGTTCGTACAGCTCGGTCATGCCCATCCATAGGTGAGCGGTGCGCGGATGAGATCGCATGCGGGTCGATTTGATCAAAGTGGGCTGGTGGTCGACGGGATCTACGGGTAGCCATCGCGCACTGCCTTCAGCACGGATTTTCTTGCGGTTGAAATCGTAACTGAAGAGTCGATAGTTACTCGCATTCGACCCTCCAAAAGCCAGCCCGGAGGCGAGGTCTACGCCTCCGAGAAAACCGTCGCCCCCCACGATGTTCGTCCACTGACCGTCGACATAGACATCGGTACCTGTGTCCTGCCATCCCACAATGATGCCATCGCGGCGTCGCTCACTCTGGCCAAAGCGATAGCCCATCTTGATGGCTAAGCCTTCGGAGATGTCCCTCCATTGTGCATTGGGTGAGCGCAAATCCAGTAGATGAACACCACCATCGGTGCCGGCGAGGAGGTATCGCCCCTCTGGTGTAAAGGCCAATGCGTGCACGTCGGCATGGTACGCGGCACCGGAATACGGCGAATGCCGACGTGGCTTGAAGGCGCTTCCTCCGCGTACAAGAGCCGTGCCCCAAAAGAGCGTATCCGCCGAAGTAGGCGATACAGCGATGGCAGCGCGCGTCACCGTGATCCCCTCAAAAGGACTGGCCGTAACGCGCTTGTCTATCACTATCCAGCGACGACCATCCCAGATGCCCACCACATATGCCGGCGTTTTCCCCTTCCTCCCAATAAAATAGGCATACAAATGCTCTGGTGCAGCGGGAGTTGTAGCTACATTGATCCGTTCGACGGCAAAATCACCGCCAAAGCCACCGTCGCGTTCTCCAATGTCGGGCAAGATGTCCCAGTGATGTCCCCCGTCGACGCTGCGGTAGATGTGTTTACCACTGATATAAATCGTCTGAGGTTCGTTGGGGTGGAAGGCTATGCCCTTGAGCGAGAGGTCGTTGTCTAAGGTGCTTAGGGTGCTCGAAACGCGTCGCCAGCGCACTTGCTGCAGGGTAGTGTCATCAGCCAGCCAGACCCCCGCTGTTCCCACTACCCATAAGCGATTGGGGCGTTGGGGGTGGATGCGTATGGCACGCAGGAAGCCCCCATCCCTCAGCGCACGCAGTAGTGGGTCGTGGGCAGTATGAAGCCAATGCCAGCTTTGCCCACCGTCCATGCTGCGGTACACCCCCGTGCTAAAGAGCGGAGTCATACGCGTTGGTGATTGGTTGTCGATGACGACTGCGTGCCTGCCGAGCGGGCTTTCGCCATCGCCTGTAGTGATGTAGAGCACATGAGGGCGGAGCGGATGGATGGCAATAGAGGAGACGCTGGCTTGCGGTAAGGCGGTATCGACCGACGTCGGCTGCCATGGCATCTGGCCGCGCTTGACCCATACACCCCCGTACGCACTGGCTAAGTAGATGGTAGAATCTTGCGAGTAGTGAGGACTCAGTACAATGTCGTGCACTTGCCCTTGACCGCGAGAGCTCGTCCCCTTCGGCAGACGCCCCACCGGCCCAATTTGCCTCCACACCGAAGCAATACAATCATCCTTACCCCGTGTGACATACCACCTGCTATAGGCCGTCACATCGAGGCCTTCACTTTGTGCCCTCAGCGATGGTATGCTCAGGGGTAAACAGCCTACACATCCGCCAAAGAGAATACAGCAAAGAAATGTGCGTTGTATACCATGTCTGTGCATATCGATACCAAAACGCTTCGGGCGTTAAAATTGTGTTAATTATCGCTGTGAATGGACGTATGACGCTCAAAAAAGCGGTTGTATTGATAGAACAAAATCCTTTGCCCATGAAAATCTACTTAATGAGTGCCTTGCTCGCATTGACGAGCGTATTTGTCTACGGCCAACGCTTTGCGGTAGTCGATGTATCCCGCATACTCGAGGCAATGCCGGAATATCAACAGGCCCAAAAGGAACTGGAATCGCTGGCGGCCAAATGGAAGCAGGAGATCGATGAAAAATACGACGAGGTCAAAAGCCTCTACAACAAGTACCAGGCCGAGCAAGTGCTGCTCAGCGAGGAAGAACGCCGCCGAAGAGAAGAGGAAATCATGCAGAAGGAAAAAGAGGTCATGGAACTCAAAAAGCAGCGCTTTGGCCCCGAAGGTGACCTCTTCAGGCGTCGGCAAGAACTCATCCAACCCCTGCAAGACAAAATCCAAAAAGCCGTGGCCGACTATGCCGAAAAGCGAGGCTATGACGCCATATTAGACAAAAGCATCGCCGCCGGACTGATCTACGTCAGCCAGGATCTCGACAAGACAAAACAAATTATGGCCGCACTTGGCTTAAAAGCCAAACAATAGCCGTAATTTTGCCCTTCACTAAAGTATTGAGGTGTATGAAATGGTTGAGCTTTCTTTTCATGGGCATATGCTTGCCCGTATTTTCCACAGGGGTTTCCGCCCAAATGAAGATCGGTTATGTCAATACGCAGGAAATCCTCGCCGAACTGCCTGAGGTCAAACAAGCAGAGGCCAATCTCAAATCCTTAGAACAACAACTGCAGAAGAAAGGCCAAAAAATGGTCGAAGAGCTGCAAAAAAAGTATCAAGACCTCGAGCGAAAACAAAAACAAGGCCTGATCGCCCCTAAACAACTGGAGGAAGAAGCACAAAAGCTCGAACAGGAAAAGCTCAAGATTGCCCAATTTGAACAAGAGATGCGCGATCAGCTCTTGAAAAAACAACAAGAACTGATGGCGCCTGTGCTGGAAAAGGTGCAAAAGGCCATTGAGGCAGTCGCCAAGGAAAACGGCTACACCTACATACTCGATGCAGCAGCAGGAGTACTGTATGCCGATCCGAAGTACGACGTGTCCGACTTAGTGCGACAAAAGCTCCGGGCCGGCGGAAATTAAATTCCAGCCTTTTCAAATCTTGATGCCGCGCAGTGACATACCGCCCGACGCTCCCATAGGAGTTTTCGATTCGGGTATGGGTGGATTGACGGTCGTGCGAGCGATCAAAGAGCGCATGCCCAATGAGCGCATCATCTACTTCGGCGATACCGCCCATTTGCCCTACGGCGACAAATCGGCCGAGGCCATACGCCATTACGCCCAAACGATAGCTGCCTTCCTGGTCGACAAGGGAGTCAAAGCGCTCGTCATCGCCTGTAATACTGCTTCAGCGGTTGCATATCAGTTGCTGCACGAGCGATACGGCCACCATCTGCCCGTCATCAACGTCGTCCATCCGCTCGTCGAAAGCCTGCGACGACAAAACCCCAGCAAAGTGGGCATCATCGGCACCAAACTCACGATCAAAAGCGGTATCTATCCGAGACTGATTCGACAGCACATGCCCGATGTGGAGGTCATCAGCATGCCGACGCCCCTCTTAGTACCGATTATTGAAGAAGGGTACATCCACCACCGAATCAGCGATGTTGTGCTCAACGAGTACCTCCGTGACCCGGCATTGCAGGGTATCGACACCTTACTATTGGCTTGTACCCATTATGCTGTGATCAAGGAGGAAATTCAGGCCCTACTGCCGCACGTGCGCGTGCTCGACTCCGCCGAACCTACTGCCGAATATCTGCAAGAAGTGCTCCAAGACCGCCATCTGTTGTACCGTGGAGAGGCTCCGAGTGGCGAAGATGAGTATTACGTGTCCGATTATACCCATACCTTTGAACGGATGAGCCGGTATTTCCTCGGCCAGACCATTGCACTACAGCAGATGGATTTGTGGCGCAATGAATCTCTGCCCTTCGAAGCAGATACCAGCTGTGGATAGTGCAGCAAACAACGATTTCATACCAAAACAAACGAAAAAAGGCGTTACAATAGAAAGCTCGACCGCCCTATGATTCGAGTGCTCATCGCCGATGACCATGAAATGTTTGTCGACGGAATCGTCTCGATTTTGCAGGATGCGCATGACATCGAGGTGACGGGTTGGTGCTATCGCGGCCGAGAAGTGTTGGACTCTTTGATGATGCGTCCGGCAGATGTGTTGCTGCTCGATTTGAATTTGCCTGATTGCCCGGGTCTGGAAGTGGCGCGGAGAGTTTTGCATTCGCTCGAAGGAGTGCGCATTATCGCACTGACGATGCACAACGAGCCGAGCTACATCCTTCAGGCCCTGCAGTTGGGAGTGCACAGCT
>JALWKB010000043.1 GCA_026996805.1 Saprospiraceae bacterium | reverse complement strand
ACTGCGCAACACGTGATCTCCCATACCGCGTACCAGCACACACTCATCCACACACACCTCCACCGTCTCCCCTACCAACGTCCCTGCCTCTATCAACCCACAATCACAATTGTGACTCACCACCAAACTCGCCTCACATCCCTTACTGTCTACTACATGCAACGTATCCGTCTCCTTGCTGTACAAATACTCCGATCGAAAACACCGCCCATCTCCTCCAAGGCTCCCTCGACCTTCTAATATCCGATACCCTCCATTTCCTCCCTCTATGCACACCTCGTAGTACCACCGAAACTCCTCATCCCCATCCAAACACACCTTCTTAAAGTCCACCAACCGAGGCTCCTCGTAAAACTCCACCTCCACACTGTCCACACCCTCACACAACGCATTCCGCTCTCGCAAGTACAACACATACCGTCCCGGGGCACTCGCCACCAACTCCACTTCCTCTCCGCGCTCCTCCAACAACAATCCCCCTCCTTTCACCTCCCAATCCAGCACACTGCCCTCCACGCTACCTCGCCCTCGCAACACCATTCGCAAACCACACACGCCCTGTGACTCCCCTGCCTCCGGAACAGGCTGCGCATACCACACCACCGGATGATACCCCAGCTGCAAACACCCTCCGTCCTCCAACACATGTCCATCCAACCCTCGCTTGCCCAACAACACACCCACGTAGTACACCCTGCCGTACTCCATCCTCGACTCATCAAACATAAATTCCCCTACGTAATTGCGCTCCAGTATGCTGCCAAACAAATCCCCCTCTTCACTAAACAACACGTACTCCAACGTGTCCTCTGGACCCATCACCTCGCCCCGACGATCGTAGTCCACGCGCACAATGCTCTCTCCACACGCCTTCAGCGTGTCCACTCCCACAATGCCCAGCTCGTTCGGACACACGCAATCGTGCACAATCGCATACACCAAGCGACATCCGTATGCGTCTTCAATCTCCACCTCGTACGACTCGTTGTCCCATATCGTGTCCGACACGTACACATCCCCCTCAATACGGCCGTGCCCACGCACTATCCGATACGGCGCTCCGCCGCCCTCTATCCGAAACCGCACCCGATAGCTCTCCGCATCCCCCGCACAAATCGTGTCCACTGGACCCACCAGCGGATCAGGCCGAAACTCCACCCGAACCGTGTCCTCCCCACTGCAGCCCAGATAATGCTCTTGCCATACAAAGGTATACGTGCCGTAATCGCTCACCTGGACACTCGTATTGATATTGAGCGTATCGGCAATGTTCACCTCTCCGGGGGCAGTATGCACTATCCACTGTCCTCCTGGGTATGTGGTCTTTCCACTCAGGTCAATGGAGCGTCCACAGATGGCAGTGTCGGGCATGAGCTCGGGATTGGGTGCCGGCAGCAGGCGCACGCGTAGGCATGTGTCTTGCCCCTCACCACAATCCATCTTGGGACGGACGCAGATCAAACCGTCTTTGATGGGCTTTCGCGCCGACCAGAATACATCAATCCGATTCGACAGGCGTGCGTTTTCCGTGAGGATCTTCCCACGACCTTCCACGATGGTCCACACGTATTCACATACCCCATCGATCGAATCAATTTCATAGCTCGCTGCATTGCCGGCACAGAGCACCGTGTCTCCTCGAAATCCCACTTCTGGTATCTTGACGGAGTCGAGCACTTCTGTAATGCCCGTATAAAAAATGCAATCCTGATTAAGCGTCGAATCTTCAGGATGAAAGTACTCTACGCGTACGATAAACTCGTATTCACCCAAGGTATCGCTGAAGGGATCCACCTGTATCTCCGTATCCCAAATAGTGTCTAATGCAGGAGTGATCCATCCACCCGTCTCAATGAGGTCGCCCTGCAAGCATTGCGGAAGGTATTGCAGATTGGCCCGCAAGATGTAATGGCCCGAACAATTGGGACACTCCTTCTCTACATCCACCCGGGGTTTGTAAAACTCGATGTTTAAGAAATAGCTCGTATCGCAAAGGGTCAAATCATCTCCCAAGGGTGCTTTAAACTTGATCTCTTCATTGCATGAAGTGCGGTGCCATACCCTGCCATCTTCCGTACGATAGGGAAAGCCATCGCACACAAACAACCACTTTTGGCCCTTCTGACGCTGAGGTAATAGCTCGATCTCTTTAAAATAGTACTTACAACATCCATCCTTATCGCGCACTTCGATTTCACACGGTGGATCAATGCACGATTCGGTAATCGTAATCGATCCGCCTTCAGGTACTGTCCATGTGTAGCTGCCCTTGTGATCCTCGTAACAAAGTACCAGCGGCGATTCGTACACCTCTGTAGGTGGCTCAGGCACCAATGTCCAACACTTGGTCTTTTGATCGCAAATGGCGTTGGGATTGGAGGGATTGCCCAAAATCCAGGTGACACACACTTCCACGGGGTCTTTGGGCACGGAAAAATTGGTCAGACACTGCATGTCGTCAAAGCCTGGCATGTCTACCCCATCGACGTTCCATCGGATGTGGGCCTGACAACCTCCGTTGAGTTCTCCCACGCACAAATCCACCGTGTTGCATTCACAATACTTGCCCACGGAATTGAGATCCGGCAGGGGCTCTGGAATTTCGACATTCCGACCTGACCCAACGCGCATCGTATAGGTGCATACATCCTTAGCACAGCCATCTACCCACACATAGTACACCTTGCACATCTGGGCATAAAAGGTAAACTTAAAGGTCTCTACAAAACAGTTGGCATTGCATATGACGGGGTCTTCATCGCATGCAGGATGTACGCCCGCCTGAATGCCGTAGACACAGCCATCTGAGTTTTTACAATCGCTTGAGTCAAATTCAAAGGTCAAATCGACATTGTTGCCATCACCCAGAAAGGCCCACCACACTGTGTTGTGCGGACGCCCCACCCCCATGCAGAGATTGGGAGCAGGTCCCGTCGGATTGTCATAATCCGGATTTTGACAGGTATAGCCGTCCAGCTCACTCAATCCACACAACACATTGGCGTCTTCGCAGTTGTCAGCACCGGGCGGATTACATCCCGATTGTGCATGGAGCGAAGGTGACATCCACCCCAATAGCAAAGAAAATACAATCCCGTTCAACCACTTCATACACCCCTTCATCGTCCTTCTTTTTATCCTTAGATCAGCCAATATTTCAACCCAACTACAGCTTGATCATCCGCCGGACAACGGTCTCTTCGCCCTCGACGACGATGCGCACGAAGTACAAGCCCCTTGGAAGGTCTTGCACCTCTACGCGCACGCGTCCATGCCCCTTCCATTCCCTCATCCCATGGCCCCAACGGTCGAAGACCATCGCTTTCCACGGGCGGTCCAGGCCGAGCTCGAGCACATCGACACATGGGTTGGGACGCAAGACAAAAGAACTGTGATCATCCTCGTGAGGGCCAGCAACGGCTGTGACGAGCGGCACAATTTCAAGCGTATCGTTTTCGTCAAAAGGATTCGACCACTTCTCTGCCGTAAAAATAGTAGGGCTCACAAGTGTTTTCAGGAAGCTAATGATGGCAACTCTATCGTACTCGCTCAGGCGTATTTCGTTTTCGGATCCTTGCAAGCGCTCGTCCAAATTGGGCACCGGGGGTTTGGACGTCACCTCTTCGTAGTGCACCATCACATCATAGAGTGTCTTTAGACTAAAATCGTGCATAAAGGGGCCAAGTTCTAATCCGTCGAGATCAAAGAGATTGCGCAGCGAAGGCGCATTGGTGACAGATGTATCGATCGAGTGCCCCCCATGGATGACGCCGACGATGCCGTTGTTTTTCGATAGGGGATCAATTCCAAACTCTGGAGGCACATGACAGCGAAAACACCCCGCGCCACCGTCTTTGGGCAGTGTCATAAACAGGCGCTTGCCGTGATTTTCCATCTCGGTGAAATTTGGAAAATCGACCGTATCGCTCTGCACCATCGCGCGCCCCGAATCGTATTTGCTATCAAAGGCGTAAATGCTTCGCACAAACTGCGCCAAGGCCAACTGAATGCGCTCCTCCGTAATGGCCGTGTCGCCAAAGGCAAATTCGAAGAGTACGGGGTAATATTCGATTTGGCGCATGCGCCGAAGCAGCGAATCAATTCCTGGTCGCCCGTATTGGCTACTAAACCCCATCTCGAGATGATCCTTGATGGGCACCGTCGCTTGCTCCTCCAAACTCTTGGCGCGTTCGTCCCAAAAGGCATAAGGCTCCGCCTTAAAGCCCGCATAGGCAATACGCATGGTGTGCCGTAACGGCGGCCCAAAAGCACCTCCGCTAATGCGAAACGTGTCACCAAAGGCAAACTCCTGCTTGTGACAGCTGGCGCAAGATACCCGATAATTTAAACTCAATCGCTTGTCATAAAATAACACCCTCCCCAATGTCGCCCCGCGATTGGTGATGGGGTTGTGCTGCGGTATGTTGTGATGGACTACATACGAGGGTATGCGCTCCCCCTCATAATCGTACAACTCATTGAGATCAATGACGCCACCAGCCCAAAGAACCAATAAACAAATGCTGGCTGCCACACTCCACAAAATCTTCTTCACCTTCATCGCTTCGCTCCTTTTAAATACCTCCCTATGTACCTCCCTACTTCAAGGATCCTATAATCATACATGTGAAATGTGTATTCACATTTCACACTACAAATCTAAAAAATAATTTCTACGGATACCCGCATCTGTAAAAAAATTTTTCGCAAAGGGGAAAATTTTTGCACCCCTACACTGGAGAAAGTATTTCTCCGTTGTTATTGTGTAACTTTGGGCCAAATTCAGATGAGATATGCGGTATCTCTACATCATCGCGGGAGTGCTACTTATCTCCCTCATGTACCATTGTAAAGCAGAACAAAAACAAGACATTGAGTTACAAACGCTTGAGAAGGCCTTCTACGAAGATCAAGATTGGGAGTCGTACAATCTCTACATCGGTAAGATCAAGGAGCGCCTCGAAAATGTGGAGTTAAGTGCCGAACGTAGAAAAAAGCTCTTGCTCGACGGTATCAAAGCGGCGGAAACCATGCGTAATTTCCCCGATGCGGTGCACTTCCAAATAGCGCTCATCCGCGATTACTACGATGATCCCGAGACGCCCGATCGCCTCTTTCACCTCGCCAACCTCTACAATGGCCTCGGTGAAAAAGAAGCAGCAGCTATCATCCTCGCTGGTATCATAGAGTCCTTTCCCAATACGCCCGAAGCCGAAAAAGCGCGCAACGCACTCGCGCCCGACTTTCCCGGCATTGCAGCCTATATCGATACCCTTAAACTTCGCTTCACGGAACAAAGTACAGACGATCGCCCCAACCTCGAATGGACAAAGATCATCATGACTGCCGCAGAAGCCGCTGCCCTCGCCGTTCCTCACGATACCTCTCTCGTGCCCGACCTCCTCTTCAATGCATCCCTACTCGGCCAAAACATCGATGCACCACAGCGCTCCCTCGAATTGTGCAAATGGCTCTACGACAAATACGCTGATCACCCGAAATATGGCCCCCTCTCCGTCTTCTACATGGGAGTCATCTACGAAAATGAGATTGAAGATACCGCCAAAGCACGCAAGTACTACGCCGAATTCATCGAAAAATATCCCAACCATCCCTTGGCCGACGATGCCAAATTCTTGCTAGAACACCTCGGAAAATCCGAAGAAGAGGTCCTCAAAGAAATCATCGAAAAAAAGAAAAAACAACAATAACTCCCCACCGTCAGACATGCCGCACTCCTCTATCCTCTCAACCACAACACTATCGAACCTCCATCCGGAAGGTGTTCAAGGCGTTCTATCACGTGGGCGAAGTCCCTCTCGCACATCTGAATGAGCGCCGATCTCAGCTTCCCATCACCCTTACCATGGATGATGCGAAGATATCTCTTACGGCAATAAATCGCCTCTTGTATGAAATCGCGCGCCACCTGCAGGGCATCGTGCAGCTTGAGTTTCGATGGCGGACGCTTCAACTTCTCCGCCAATGCTTTGGGATGTAAGTCGAGCACAGTGTCAAGATGCGGTTTATTTCTCTGAAAGCCGCTTTGTGGCCCTTCGTCGTACCCCACAGAAGTATCGGGTATGCGCGTCTCACTATCTTGCTTCGCTATGGGGCGCAACTCTACCTTTAGTACAACCTCAATCCCTTTGGAAGAGCGCACCCGCACGCAGCGCTCATCCACCACTTCTTCAAAGCGCACGATTTCATCTCGGCGCTCCCAGTACAGCTCATCACCGACCCACAGAGCGTCCCACTGTATTTTTCGGCTCATGATTGCACCGTTTTATACACTGCTCTATGCTGGCAGAGAGGGGCTCGACATCGGGCAATGCAGTGGGAATAAGTGAACGGCCGGTGAGCATTTCATACACCAGCAGATAGCGACGACTTATTTCGTCGATGAGCCACTGAGGCAATAGAGGTGGGAGCTGCCCCTCTTCGCCCATAAATCCCTGCGTGAGAAGCCATTGGCGAAAAAACTCCTTGGAATAATGGGGCACGTCTTCCCCTCGGGCGTGATGGTATTCGTATTCCTCACGTATAAAATAGCGCGAGCTGTCGGGCGTGTGTACCTCATCGATCAGACAA
>JALWKB010000042.1 GCA_026996805.1 Saprospiraceae bacterium | reverse complement strand
ACGTGCGCATCCAACATCGCAGTAGTGGCAAAGAATACGAGTTGGACGGAGTGCTGTGGCTGGATGGGGATATTTACTGGTTGGAATACACCACGGGCGATTATACCAAGGATCTGAAAAAGATGCAAGAGCTCTACCCGATGTTGCCCTTTAAAAAGAGCATTCTCGTACTGGCCACCGTCGATCAGAGCATGGCACAGTCTATTGAGATACAGCACGACATCTATGTGTTGCGCGTAGAGAATTTCGCATACGATATCCAACGCATCGTCGAGTCATGAGAAAAAACGACAAGAGTATGCGTCAATGGTGGGATATCATAAAGCGATGGATCGTTGAGAAAACGGCAGCAAAGACCTCAAGTGTGACCTTGAGGTCAAAGCACCAGGCGGATCAACGTGAAATAGTGCAACTACAACGCCAGATTGAAAGCCTCAAGGAAGAGATTAGGAACTTAGAAAACGATAACCTTCGGTTAAAATACTATAACATCGATCTACAGCTCCAAAACGGAGAACTTAAATCTCGGACTTCGACTTTAGAATCCGAAAAGGCTGAGCTCAACGCGCGCGTAGAAAACCTCCAGGATAAGCTGCAGCTTCTCGAAGAGAGTCTTGATGTCTATACTTATACAGTGGAGGATTTTGCCCGCCACAGCCGCGGCACATTGGATTTGGTCCACTACATCAACAAAAGGGGTTATAGGATCATGCCGAAGGGAAACATACCTATTTGGCCAAGAGAATACATAGAAGTAGCGCGACTCATAGGGAAGAACTATCACGTTCACCTCGTATCGGAGCTTCTCAGGGTGCTAAAGCAATCGGCATCCATCAAACAGCCCAAAAGCCTGGACGTCGCAAAAGAGGATAAGAGCGATATTGCTGTAGTAGTGGATCTATGTCGTAAGATGCATGCATGCGGATTGATTCACAAATTTTCGTATGGCGGTAACAATCGATACATTTGCAAGCTCAAAGTGAATACGGACAACGAGCATCACGTGGGCTTTGTTACCGGCGTCTGGTTGGAGCTGTTTGCGAGGTACGAGCTGTGTGCGATGATTCAGAGTGTCAATGGTGGAAAGATACCTCCGCACATTCACGGCTTGAAGATTAAGTCCAGGCACGGAAGGTGGCATGAGTTGGACTTTCTTCTCAAGATCCAAGATCAATATATTTGGATGGAAATGACGACGGGGGACTATTACAAGGATGTGGAGAAGATGAGGGAGCTGCGTGAGCCGTTGGAGTTTGATCAGTACGTCTTAGTTGTGACGGATGTGGGGGCTTCGCGCGCGGAAGAGATACGGATGAACGAAGACATAGAGGTAGTGCGGGTGGAAAATTTTGAAGAGGACTGTCGTCGCATCATACAAAGAGCAAGTTAGTGGGTCCGAGGGATATAGAGCTCATAGCGGAGATAGGACAGGCGCATGAGGGCAGCTTGGGCATGGCGCATGCGTATATCGATGCCCTGCGTGACACAGGAGTGGACGTCATCAAGTGGCAGGTGCACATTGCGGAGGCGGAGAGCAGCCCTGAGGAGCCCTTTCGCGTGCTTTTGAGTAGTCAGGATGCATCGCGTATGGACTATTGGCGGCGGATGGAGTTTACGCTTTCGCAATGGAAAGAGCTCAAGCAGCACTGTGAGGAGGCGGGGATGGAGTTTTTGGCATCGCCCTTTTCGGTCAAGGCGGTGGAGTGGCTTGAAGAGCTCGGCGTACGGCGCTACAAGATTGGCTCGGGAGAGGTGACCAACTTCCTCCTTTTGGAGCGCATTGCGCGGACGGCGAAGCCCGTCATTTTATCGTCGGGCATGAGCAATTGGGAGGAACTCGACGAGGCGGTGCGCTTTTTACGGTCTCGTATAAAACAGTTGGCCGTGTTGCAGTGTACGACGGCGTATCCCACCGAGCCGGAGGAGTACGGTTTAAACCTCATCGGAGCCATTAAGGAGCGATATCCCGACGTGCGGGTGGGTTTTTCGGATCATTCGGGGGACATCTATGCGCCTCTGGCTGCCGCGGTGTTGGGGGCTGAAATACTCGAATTTCACGTCGTGTTTGACAAGCGCATGTTTGGCCCCGATGTGCAGGCGTCGATTCCCATCGATCGGGTGCGGGATCTCGTCCGCGGAGTGCGGATACTCCAGCGCGCCTTGCGCAATCCCGTAGACAAGGTATTGACACCGTCTCTTCAAGCGGTTAAGGGCATCTTTGAAAAGAGCTTGGCTGTCAGTCGCGACATGTGTGCTGGTGAACGCATACGATTGGAAGATTTAGAGGCTAAAAAACCCGCTGGCATGGGAATACCGGCGCGGGCATTTGAGCGCGTCCTTGGTCGGCGCTTGCGCAGGGCAAAGCGCGCGTATGAGTTTTTGAGGGACGATGATCTCGAAAAACCGGAGGACCCTTCGTAGCATTTCGCATAGAAAACACTCATTCAAACGATCTTGGAACGGATGGAGGCGAGGAGGAAGATTTGTGTGGTGGTGACGGCGCGGCCGAGTTATAGTCGTGTCAAGACCGTCTTAGAGGCGGTGCGTGCCCATCCACGGCTGGAGTTGCAGCTCGTCGTTGCGGCTTCGGCCTTGCTGGATCGCTATGGCTCGGCGGTAGACTACATTGAGCGGGATGGCTTTGAGATAGCCGCACGGGTGTTTAATGTGATTGAGGGAGAGAATTTGACGGCCATGGCCAAGACGACGGGGATTGGGATATTGGAGTTGGCCACGGTTTTTGAGAATCTGCGTCCCGATGCGGTCATTACGGTTGCGGATCGCTTTGAGACGATGGCCACGGCTATTGCGGCGTCGTATATGAATATTCCCCTGGTGCACATTCAGGGGGGTGAGGTATCGGGCAATATCGACGAGAAGGTGCGTCATGCTGTGACCAAGCTCGCCGATTTGCACATGACATCGACGGCATTGGCAGCTGAGCGCCTTGTGCGCATGGGAGAGGCACCAGACAGGGTGTTTCATACGGGATGTCCATCGATCGACCTTGCCGAGCGGGTGCGCCAAAATGGGGCGCTCGATTTCGATCCCTACGAGCGATACGGCGGTGTGGGGGCAGCTATGGATTATAGCGGAGGTTATATCGTGGTCATGCAGCATCCAGTGACGACGGAATACGCTTTGGCGCGCCAGCATGTGGAGGAGACGCTTCATGCCGTGAGGGAGGCGGGGTATCCCGCTTTTTGGTTTTGGCCCAATGTCGATGCCGGCTCCGATGGGACGTCTAAGGGGATACGGTCGTTTCGAGAGACATACGAGTTGCCCCATATGCATTTTTTCAAGAATATGGAGCCCGAAGATTTTCTGAAGCTGGTGTACAACGCGCGTTGTCTTGTGGGCAATTCCAGTGTGGGCATTCGCGAGTGTTCGTATCTGGGAGTGCCAGTGGTCAACATCGGCTCGCGTCAGCGCGGCAGGGAGCGCGGGAGCAATGTCATCGACGTGGGGTACGATCGCAATGCGATACGCCGAGCGATACAACACCAATGGAGTCAAGGACGCTATCCCGGTGAAAAGATTTACGGTGATGGCCGTGCAGGGCCTCGCATAGCGCGCATCCTCGCCGAGGTCGAGCTGCGCATCGACAAGCAGCTCAACTATTGAGCCATGCGCAAGTGGAAAGTGCTCATAGCGGAGTCGGTGGACTTTTCCCAGGAAGCGCTTCAAATGCTTCAGCAGTATTTTGAAGTCGATACGCCTGCGGAGAAGCCGTCTGTTACGGAGGCGCTCTCGGCCTATGAAGTGGTGTGGTTTCGCTTTGGATATGTCATCGACGAGCAGTGCTTACCGAGCTCGCTGCGGTGTAAGGTCATCGTCGTACCTGCCACGGGTACGGATCATATCGATCTTGATGCCGTGCAAAAGCGCGGCATTGTCGTGCTTTCGCTGAAGGGCGAGCGGGAGTTCTTACGCCGAGTGCGGGCCACGGCGGAGCTGACCATTGGTCTGTGCCTTGCGCTACAGCGAAAGATTTGTCCTGCGCATCGCGATGTCCTCTCAGGGCACTGGAATAGGGATGCCTTTCGCGGCCGCGAGCTGTACGAAAAGCGCGTGGGCATTGTGGGTATGGGCAGGCTTGGACAGATGGTGGCCGCTTATTTCAGCGCCTTTGGATGTAGGGTGCAGTACTGCGATACGCGTGAGGTAGAAGTGCCGTATAGGCGAGTGGATTCACTGGTAGAGCTCGCGGCGCAGTCCGACATACTGAGCTTGCATGTACCCCTTAGTGAGGAGACGGTGGGACTGATCGGCGAGGAAGTATTCAGGGCCATGCCCGCCCATGGGATACTTCTCAACACTTCGCGCGGTGCGATCGTCGATGAGGCAGCGCTGCTCCGTGCATTGGAAGAGGGCTTCATCGCAGGAGCGGCGCTGGATGTGGTATGCGAAGAGCGTCAGTGGTCTGCGAACCGAGCGCTGGCACAATACGCTCGCAATCACGACAACCTCCTCATCGTGCCCCATATCGGTGGCAACACTTACGAGTCTTTTGATCGCACGGAGCGATTTATGGCGCAAAAGCTGATCGAGTGGTATAGGAGTCGTGTCGCTGAGTAGGAAAACTTTGAGGGCAATTGGATGGAATGCCATTGGCGGCGGTGTTGCCATGGCGATGAGTTTTGTCATCTCCATTGTGCTGTCGCGCCTATTGGGCCCCGAGCCCTTTGGTATTTTGGCAGTGGGGCTCTCATTGGTGGGCATGGTGGAGGGATTTGCGGTGATGGGATTTCACAGCTCATTGATACGTCAGCCTTCCATCAGCAGGGTAGATTTTCACGCGATACGATGGGTAGTGGTGGGTAGTGCGACGCTGATAGCTGCAGCACTGTGGGTTGCTGCTCCCTTGCTTGCGGCTCTGTACCGCATCGAAGCGTACGGCGATGTGCTTCGCGTGCTTGGAATGTTGCCGCTTTTTCAGGCCATTGCCATGACGGATCGGGCGTATTTGGAGCGCTCCCTCGCCTACGATGCACTTATAAAAGTGCGCGTGGCGGCGATCGTCGTAGGTGGTGTAGTGGGAATCGCACTTGCCTTGGAGGGGTACGATGTGTGGAGCTTAGTGGTGTATACGGTGTTGACGGCAGCGCTGACGACTATTGGTATTTATCGGTATGCGGGTCTTGGCTGGTCGTGTGCGTTTGATGCGGCGGTGGTGCGGAGGCATTTGCGTTTTTCGCTTGAAGTGTTTGTATCCAACTTGTGGACGGGATGGGTGCGCAAGGTCGACGTCCTCGTATTGGGGCCTACGCATGCGGCTGCCACAGTAGGGCTGTACTACAGGGGCAAGTCGCTATCGGAATTGGCTACCAGTTTGCCGTCCAATTACGTGTTTGCTCCGATTTTTCCCGCATTGTCGTCGATACAGGGGGATGTGGAGAAATTTCGCAGGCGGTTGGGAGAAATACTCACAGCGGTCAGTGGGCTCTTTACACCGTTTTACTTGGCTGTCCTCCTCTATGCAGAGGAGTTGTTGGTGTTACTGTACGGCGACAGCTGGCGGGGCGCGTCGCCCTATTTATCGCTATGGATGGGCATTGCGTGGTTGCACATTTTGCGCAAGCCGTGCAATTTTGCCCTACTGGCGTGTGGGAAATCGTCGGAAATACTGCGCCTTGAGGGCTGGCTCAATGCCGTGCGCCTCGTGTGGATTGTCGCTACGGCGTGGTGGAGTATCATTGGCATGTTGTGGGGGCTTTTGGTGATCAAGCTCGTCGATTACGGCGCCTATGCAGCAACGACTGCGAGGGCAGTGGGCATGTCCTGGCAAGCGGTGGGATATCGGCATTTGTCGGATGTGTTATTGGCTGCTATCGTCCTACTGACCGTGCGATGGATTGGCCAGTGGACGCTCGGAGGAAGTGTGCCGTGGATATGGTTGATAAGTGGAGCTCTGGGGATTGCCCTGTATGGATGGATACAGCTCTTTGTGGTACAAAATGCTGCCATCAAACATTTCATACGCTATGTCCACAGTGCATAGGGAAGGTCTACCAGAGGTGTTGGTCGTGGTACCTGCACGTGGCGGATCAAAGGGCTTGCCGCGCAAAAACCTCGTCCGCATAGCGGGTCGAAACCTCATCGAATACGCTGCTGCATGTATTCAAGGGGCAAGCACTCCATTGCACGCAGTGTTGAGCAGCGATAGCGTTGAAATATTGGACTGGGGAGTGCGCTGTGGAATCGAAATCGTCCGAAGGCCCGCGCATCTCGCGCAGGATGATAGTCCGGTCGTGGATGCAGTGCTCCATGCGCTGGAGGAGATGGAGCGCCGGCATGGGACAGTGTATCGCATCGTCGTTTTGCTGCAGCCCACTTCGCCCTTTCGGACGGGTGCGGATCTCGATGCTGTCGTGCGGCTCTGTAGAGAGGAGGGTGTGGATAGTGTGATCAGTGTGGTGGAAGAAGACGATCACCATCCCGCGCGTATGTACAGGTTGCGTTCGGGGTTGTTAGAACCCTATTTGCCGGCTTATGAGCGTGCTCGTCGGCAGGACATTCCACCGGCGTATTACCGTAACGGGTGTTTCTATGCGGTGCGTCGCGAAGCGCTTATGAAATCGCGCCAGTTGATCACGGGAAGGAAGAAGCCCTATCTCATGCCGCGCC
>JALWKB010000041.1 GCA_026996805.1 Saprospiraceae bacterium | reverse complement strand
GTTCGGGATTTACGTCGTATGTCTTTAAAAAGATCGATATCTTTTTGCCGCGCAATACCAGTGCGCAGGCCGACGTAGGAGAAAAAATCCCCTTGCAAGATGTGGCTCCGGGCGACTTGCTCTTCTTTGGCGAAAATGGTAAAATTACCCATGTAGCCATCGTCACGGCCAATGAGGGCGAGCGAATCATGATGATCCACAGCACCAATTCGAAGGGTGTGGTGGAAGAAGACCTCCTGAGCAGTGAATACTGGATGGAACGCTTTTTGTTTGCACGAAACATCATAGGCAGCTGAGAAAACGATCTTTATGCAAGCTCTTGGACAAAAAAGGCGCGTCATCATCTTGTTTGGCCCACCGGGATCTGGTAAGGGTACCCAAGCCAGTCGATTGGCATCGCATTTCGGATGGGTGCACATCTCGACAGGAGATGTATTTCGCAGGCATATAAGACAGCAGACGGAACTTGGGCAAAAGGTGCAGCAGTACATCGAAGCGGGGCAATTGGTACCCGATGCCATTACGGTGGCTATGCTGCAGGAGGAGATGCAACGGCATCCGCGTGCGCAGGGCTTTATCTTAGACGGCTTTCCGCGTACGATTGCCCAGGCAGAAGCCCTCGACACTATGCTCCAGTCCAATGGCATGGAAGTCGACGGCCTCATCGCCCTCGATGTGCCCGAGAGCGAGCTGATCGAGCGCATCCAGATACGCTCCCAGACTTCGGGGCGGGCCGACGATGCCGACCCCAAAGTCATCCAGGAGCGATTAAAAGTGTACCACACCCAAACAGCGCCTGTCTACGAATACTACGACCGACGTGGCAAGGCCCTTACCGTTGACGGTACAGGGACAATCGAACAAATTAGCCAACGCCTCGTTGAGACCATCGAATCGCTGGTCAATACCGCATAGGTGTGGGCGAGCAAAACTTCATCGATTACGTCAAGATTTACTTTCGTTCGGGTCGGGGAGGGGCAGGCGCTGTACACTTTCGCCGCGAGAAGTACGTACCCCGAGGCGGCCCTGACGGCGGTGATGGCGGCCGTGGTGGAAATATTTACCTCCGCGGCAATGCCCAGATGTGGACGCTCTTGCCCTACCGCTATACGCGACACATCATCGCCGAAGATGGACAACCGGGCAGGGGAAAAAATCAACACGGCGCCTCCGGCAAGGACATCTATGTCGATGTACCCATCGGCACCATAGCCCGAGATGCCGATACGGGCAAGGTGTTGTGCGAGATTCTCCACGACGGACAGACCTGCCTACTGTTGAAAGGCGGCAGGGGCGGACTGGGCAATGTGCATTTCAAGAGCCCCACGCGCCAGGCCCCGCGCTACGCCCAACCCGGCGAAGAAGGAGAAGAGCGCTGGATCATACTCGAACTCAAACTCCTCGCCGACGTCGGTTTGGTGGGCTTTCCCAATGCGGGAAAGTCGACCCTCCTGGCCACCCTCTCTGCAGCCAAACCAAAGATAGCCGACTACCCCTTTACCACCCTGACACCCCAGTTGGGCATCGTGCCCTACCGCGAGTACAAATCCTTCGTCATGGCCGACATTCCCGGCATCATCGAAGGGGCCCACAAGGGGAAAGGCCTCGGCCTACAATTCCTTCGCCACATCGAACGCAACAGCATCCTCCTCTTTATGGTACCCGCCGATGCCGATGACATCGTCCAACAATTTCATACCCTCGAAAACGAACTGCGACAGTACAACCCCGAACTACTCCACAAAGACCGCCTCTACGTCGTCTCGAAGTCGGACCTCCTCGACGACGAACTCAAACGCGAAGTGCTGGCAGAAATCCCACCCCAATGGGAACCCCTATTGATCTCCTCCGTCTCAGGCGAAGGCCTCGAAACACTCAAAGACCGCATCTGGAAAAAACTCCACGCGGAGAAGTAGCCTCGACAAGAGCCCTTTTGCCACCATCCGTGTAAAATTGCTATATTAGCAATGCATTTTAGATATCATGGGTATGAAATCGTTGATCATGAAGGTGAAAGCATACGCGTTATTGGTATGTGTGCTGGGAGCATATATGCTCTATGCCCAGCGAGTTGAGCCGCAGGTGATGGCCTCGAGCGGCGGAAGTGGTAGTGCCGGCGGTTATACGCTGGAATGGACACTTGGCCAGACTGCTGTACAAACCTTGAAGAGCGGTGCGTATGTGCTCACGCAGGGCTTTCATCAGCCCAATTTGCTCGTCGTCGGAGTGCGCGACGTGCGCTACCCATTTGAAGTGCACATCGCTCCTAATCCCTTTAGCCATCGCATCCACCTGCAGACATCCCAATCCCCGCTCTGGTGGCGGGCCTTTACGCCCGACGGTAAATGGGTGACGGACTTTCAGTCCCTCGATGAAGAAGGCATCATCGACCTACGAGAGGCCCCGCAAGGAACACTGATGCTTCAGCTTAAGGACAAAAAAGGACAAATGGTCTCCTTTCAACTGATAAAATTATAGAGGTATGATGAGACGAGTCATTACAGTCGTAGGATTGATGTGGACGGCACTGGCTGCACAGGCCCAAAGTGGTATCTACTCGTGGCAGGGTGTGTTGCGCGATGCGCAAAACAAGCCGGTGGCCAACCAACAGGTGAAGCTGCGCTTTACCTTTACACAGGGTAATCAAGTGCTCTACCAAGAGGTGCATACAGCCCAGACATCGGAATTGGGCTTGATCGCCGTGTGGATCTGTCAAGGCACCGCAGTACAGGGCAGCTGCGATGGGCTTGCCCAGGCCGTGGCCCAACAGCCGACCTTGCTCAAAGTAGAGGTCGACCCACAAGGGGGCAACAATTTCATGGACTTTGGTACCCGGCCCATAGGAGCTGCCTTGGTCAGTAGCTTTGCCCTAAAGGCAGCTGAGGCCCTCAACGATCAGGTAGAAGACGACGATGCCGATCCGACCAACGAGCTGCAAACGCTCTCCCTCCAAAACGGTCATATGCTCACCCTCTCCAAGGGAGGAGGAAGCGTCTCCATCGATCCCGATACGGCCAATGAGCTCCAACAGCTGAGCATCCAAGGCAACCGATTGACCATATCGGGAGGCAATACCGTCATCATACCGCGCGCAGGATCAGATGCGGATCCCGATCCCAATAACGAGATCCAATCGCTGCGCAAACAGGGCAACGAAATCCTCCTTGTACCGCGCGGGGGCAAGGTGACCGATGAGGTCGACGATGCCGATGCCGACCCCACCAACGAGATCCAAACACTGTCGTTTAGCGGCACGACACTCTCTATAAGCAATGGCAACAGCGTGGATCTGAAGTCGCTCCAAAAACAACCCGATACCATCTGGCGCGAAAGTGCCGACAAGCGCACCGTCATCTGGGAAGACGACGCCAAGCGCGTGCGCTACCAAATGGGCATCGATGGCTACAAACACATCCAGTCGGATGGACTACACACGAGCTCGTTTAAGTCCAATGCCGTCGAACACTCCATACGCTGGCGCAATAACGACTTTCCAGATGACGACTTTTTCAAGCGATCGTTTGAAATGTACGAACACCCCAACTGGCTGCAGACCGACTATTGGATGGTCAACGATCGCAAATACGTCGAACTCATCACAACCCATCCCAACAACCCCCAAGTAGGTGGGGCCGTCATCAGTCAGATGATCTTTCGCAGTAGCATAGGAAACAACTACTTACACAATGTGCTGATCCAAGGAGCGGGAACGGGTGCAGTCTATTTGCTCAATCCCAACGATCCGACACAGGCCATTGCCGGCATGCACGTCGATCGAAACACCGGCAAGTCGCGCCTCTTTGCCCAGACGAAGAACTTCGTCGAGCCCCATCCCTTAGATCCGACGAAGCAAATATGGTACGCCTGTATTGAAGGACCGGAAGCCGCTATCTACGATCGCGGGACGGCGAGCTTGTGCGACGGCGAAGCGTTTGTGCCCTTCAACGAACACTTCCGCCTGCTGGCATCCCAAAAGTACACGGTCGTACTAACCCCCTTGAGTGGGGATTCCAAAGGCCTCGCCGTGGTCAAGAAGACACGCGATGGCTTCTACGTCAAAGAGCTGCTCAACGGTCGTGGAAACTACGAATTCGATTGGGAAGTTAAGGCCGTACGCAAGGGCTACGAAGACTACCGGCCGATCCGAAACCGGGATGAATTGCGCGTCGAGATGCTGAGTCCCACCGAGGTCAAAGAGGAAAAATAGGGCAAAACAAAGAGCCTCGAAGCCGAAAACCCGGGCCATCGGGCCCGGGTTTTTTTATGCCTCGCTCTAACACATAGTGAAAATTTAATATATATAACTTTGATTTTAGCCATCTTACAAAATGGTAGATTTTATAGTATTAGCAAAAAAGTTAATATGTTTTTGACTAAGTGCTAATTTTTTATGATTGCTATTGTGTGGGGGAGGAAATTGTCCGTACCTTTGTCGAGGAAAAGGTAATAGGACTTATACATTAGGATTTTTTATAATCCGTTAGTACGACACCTAAATCCAACCTGTAGAACAAGACGATGATAGGACGGTACTCTCCGCTTTGCAACGGCGGACGAGGATCGCATAGGGTTTTCACACATCGTAAAATCAAAATTGTTGAAAAATGATGCACATGAACGTATCGAACTGCAAGGTGAGTAGTTTGCTCACGTGGTTGAGCCTCTTGGGGCTAGCTTTGTGGTGGAGGCCGACAGATGTAGCGGCACAGTGTTCGTTGGCGTGCCAGGATATTCAGGTGTCGCTCGACGAAGACTGTGAGGTGCAGATTACGCCGGACATGGTCTTAGTCAAGCCCGACAGTACTTGTCCGGGTGGGACCTTTACCGTGACGCTTAGCATCAATGGTGTGCCGCTCACGCCGCCCGACATCGTCAATGGCTCGCACATCGGAAAGATGGTCATCGCCACGGTCGAAGAGACGGGCACGGGCAACAAGTGTTGGGCAAAGATCACCGTCGAGGACAAGTTGCCGCCGACGATTCAGTGCAATGCCGATACCTTTTACTGCTATCAGGCGTACAATCCCGACCTGTTGAAGCCCACGGTGACCGACAATTGTACCCCTACCAATGAAATCACTTTGGTGTTGGTCGATGAGCGCATTGTACCAAAGGATTGTGATTTCGTCGATTCGATCATCAAGGTCATCTATCGCGACTATTACGCTGTCGACAAGTACGGCAATAGTTCGGCCGTCTGCACCGACACCATTGCCTTGAAGCGGGTGCCATTTGACAGCATTGTGCCGCCGCCTAACTGGTTGGACTCGGTGCTCATCTTTATCGATACGTTCAAGAACGATACATCTGCTATTCGCTGTGAGGATTATCAGCGCATGGAGAAGCTGCAGAGTGGAGCGCCTCACTGGCGATATACGGGCGTACCTACCACGCCGGATGGTCACCCCTTGTTCCCCTTCGATGCCTATTGCAATTTGACGACCACCTTTACGGATGTCTATCAGGGCGTGGTGGGATGTACGGAAAAGTGGTTGCGCATATGGACGATTCAGGAGCTCTTCTGTGATACCATACGTGACAAGGTCATCACGCAGGTCATTCACGTGTCGGATACCACGCCACCGGTCATCACTTGTCCGAACGATATTACGGTGACTACCGCCGGGGGCAACACCTGTGTAGGCAACGTGTGGCTGCCCCTACCGCAGGCTTACGACAGCTGTCGCGGCAACAACATCACTATTGACGTCGTCTATCCGGGTGGATTTATCAACGACATGAAGGCGCCGACCCTTGTACAGCTTCCGGCGGGCATGCACACGGTGACGTATCGCGTCTATGATGCCGTAGGTACCAGCGGTTGCTACAATGTCGACAGCTGTTCGATCAAAGTGACCGTATTGGACAAGACGCCTCCGGTAGCTGTCTGCTTGCGCAATACCACAGTGTCGCTGACATATGACAATGTCGTGCGCGTGTATGCCAATGTCTTTGACAACGGCAGTTACGACGATTGTTGTCTGGACAGCATGGAGGTCATGCGCATGGATCGCGGTGCCCCGTGCGGGCAAAATGTCGGCTGGCGGCCCTATGTGGAATTTTGTTGTGCGGATGTGGGTAACACCGTGATGGTCAACTTCCGCGTATGGGACTGCAACGGAAATTCCAACACTTGCATGGTGGAAGTCGAGGTGCAAGACAAGCAGCCGCCGACCATCGTCGCCCCCAACGACATCGTCGTCCCCTGTACTTACAAATTTGAGATCGACTCGTTGTCCAAGTACTTCGGGACGGTAGTGCCCGACAAGTACAGCCGACAAAAATACACCCTCTACGGTCCGTTTGCTACTGCTACCGACCAGGATCTGGGAGGATGTGACTTAGTCGTAGAAGTCGATTACAATGTAGGGCCGAATAAAATCGTCGAGGTAGCTGGTGTCCAACCCTGTGTCAACGATATATTGGTACACGAAAATCCTGCCCTCAACACGACCATGTTTTTGGATGGCTATGCACACGACAATTGCAATGTCGTCATCACTAAGCGCTTCCGGGATTACCGCGATCAATGTGGCTCGGGTGTGATAGAGCGCATCTTTACAGCTACGGATCCTGCCAACGGCTCGGTGAGCGATACGCAATATATCTACTTCTACAATCCGCAGCCCTTTGACAGTACGAACATCATTTATCCCCCCAATCTCACCTTGTATTCTTGTGTCGATCCCTACAATATTGACACTTCTATCTCTGGTGTGCCGACATTTCTGATGGAGAACGAGTGCAATTTGGTGGGATGGGATTACGACGATCAGGTCTTCAAGTTTTTCAATACTCCTGGTGAAGCGTGTGCCAAGGTCGTGCGCACGTGGAAGGTCATCGATTGGTGTCAGCGCGACCCCCATGGCAATGTGCGCATCTGGCAGCATCAGCAGATCATCAAGATCATCGATCGCGTCGACCCGGTATTTACGCAGCTGCCGCCGGCCGATACGATGTATTGCTCCTACGATACGCTCTGCCAAAATGGTCCGGTGAGGATGACGGCATCGGCTTCGGACAATTGTACGCCGGGCAATGAAATGTACTGGGAGTACCACATCGACTTCGGCTGCAATGGAACTTATGAGGTGTTGCGTTCGGGCACTGGCAATACGGTAGTCATCGACACGATGTTGCCCCTTGGCGAGCACTGTATTGTATTTGTCTTCGAGGATCGCTGCGGCAATCGCATCACGCGCACGCGCACCTTTAGTGTTGTCAACTGTAAGGCTCCTTCGCCGTACTGTAAGAACGGCCTGGTCGTCGATTTGATGCCGGTTGATCGCAACGGCGATGGGACGGCTGACTGGGGCATGATCGAGGTATGGGCCAATGATTTTGATCTCGGCAGCAGTGGAGCTTGTGGTAATCCCGTCGTGTTGTCCTTCTCACCCGATACGACCGACAAATCGCGCGTGTACGACTGCGACAGTCTCGGCCAGCGTGACGTGCAGATCTTCGTCACCGACAAAATCACGGGCAATAGTGCCTCGTGTCGCACCTTTATCATCGTGCAGGACAACAACAATGTCTGCCCGAGTCCCTTGCAGCAGGGGCAAGTTGCCGGTTTGATCACCAATCCGGCAGGTGACGGGGTTAACGGAGCTCTGGTCGACATACAGATCAGCAATATGCCCACTGTGGTGACGGATCCAACGGGTAAATACGCGTTTCCGAAGATGCCGCTGGGTGGTTCCTACGAGGTCATCCCCCACAAAGAAAGCCGCTTCCTCACTGGAGTCACTACAAGAGACTTGATCGTGATCAACAAGCATCTGCTGGGCATTGAGACATTTGATTCGCCGTACCAATACATAGCCGCCGATGCCAACGAGGATGACCGCGTGTCGGGAGCCGACATCGTCGTCTTGCGCAATCTCATCCTCGGTAGAATACGAAAGCTGCCCAAGGGTCGAAGCTGGCGTTTTGTGGACAAGGCCTACACCTTCCCCAATCCGCACAAGCCGTGGCACTTCCCTGAAACCTATCACTTGGATCCCTTCGACAGGGATATGCCCAATATCGATTTTATCGGTATTAAAATCGGTGATGTCAGCGGCGATGCTGGAGCAAATGGCAAGGCAACAGGCTCTTCGACAAGGTCTCAACGCACGATTTCATTGGTAATTGAAAATCGCGTCCTGCGCGAAGGTGAAGAAGTTGCCATCGATGTACGGGCTGCAGAGGATATCCACCTCACCGGATTGCAGTGGTCAGCGGCGTTAGACAATGCATTGGCGCAGTTTGTCGACATCGTTTCCGGACGCATACCGCTTAGTGAGGAGCACTTCGCAGTCTCCACCAGCGGATTGCGTATAAGCTGGCATGACCACAGGGGATTGAGTGTACGTAAAGGTGAAGTGCTGTTTACCATCCATCTGCGGGTGAGGAAGAGTGATGTACTGGTCAGCGACATTCTCCGCATAGATGAAAGTACTATCGCTGCGGAGCTGTACGATACCCAGCTTCAGACATTTAAGTTGCGCATGGAGTTTGTGTATCCGCAAGCAGACCAATACGCGCTGTATCAAAACGTGCCGAATCCATTTGAGAAATCGACCATCATACGCTTTAGCGTACCCAAGCCGACCAATGCAGTGTTGACCATCTACGACGTCAATGGAAAAGTCGTATTGGTCAAGGAAATTGCTGCAGAGAAGGGCATCAATGCCGTAGAGATTAAGGCGAGTGAACTGACCAGTGAGGGACTGTTGTACTATCGATTGAATGCGGGACACTTTACGGCTACGCGCAAAATGCTCTTCATACGATAGACCATCATCGCTTTGTTCTAAGGAGTTTAAGTTTTCAGGCAATGCCTTCCTCCGCACAAGGTGGGGGAAGGCATTTTTCATTGGTTGAACCATTTTATACCCAAATTCATTAATAGGATAAACGGCGGATGTAGTGAGCTTGAAGGGGCGCATACTTGCAATTGATTTCGGCGAAAAGCGCACGGGCATTGCCGTGTCGGATCCCTTGCAAGTAATGGGCTACCCATTGACGACCGTAGCTACCGATGAGCTGATGGACTTCTTAAAAGAGTATATCTCCACTGAAGATGTGCGGCACATCATCATCGGTCATCCTGAGCTGGACGAGCCGCAGAAAAGTCCTCTGGCGAGCCAATTGGAAGAGTTGAGGCAAGAGATTGGGAAGGTATTTCCCGACCTATCGGTAGAGTTTGTCGACGAAACGCTGAGCTCGCGGGAGGCGGTACAGACATTAGTACAGGCAGGCATAAAAAAGCGCAAACGTCGAAAAAAGGAAACGGTCGATACGATGAGTGCTGCCGTCATCCTTCAACGCTACTTGGGCAATATCTAAACCATGATACTTCCTATCTACGCATTTGGACATGCGGTGTTGCGGCGAAGGGCAGAAGACATGCCCTTACGAGGAGAAGAGCTGCAACAGTTTGTAGCAGACATGTGGGAGACGATGTACAATGCCAGTGGTATTGGCTTGGCAGCTCCGCAAGTGGGAAAGTCGTGGAGGCTCTTTGTGATTGATACGCTGCAGGCGTCGGAAGATGCCGGTGGGATAAAGGGCGTCTTTATCAATCCCGAGATTGTCGAAACCTCTGCTGAAGAGGTCGAATACGAAGAGGGCTGTCTGAGCATACCTGATGTGTATGGCTCGGTATGGCGGCCGCAGCGCGTGCGCCTTCGATATATGGACGAGCATCTGCAGTGGCATGAGCGGGACTTTGACGGAGTAGCGGCTCGGGTCATTCAGCACGAGTATGATCACTTAGAGGGGCGACTGTTTACGGATTTGCTCAAGCCCCTCAAGCGCGCACGAATACAGAAAAAACTCGATGCCATCCGCAAGGGAAAGGTGAAACCGCGCTATCCCATGCTCTTCCCATAAGACCGGTTTGGTGTCCTATTTCCTACCAAAGTCGGCGGGTATTTCTCCCCAGGCCTCGGTGTTCCACTTTAATACTGGATTGGGGGGGTGGTGGCGTTCGAGCCAGCGTTGTGCGGCTGAGAGCAGTTGACGGACTTGTGGGGAGGAGGTGGTATCGACCTTTGTGTTGATCTTTTTGCGTTGGTACCATTGGATGGCGGTGTGGGAGTCGGAATAAATGGGCGTGGTGGTGTCGCCGCGCCGACGGAGGATGTCTAATGCTTTGATGATTGCGAGGATTTCGGCGATGTTATTAGTTCCGCCCTTTACGGGACCGAAATGGTAGATTTCATTGCCTGTGGCGGTATCGACGATGCGAAATTCCATCGCACCGGGATTGCCACTACATGCGCCATCGACCGACCAGCTGGGCAAAATGGGACCGCCTTCCGAGGGTTTTGGAAGACTCTTTCGGCGTTGGGTGTGATTGGGAGGTCCCTGAGCAAATGCGCGTTTGGCCTCTTGAAGGGATTCATACGCTTTATAGCGTGCATCGGGGTATCCGTGGATTTGCTCCTTGCACTCCTCCCAGGAGTGGTAGACGCCGGGGATACGGCCTTGCCATACGACGTAGTATTTCTTTTTAGCTCTTTTGGAGGGCATGATAGTGAAGGTATTGCTGCCAATCTTCCCAGGTGTCGATATCGGAGAAGGTGGGTAGGAGATGGGGTTTGATCGATAGGTCCTTGAGTCGGCGCATGGTGAGGTCTAAGACATGTGATGTACCCCATGGCATGTCTTCAAAAAGCTCTTTCAGGGGTGCGCAGTGGGATTGTACGCCGATGAGGTAATAGCCTCCGTCGGTGGAGGGGCCGATGACTACGGGTGTTTCATGGAGGTGTTGGAAGGCTTCGTCGGCTATGGATGCATGGAGATAGGGACAATCTACACCGATGAGTACGCAGCGGGAGTGGGATTGGCTGCATTCGAGGAGGGCGTTGCGCATGCGCTGACCGAGGTCGTCGCCGCGCTGGAGCCTGGTGGGATGGACGTGGGAGCCAGGATGAGGAAAGGGAAGGGCATCGGTGTAGAGCACGACATCTGCTCGGCAGTGGCGGAGCCAATCGAAGGTGATGTCGAGCAGTTTGTCATAGATTTGACGTGCGCGTTGAGGGCCGTGATGGTTTGCTATGCGGGTCTTTACAGGTGTGTGTTGGGGATTTTTTGCAAAGACGATGAGGAGGTCGGACATGGGGAGATGTGCAATGCGGTACTTGGTCGGGATGGCAGGATTTGAACCTGCGACCTCTTCGTCCCGAACGAAGCGCGCTAACCGGGCTGCGCTACATCCCGAAAAAAATTATATGGTCGGGATGACAGGATTTGAACCTGCGACCACTCGCCCCCCAGACGAGTACTCTACCGGACTGAGCTACATCCCGAGCCATATAATTTGGGTGGGTAATACAGGATTCGAACCTGTGACCTCTGCCCTGTCAAGGCAGCGCTCTAAACCAACTGAGCTAATTACCCACTTGCCATTACTTTAAACGAAAACGACGCAAACTCGTTTTGCGTTCGGACCGCAAAATTAATAAAAAAGCCCTGCACCGTAAAAAATATAGTAGCTTTGTCGCTGCTTAGTCGCCATGTGCTATGGATAGGGGTCAGCGACCGCTCGTCATCGGTATATCGGGAGGCTCGGGCTCGGGAAAAACCACTTTCGTTCGGCGCTTGCGTCAGCTCTTCGACGAAGAAGAGCTGTGCATCCTTTCGCTGGACAATTACTATAAGCCAAGGGAAGAGCAACAATGCGATGCGGAGGGTGTCAAAAATTTCGACCTGCCCGAGTCGTTTCGCCGGGAGGATTTTCTCAGGGATGTCCGCAAGCTCCTCCGTGGTGAGACTATCGAGATTCAAGAGTATCGGTACAACCAGCCGGGGCCGAAGAAAGTCTTACACCTACGACCAGCACCTGTGCTCGTAGTGGAAGGTCTTTATGCGTTGTATTTTCTCACGCAGGCGGGGCTTTGTGATTTGCAGGTGTTTATCCATGCCCATCCCGTGTCGAAGCTCGTGCGGCGCGTGCGTCGCGATCAAGTAGAGCGCAATTACCCCGTCGAAGATGTATTGTACCGCTATGAGCGCCATGTGTTTCCCGCCTATCAGGCCTATATTGCCCCCTTTCGAGATGCCGCCGATATAGTCATCAACAATACGGAGCACTTTGAAGGAGGGCTGCGCATCTTGTCGGGCTTCATCCGCCATTTCTTGGGCGGCCTTTCAACGGAAGGATGAGTACTTCCAAGGGGTATAGGCGCCAAGTTCTGAAAAATTTCAAAGGTATAAAATGGTGGGCATGTACGATTTAATACACTGAAAAGCAAATATTTAAGAAGGAGAACGCCTTAGGTGCCCCTATCGAATATATGGATTAGGAAAAATTGGTATGTGTTTTGCATCCCCTAAGGGTGTATTGCAAAAAAAGTTGAATATGATGCTATTCAAGACCGGTTATTTGAGTGGACAGGGGATGGGCACCTATAGGGGGCCTTCGGTCTTAGGGGCCGTACTCGCTACGTGGATGGTATTTTTACTGTCTTGGAATAGTGGGTGGGCTCAAAGGCCGGATTTGTCGTGTAACGACAGCATTCAGGTGTCGCTGGCCCAAAACGGCATAGCTGTATTTACCATCGATATGGCCGTGGAGGGTGCCATCGATACCTTGTGCTGGGATCTCATCGTAAAGGATCAAAATGGCAATGTCGTACCGGGAGATACCCTCACCTGTGCCCATATTGGTCAGTTTATGACCTTTGAGGTGCACGATACCTGTACGGGCAATTCGTGTTGGGGGACGTTTTGGGTAGAAGACAAGTACATCGAACCACTTGTATGTGGCAATGATACGGTCCGCTGTTCGGACGATATCAGTCCTGACAGTTTGGGATTTCCCCTTCCACCGGGGGCGGTCATCGATAGTGTGTTGCCCGATGGGCAGCATTTCTTAGTGGATCGCTACGATTCGTGTGGATTGGTGCGTCTGTGGTATGAAGATACCGAGGTGTTGCCCTTTGATTGTGATGTGCCCTTTAAAATCATTGTGCGCAAGTGGAAGGCCGTCGATCCGTCGGGCAATATGACAATGTGTGCGGATAGCATCTTCATACACCTGCCCAATTTGGTAGTCGATACGGTGTATTTGCGCGATACGGTCTTTTGGTGTGATGATACCAGCTGGATTGCCCTGCCCAACGGCAACCCCTCGCCGGAGTCGACGGGCTGGCCCATCGTGCCGGAGTGTGCGACCATTGCTGTGGAGTTTACCGATCAGGTGTATGAAATCTGTGGTGCAACTAAGAAGATATTGCGCAAGTGGACCTTGGTAGACTGGTGTGTACGGCCGGGCAGTGTCAACGATTCGCTGCCGCGAGTGATCAGTTTTTATCAGCGCATCAAAATCCTCGACGACAAGCCTCCCATCGTCTACTGTCCGACAACGCACGATGTGCGCGATACCATTGGTATGAAATATTACGACTGCAGTGGAGACTACGTCTTGCCGGTGCCTGAAGACTTCGATCCGACGGCGGGCATTGTGGATTCGACAAAGGTGTATGTGCTATCGGAGTGTTCGGGGTGGAGGTATCGAGTGCGTCACATCCAGCCTGCCAGTCCGGACGATTGCACGCCTTCGGGTAGCGGAGGGACCTATTTAGGAGGATGGCGTCGCCCGGGCGACCGACCTTTTGTAGCGCGCAATCTCGGCCCCGGCTGCCATTGGTTCTACTACGAATTTGAAGACGAGTGTGGCAATACTGCGGAATGCGCTTTCGATGTGGTCGTCGTCGATGATCTGGCACCCTTGGCCGTATGTGATGAGCATACCGTAGTGACGCTCAACCTCGACGGCAAGGGCAAGATCTATGCGCGCTCGATCGATGATGGTTCGGTAGACAACTGCATGTTGGACACCATGCTCGTACGGCGCATGGATTGGGGAGAGCCGTGTGGGCAGCGCGATTCGGTGTTTCGCGATTTTGTCGAGTTTTGCTGTGCGGATGTGGGCAAGGATGTCATCGTGGAGTTTGTCGTCTATGATAAAAACGGAAATTCTGCGCTCTGCATGTCGACGGTCCACGTACAGGATAAAGAGCCACCAAAGGTCGTTCCTCCCGATGATATTACCATTGATTGTCGCATTGAGTTTGACACGACCGATCTGTCCAAAGTGTTTGGCAAGATCGCCCTTAGCGAAGATGAGCGGGAGGATATCGTGATCGGAGCAAGGGTCTACGGTAGAGACGGATTAGCAATGGACAATTGCGGTATCGATACGATCATCGAAACGGTGGAGTACGATTTAACCTGTGGGACGGGCACGATCAAGCGCACCTTTGATGTGTACGACCATCAGGGGTGGAAGGTCACCGTGATGCAGGTCATCACCATAGGCGACCGCGATCCCTTTGATGTGCGGGATATCCGTTGGCCACCCAATTACACCACGCGTCCGCTATACACCAATTGTCGCAACGGAGTCAACACGGATCCCGATTATACGGGCTGGCCGACCTATCGCAATCGCGATTGTGCCCAGATAGGTGTCAACTACAAAGACCGATACTTCTATGGCATCAGTGATGCGTGTTATAAAATCGAGCGCACGTGGACGGTCATCGACTGGTGTCAGTTCAACAAAGATCGCCAGAGTGGCATTTGGGAGCACAAGCAAGTGATCAAGGTCATCAATGTCAATGCGCCGGAGTTTGTCGGCAACACCTGTCGGGACACGGTAATTTGCGATAGCAACGCCGTGCTTGTCGATGACGTGTGCTCGGGCTACATTCAATTGGTCGGTGAGGCGGAAGACGACTGTACAGATGCCGATCGATTGCAGTGGAAGTACCGCTTAGACATCGGAAATACCGGCACATGGAGTGACTGGGTATACGGCAAAGATGCTTCCGGGCGTTATCCCGTCGGAACACACCGCATTGAGTGGAGTGTCACGGACGGCTGCGGCAATGAATCGACTTGTATTAAGACCTTTGAATTGAAAGACTGCAAGAAGCCCACTCCCGTGTGTCGCGATGCCGTAGTGATCGTCATCATGCCCTCCAGCGGCAATGTGGAAGTGTGGGCCAAAGATTTCAACCTGAAGAGCTTCGACAACTGCACGGCTGCAGAAGATCTCGTGTTCAGCTTTACCGAAGATGGCGACTCACTGGTACGCGTCTTCACCTGTGATGATCTGATGGGTCAAAAGAGCAGGGACATACCTGTAGAAATGTGGGTCATCGACGAGGCAGGTAATCGCGACAAGTGCGACGTCGTATTGCGCTTGCAAGACAACGACAATGCCTGTGATCGCAACGGCAGCAATGTGTACGTCAGCATTACAGGTATACTCAAGCGCGTCGACGAACAGCAATTTGCCACGGCCGATATCGAGCTCTACGATGGATCCAACCAACTCATCGCTCTGCTCAACGATCAACAGGGGTCGTATACCCTATCTCCTATCCGTACGGGGTCGCTGTATACGATGAAAGTCCACTACGACAAGAAGCATCTCGAGGGCGTCACCACTTTAGACCTTATTTATATCCACAACCACATATTGGGCAGAGTGCCCTTTAGCCACGGATGGCAGTACGTGGCCGCCGATGCCAACAGCTCGGGCGAGGTAACCGTTGGGGATATCGGCGTACTGAGGGCATTGATCCTTGGTAAAATCAGGAGCTTAAGGGGCAGCCCCTCGTGGAAATTCTATCCCGAAGGCATCGACTTCGACAATCCACAGCAGCGAAATACGTCCTACGGCGAGTTGGTCATACGGGATTTGCAGCACAATCTGCACGATGTCAATTGGATTGGAGTAAAAATAGGCGACGTATCGGGATCGATCAATCTCGACGGCGATCAGGTGAATCGTCTGACCAGACAATTCAAGACCAACTGGATCGAAAATGCCGACGGCAGCTGGACGCTCGAGCTCCTCGCCATGGAAAACTTCCCCATACACACGGCGCAGTTTACGCTCACTTACGACGAACAGGCACAGCTGCTCGAAATGTCGAGCCCTGTATTGGATATCGACGAGCAGGAAAACTACGTCGTCCACCCGGGTACGGTGTTGTTTAGCTGGTACGATATCGATGGAGTAGCCATTACAAAGGGCGATGCGGTGTTGAAACTACGCTTTCAATCTAAGCCGCAAATGGTGGAGATGAATTCCAGCGTCATCGACAACGAATGGCTCATCGACGAAAACATTTACGAGATACAGCTCACCAGTGGTACTATTACATTTACCGAAGAGGATGGCGATGCAGGGCGGTATGCCTTGTTGCAGAATATCCCAAACCCCTTCCGCGGAGTGACCATCATACCGTTTGAATTGCCGCGTGCCGAGAAGGTCACTTTGACCTTCCGCGACATGCAGGGCAAGGTGATCCTCGTGCGCACAGTTAACGGCGTGAAGGGATTGAACAGAGTGGAAATCCTCGAATCGGATCTGTCACAGGGGGGTACTGTCTTGTTGTATGAAATGAAGACTCCCAACTTCACTCAGGTGCGCAAGATGGTCATTGCCCGATAGCATCCGCCTTTGGAATCGCTTTGGATGGAGAGGCTCGCTTCCTGAGTGGAGCGGGCCTCTCCATTTTTAGTATATTTGGACGGCAAACACTGCTGGAACGATGGAGGGGCATTCCGATAGGGGTATTTGGTCGCACCATTTTATGCGCTTTCGAAAGGGCATCGTAGGCATCGATGCACAGATTCCCACGCCGTACGGTGTCAAGCCCCTGGTCTATGCCGATTGGACGGCCAGTGGCAGGTTATACGCCCCTATTGAGTATCGCATTGCACAGCTCATCGGCCCGCATGTGGGCAATGTACACACCAATACTACCTGGACGGGCACGACGATGACAGAGGCCTATCACTACGCGCGACAAATCATCAAGCGGCATGTACATGCCCATGCCTCCGATGTGCTCATCTCTTCCAATTCGGGGATGACAGGGGTGGTCAACAAGTTTCAGCGCATTTTAGGGCTCAAGGTGCATGAGCGCTTTATGGATGCCTTATCCCTCGATGAGCGAAGCCGTCCCGTGGTGTTTATTACTCATATGGAGCACCACTCCAATCAGACCTCTTGGCTGGAGACGATTGCAGATGTTGAAATCATCCGCCCCGACGCGCGCGGGCTGCCCGACCTCAACCATTTAGAGGAGCTACTGCATCAATACCGCGACAGGGAGCAAAAGTACGCGGCCATCACCTCGTGTTCGAATGTGACGGGCTTGATGACGCCATATCGCCAAATTGCGCGCATGATGCATCGCGCTGGAGGATACTGCTTTGTTGATTTTGCCGCCTCTGCACCGTATATCGACATTGTCATGCGGGGGGACGATCCCGAAGAAGATCTCGACGCCATTTACTTCTCGCCGCACAAGTTTCTCGGCGGTCCGGGTAGCAGTGGCATTTTAATCTTTGGCCCTTATCTGTATCACAATCGCGTACCCGACAATCCGGGTGGTGGAACGGTAGAGTGGACAAACCCTTGGGGCGAACACCGCTATATCGAAGAAATAGAAGCACGAGAAGACGGAGGTACTCCGGCATTTCTTCAGACAATAAAAGTCGCACTGTGCTGTGTGCTGAAGGAACAAATGGACACCGAAAAGATACGCCAGCGAGAAGACCAGCTCTTACAGAGGCTCTTCCACCACTTGGACGACATCCCCGGCATGCACATTCTGGCGGATCATCTACGCGATCGCTTGGGCATTGTCTCTTTTTATTTGCAAGACATCCACTACAATCTCGTCGTGCGCTTACTCAACGACCTGTACGGCATTCAGACACGTGGCGGATGCTCATGTGCTGGCACCTACGGTCATTATCTTTTAGAAGTGTCGTATGAAAAGTCGCGACAGATTACCTCGCTCATCGATGCTGGCGACCTATCTGCCAAGCCGGGATGGGTGCGCGTAAGCATTCATCCGACGATGACGATGGAGGAGATCGATTATATCGGGCAAGCCCTACGTCATATCGCCATTCATCACCATCGCTACGAAGAGGCGTATCGGTACGATTCGCGCACCAACGAGTTTTTCCACGTCGACGACACGCGGGATAAATCGCTTGTGCATTCGTGGTTTGCACCGTTTGATCTACCGCAAATATCGCATCGAGCCCATGAACCGGCATAAACCCATCTATCTCGACTACGCTGCGACGACGCCCATCGACGAAGAGGTCCTGGAAGTGATGAACGAGGTGTACCGAGATGCGGTGGGCAATCCTTCAAGTATTCACTACGAGGGGCGCAAGGCGCGCGATATTTTGGAACAGTCGCGCCGTCGGATCGCGCAGATGCTCGGCGTAGCTGCAGGAGAGCTCTATTTTACCTCATCGGCTACGGAGGCCAATAATTGGATTTTACACGCAGCCGTGCGAGATTTAGGTGTGCGACATCTTCTCACCTCCCCACTCGAACACCCCTCCGTCGTTCAAACGGTCCGCTTTCTACAACAGCAGTATCCCGATTTAAACGTGCACTGGCTTGCCTTCGACGACTGGGGAGCGCCGCGGCTCGATGCCCTTGAGGAGATTTTGTCAAAGCTCGGTGATCAAACCGTACTGGTCAGCCTCATGCATGCCAACAATGAGCTCGGCACGCTGACCGACATTGCTGCAGTGGGGGTGTTGTGCAAGGAATACGGGGCCTATTTTCACTCGGACACTGTGCAAACACTTGGATATTACCCCTTTGATGCTAAGCATTACGGAGTGGATTTTTTTGTCGGCTCCGCACACAAGTTTTATGGCCCCAAAGGCATTGGCATAGCCTACATACGCAAGGGCATCGCTCTGGGACCGCTGCTGCATGGAGGTGGACAAGAGCGGTCAATGCGTTCGGGTACGGAGCACATTCCGGCCATAGCTGCTATGGCGAAGGCTTTGGAAATAGCACCCGCCCACCGCCCCGAAAAGCGCCGTCGTATGGAAGAACTGTGGCAGTACATGCAGCATGTAGTAGTGGTAGAGGCGTTGCCTTTTGCTCGGTGTCTACACGAAGATTTGCAGCGCTGTCACTATAAGATTTTCACCCTTGCCTTGCCCGACAAGCCGGAATTTGAATTGGCCGTATTGCGCATGGATGTAGAAGGGATATGCGTATCGGGAGGCAGTGCGTGTTCTTCGGGTGCAGAACAGCAGACCCATGTGAGCAAGCTCTTTTTTCAACCCCGGGGCGAAAAGCCACTTCGCATATCTCTATCGCATCGCACGACCCGAGAGGAGATCGATCTCGCCATTGAGACTATACAACGAGTGTTTGCACATATTTGATGACACTTTTCTAACCGAGGCGTCCGATGAAGCAGGTCCGTCGAGCGGCGTTTATCATCAACCCAATAGCGGGAGGTAGGGATAAGCGCATGCTCAAGGACAGGATTCGTGCAGTGCTCGATCCAGACACGTGGGATGTACAAATGTGGTACACCAAATTTCGGGGCCATGCGTATGAACTTGCCCGAACCCTCGCTCAGCGGGTGGATTACCTTGTAGCGGTGGGTGGTGATGGCACTGTGCACGAGGTGGTCAACGGCATGATGGGTAGTGGAAAGACACTGGCCATCCTTCCGATGGGCTCGGGCAATGGCCTTGCGCGTGATCTCGGCATACCTTTCCATCTCGATCGGGCGCTCAAACTCCTGTGCGAAGGGACGACTACCTATATCGATGTAGGTGAGGTAAACGGCCGCTACTTTACCAATTCCTTTTCCATGGGTCTGGTCGCCGATGTGGCATTGATGTACGACACCATGGGGATACGGGGATTCAGAGGTTATCTGTGGAGTATACTGAAATGCGTATTCCGACAGCGCAAAATCGAAGTGCGCATAGCGGAAGAGGGTGGTGCGATGCGCTCGATGCGCCTTTCGGTGCTCAATGTGATGAATATTTCGGAGTTTGGATATCATTTGCGCATTGCCCCTCATGCCAGTGCGACGGATGGGCACTTACACCTGCAGTTGTTTGAAGAGTTTCCGTGGTATGCGCTGCCCCAATGGGCTTTGCGGGCCTTTCTGGGTCGCCCCATACGCTCGAAGTATCTTCACAGTGTGGACTTTCGCACGTCGATATATGTCGAACACGACGAGGAATATGCCCAATGCGATGGGGAGGTCATTTCGTTAAGCAGTCACTCGCTTCGCATTCGGTGTTTGCCTGCCAGCCTTGAGGTAGTCGCACCGGCGCGAGGATTTCAGTAATAGAGCAGGGCAGATCCCCAGGTAAAGCCACTGCCGAAGGCTGCCAAGCACAAGAGGTCTCCTCGTTGGATGGCACCGGCTTCGACGGCTTCGGCAAGAGCAATGGGAATGGAGGCGGCGGTGGTGTTGCCATAGCGCTGGATATTGTTCCACACCTGATCATCGCGCAACCCCATGCGCTTTTGAATGAATTTGCTGATGCGCAAATTGGCCTGGTGCGGAATCAACATGTCGATGTCGGCGGGAGTCTTGCCCGTACTCTGGAGCGCTTCCATGATGGTCTCGACAAATTTCACTACGGCGGTTTTAAACACCAGCTGGCCGTTCATGTAGGGGTAGTGCAAGGCATTGTTTAAAATGGTTTCGTTGATGAAGACGGCATCGAAGGGCCCGGCATTTTCGGCGCCGTACTTAGCGGGATCGCCCTCGTAATGGCCGGCGTGGCAGCCCGGGCAGGTCATGGCCAGTTCTTCGGCAAACTCGCCGTTGGCGTGGAGGTTGGTGTGCAGGATGCCCGAGCCGTCTTCGCTAGCGCGGACGACCACCGCGCCTGCCCCGTCGCCAAAGATGACCGATACGGCACGTCCACGCGTGGTCATGTCTAAGCCCATGGAGTGCATCTCCGAGCCGACGACGAGAATGGTCTTGTACATGCCCGTACGGATATATTGGTCGGCAATGCTCAAGGCATAGATGAATCCCGTGCATTGGGTGCGTATGTCGAGTGCTCCGATTTCCCTTTTGTGGAGGCCGAGCATGCGCTGAAGGAGTACCCCACATCCGGGGAAGAAGTAATCCGGACTCAACGTGGCAAAGATGATAAAATCGATCTCCTCCGGAGCAATGCCGGCATTGTCGATAGCGCGCTTGGAGGCTTGGTAGGCCATCGTCGTCGTCGTCTCCTCGGTCTTCTTAGCAAAGCGCCGCTCGTGAATGCCCGTGCGCTCGACAATCCACGCATCGGAGGTGTCCATGATGCGCTCCAGATCGTGATTGGTCACTACCGTTTCAGGTACGTAATAACCCGTCCCAATAATCTTTGTCTTCATGATTGCGCAATTCCGTTTGCACGAATATACTGGAATTCGGCAAAACCCACCTTTCGCCGTACTCAACGCGCGGGGAGAAGGTGTAGAATGCTCTTACAACGAGGTGTACCTCTAGCATACCCTATGAGTACTACCGGCTGTCGCCAGCGCTTTATCCATGCATAGATAAAAGGTGGCTCTTTCGTCTGATAGCGCAATCGACCGGTCAAGTCGTACACTGCCCAAAAATCGAAGGTAAAATCGGATGCTTCTTCAATGGTTCGATGACTTGATAGCTGTATGCGGCACGGTGTTAAGTGTAAGTGTGGATTGTGACGGCGTGTCGTCAACACGCGATGCCAGTGAAAGCGCGTTCCCGCCGGAGGAAATCCTAAGCGGTAGTGGCCAATGCTGTCGTAAATGTGGAGCACTTCGACCATTTCGGGAGCGCTGCTGTCGCCGACCAACCACCATCCCTTGTAGAGAGAATCCTCCCGCGTGCCAATGCCCACGTACCCACCAAATTTGCCCGAATCCAGATCGCGAAAAGCCACGTACACCAGCTCTGTCTGCGCGGGCCCATAGACAAAGGACACCTCTCCCCTCTGATAGTCAAAGTGCACTTGCATGTGTATAGAGTCAAAGAGTCCATCCATCACCTGAAAGAACATCGATCGCCACTCGACGATGAGTACGGAGTCTCCGTTTGCTTCGGTTCGATAGCCGTATGAAATCGCAGACGTCTCAGGAGCACCGAGATAGGAGCGCATGGATGCGCCAAAAGGAGATACGATGAGAGCGCGTTGGGTAGTAGTATTGTATAAAAACACCTGTCCCGAGGTGGTCACTACAGCTGAGTCGTAATTGTCTTCTCCTACTGTGAGTGGATGCCGTAAGGGCAGGGGAAAGGAGGTATCCGCCACAAAGGGCTGCAAGTGCAGTGGGGTAGGTGTGTCCAGTCGAATGTACTCTTCGGCATACACGGAAAAAGTATACAGCGCCTCCTGGCTGAAAGCCGGCATCCAACCGATGGCATGTACCGCCAGTGCAGTGTAGATCCACGATTTCATACGGCAAAAATATTAAAAAAATATTTAATATGATGAAAAGCGGCTTGGGTGCTAAAGGAGGGGGGTGTTGGGGAGGGCATGCGGGCGAATATGGGACAAACTGCCGTATCTTTATCGCTCAAAAGACACAGGTCGATGTTTGTAGAGCCCGTGATGCCCGGACAGCGCAGTGGATGGATTGAAGTGATATGCGGGCCGATGTTTTCGGGTAAGACGGAGGAGTTGATACGTCGCGTGCGGCGGGCACAGATAGCCGGTCAGCGGGTGTTGATTTGTAAGCCCAGACGCGATACGCGGTATTCGGAGTCGGAGGTGGTGTCGCACGATCGCAAGGCGGTCGAAGGCATTGCCGTTGCGGATGCGCGCGAGATTCTCAAGCACAGCGAGCCCGTACAGGTGGTGGCTATTGACGAAGTGCAGTTTTTTGATTATGAAATCGTTGAGGTGTGCCAGCACTTAGCGCTGAAGGGCAAGCGCGTCATTGTGGCGGGATTGGACATGGATTATCGTGCGCGACCCTTTGGGCCAGTGCCCTATTTATTGGCCGTAGCTGAATACATTACCAAGTTGCATGCCATTTGCAAGCACTGTGGGGCTTTGGCGACCCATTCGTATCGGCTGACCGACGAGCGTGAGGACATCGTGCTCGGAGCCGAAGAGCGCTACGAGCCCCGCTGTCGCATTTGTTTTCACATGGGCAACATCCTCGATTTTGGCAAGCGTGAAGAGAAGTGAGGCCTTATTTCTTGACGAAAGGCTTGATCACGTCCATGAGCAATTGGTAGTAGTCGGTGACTTTGGTCTCTACTTCACGGTGATTGGACCACACGATGCGGTACCTTGCCTTGTCGTCGCTGTATCCCACGAAGAAATACGTGTTGTCCGGACGCCGGTAGTCGATTTGATCAAGTCCGAGTGTTGAGAAGAGTTGGACGAGTTGGGCGGCTCTTGTAGCTTGTATGCGACCCAAATACTTGTAGGGGCTAATCTCGCCGTCGCCGCTGTACACCCACCCTTTGTCGGTGATGGTGTAGCTGTGTTCTTTGCCGGCAAAGCCTCCTCCGTAACCGAAGGTGACCATAGGTATTTCCTTGGGAGGTGTAGCGGGTGGCTTGACAGAGCCACACGATAGGAAGCTGAATACCATCCCACAGGCCAATGCAACTACGCTTTTAGAAAACCACATGATGCCGTGTAATTTGCCTCGGTATTGTCGATTCCACTGAGTAAAATTAGAGAGAATTTTCAATTTGGTGGTACGAAAAAAATCATCGAGTGGCTCCGACCCTCAGTGGTGATGTGCAGTACATAAGCGCCGGGGGCAAGGGGTACGGAAATGGACACGGCGTTGGCTTCCGCAGCAAGGCGCATGCGCGCTATAAGCCTACCGTCTATGCCGTAAATGGCACATGCAAAGGGTCGGTCAAATCCGTAAGGCAGCTGAAGCCAAAGTTGCTGTTGGAAGGGGCTGTAGACGAGGTGAATATCTCGCCATGGTGGCTCTGCATCGGTCGGAGCGGGACAATGAGTGCGAAGGAGGGAAGCCCGATCAGCGGTCAAAGTGCGGTGCATGCGCGCCACTTGTCCCTTGGTAAAAAATAGAATGCAGCTGTCGGGAGCAAGCGATAGGTAATTCATAAACATGTCCTCAGAGCCACAGCTGATCTGTGGAGCTGCAGGACATATAT
>JALWKB010000040.1 GCA_026996805.1 Saprospiraceae bacterium | reverse complement strand
GCGCAGGCGGGGCTCGATGCGGGTATTGATGTGGAGGGGGAGTTGAAGGTCTTTCGGTACATCCAGGCTTTTCGCTTTCGCGGGCATCTCATTGCGGACACCAATCCCATTCGCAAGCGCAAGGATCGCAAGCCGCATCTGGATTTGGAAGATTTTGGATTGTCCGAAGCCGATTTGGATAGGTCGTTTTATGTAGGTAAGGAATTGGGGATGCCCGGTGCTACTTTACGCGAAATTATGGAGCGTCTGCGGCGCGTGTGGGCGGGGTCGATCGGATTGGAATGGGAGTACATTCGGGATCCGGAGGAGTATCAGTGGCTCTTGCAAAAGATGGAGGTGGAATACGAGCGGTATCAGCTGACGCGAGAGGAAAAGCTCGACATTTTAAACAAGATCAGTGAGACGACGCTCTTTGAGGAGTTTCTCGGCAAAAAGTACCCCGGCGAAAAGCGCTTTTCTCTGGAGGGGTCGGAGGCGGCTATTCCTGCCCTTGAGTTTATCATCCGGGAGGCAGTCGACCGAGGCATTGAGGAGATAGCGATTGGCATGGCGCATCGGGGTAGGCTCAATGTACTGGCCAACTTGCTCAACAAGACGTACAAGCAGATTTTTTCCGAATTTGAAGGAGAGAGCCCAAGGGATCTCACCATGGGCGATGGCGATGTCAAGTATCACATGGGGTACTCCTCGATGAAGTACAGCAAGGATGGCAAGCGCTATTACATCAAGGTAGCGCCCAATCCGTCGCACTTAGAGAGCGTCGACCCCGTGGTGTTGGGCTTTGTACGCGGCAAGGACGATGTCGTCTATCACTCGCAGGGTACCAAGATTATGCCCATATTGGTGCATGGCGATGCAGCTATTGCGGGGCAAGGGGTAGTGTACGAAACGCTCCAGCTGTCGAGCCTTGAAGGTTACCAAGTGGGTGGGACGGTGCATCTCGTCATCAACAATCAAATAGGGTTTACGACGGATTTTGATGAGGCGCGTTCTTCTGACTACTGTACTAGTGTGGCCAGTGTCATCCGGGCCCCTGTCTTTCACGTCAACGGCGACGATGTAGAGGCGGTAGTCTTTGTTGCTCGACTGGCGGCGGAGTGGCGTCAGCGATTTCATCGCGATGTGTTTATCGATATGGTGGCCTATCGCAAGCACGGCCACAATGAAGCGGATGATCCCAAGTATACGCAGCCGCTGTTGTACAAACTCATCGCCAAACATCCGGGAGTGCGTCAAATCTATCTCGACAAACTCCTCGCCGAAGGGGTCATCACGCGTGAGGAGTTCGAAAAATACGAGCGAGAATTTTGGAGCCAGCTGCAAGACAAACTCCGGCAAATTAAAGAGCAACCCCTACCGTATACCTATCAGGAGCCAGAGTTGGCATGGAAGAAGTTGCGTCCTCCGCGTGCGGAGGACTTCCGCCAATCTCCTCCGACGGGCGTAAGGCGCGAGGTACTCGATCACATCGTACGGCACATCACTGCGATACCGGAGGGTTTTAAGCCGCTTCCGAAGCTGGTGCGTCAGTTTAATCGGGCCGCTACGCACTATTTTGACGAAGGAAGGGTCGATTGGGCGACTGCGGAGCTATTGGCTTACGGCTCCATCATGATGGAGGGGAAGAATGTGCGGCTGTCGGGGCAGGACAGCAGGCGCGGCACATTTGCACATCGCCACGGAGTGATCTATGACATTGAGAACAATGCTCCACACAACCGCTTGGATGGCTTAGCGGAGAATGCGGGAAAGTTTTACATTTACAACTCGCCCTTGTCGGAATTTTCCGTAGTGGGCTTTGACTACGGGTATTCGCTCACCTCGCCCAATCACTTGGTCTTATGGGAGGCGCAATTTGGTGATTTTGCCAACGGGGCGCAGGTTATTTTTGATCAATACGTGTCGAGTGCCTACAGCAAGTGGCATCGCATGAGTGGTTTGGTGCTTTTGTTGCCGCACGGATACGAGGGGCAAGGGCCTGAGCATTCCAGTGCGCGCCTTGAGCGGTGGTTGCAGCTGTGTGCGGAGCTCAACATGTGTGTGATCAATCCCACTACGCCGGCCAATTTCTTTCACGCATTGCGACGCCAGTTGGCATGGCCTTTCCGCATACCCTTAGTCGTCATGGCTCCGAAGTCGCTGTTGCGCCATCCGGAGGTCGTATCGCCGGTCGAACAGCTCGTCGAGGGACGCTTTGAGGAAGTACTTTGGGATGAAGATATCGATAGTGATGACGACGTCGAGCGCGTCTTGTGTTGTTCGGGCAAGGTGTATTACGATTTACTGGAGTACAAGCGCGCCAAGGGGCTTCGAAGTGTAGCCATCATTCGATTTGAGCAGCTCTATCCCTTTCCTATGGAAGCATGGCAGCGCATGCGTGCGCGCTTTAAGAAGGCCGAAGTCGTATGGGTACAAGAGGAGCCAGAGAATATGGGGGCGTATACGTATTTGCTTCGTATCTTGCGCGGCGAAACGTTTGGCCTGGTGTCGCGGCCCGAAAGTGCGAGCACGGCTACGGCGTTTAAGCGCGTACATCTGCAAGAGCGCGAGCAAATCATTCGCAAGGCATTTGATTTGGATGAATAAAATGGTGCTTCATGGCCATAGAAATTAAGATCCCATCTGTAGGAGAGTCGATTACGGAGGTGACATTGGCAGCGTGGCTGGTTGAGGATGGAGCGCAGGTGGAAGAAGACCAGGCCATCGCGGAAATCGAATCCGACAAGTCGACGATGGAATTGACGGCTCCCTCGGCAGGAATTGTGCGCATTAAAGTACCGGAGGGGACCGATATACGTGTGGGCGAAGTGGTGGCTATTCTTGAGCCGATTGGTGAGGCTAAGTCAGCGGAAAAGCCAGAAACACCCGAAAGAGATTCAGCAGCTGTAGTTGAGACGGCTACTATTGCATCGCCGGCGGCGGCAAAGATTTTACGCGAGTACAATATACCCTTAGAGGAGGTACAAGGCACAGGCAAGGATGGACGCATCACCAAAGCGGATGCCCTGCGCGCGATACGCAAACGCGAGGTGGCCACAAAAAGTGAAGAGCAGCAAGAGGCCATAAAGGAAGAGCAGCCCGTACCAACCATGCCGTCGCAACAAGAACAGGTGACCACAGAAGAGCGTGCGCCTACAGTCAGTGTAAGTGCTGAGCGCGTGGTGCGTCGCAAGAAGATGTCGCGCATACGGCGCACCATCGCCGAACATCTCGTGGAGGCCAAGAATCGCACGGCCATGCTCACCACCTTCAATGAGGCCGACATGAGCGCTATCATCGGCCTGCGAAGCCAGTTTAAGGAAAAGTTTAAAGAAAAATACGGGGTGAGCCTTGGCTTTATGGGCTTTTTCATCAAAGCGTGTGCGCAGGCGCTAATGGAATTTCCAGAAGTCAACGCGCGCTTGGAGGGCGATGAAATTGTCTATCACGACTATGTAGACTTAAGCGTGGCGGTAGCTGCACCCAAAGGTTTGGTCACGCCTGTGATTCGCAACGCCCATGTGTTAAACATAGCAGAGATTGAACGCCAGGTGAAGTATTTGGCCGAACGCGCGCGCGAAAACAAGATACAGGTAGAAGAGCTCGAAGGTGGAACGTTTACGGTGTCCAATGGCGGTGTGTTTGGATCACTGCTTTCGACACCCATACTCAACCTCCCGCAGACGGCCATATTGGGGATGCACCGCATACAGGAGCGTCCTGTGGTAGTCGATGGCGAAATAGTCGTTCGGCCGATGATGTATCTGGCGCTCTCGTACGATCATCGGCTCATCGATGGCAAGGAGGCGGTGAGCTTTTTGGTACGCGTCGTGGAGTTGGTCGAAAATCCCGTTCGTATCTGGCTTGGGATTTAGGTAGCATCTCTTTTGTATGGTCTATGCCAAAGAGACAAGGCTGTAAATGTCATAACTACAGGGGAGATTTTATACATTTGCCCTCGATAAAGGCATATCCAGCATGGACATCTATTTTATCATCCTCTGTATTTTAGCCCTCTTAGCAATATCGGATATCATTGTAGGGGTATCCAATGATGCGGTCAACTTTCTCAATACGGCCGTTGGTGCTAAGGTGGCCAAGTTGCGATGGATATTAATTGTTGCAGGTCTGGGGGTGATTTTTGGAGCGATTACCTCCAGCGGGATGATGGAGGTTGCTCGCAAGGGGATATTTCATCCGCAATTCTTCACATTTCATCAGATCATACTCATCTTTTTAGCGGTCATGGTGACCGATGTCCTCTTGTTGGATGCCTTTAACACGCTTGGACTTCCGACATCGACGACAGTATCTATTGTCTTTGAATTGTTGGGAGCAGCTTTTGGCATGGCCGTGATGATCGTCTTTGTCGATGGTGTAGGGGAGCGTTCGGTGATGGAGTACATCAATTCGAGCCGGGCATTGGTCATTATCTTGGGCATATTATTGTCGGTGTTGATTGCCTTTTTTAGTGGAGCGGTATTGCAATTTATCAGTCGATCACTGTTTACCTTTCGCTATGAGCGAGCACCGATAGTATTGACCTTGGTTTGGAGTGCGATTGTAGCGACTGCCATCACGTATTTTGTCGTCGTCAAGGGCGCCAAATATGCCACTTTTATTCCGCCTTCGACTCGGGAGGCCTTTTTAAAACATCCATGGCTTATCTCGATGTATGCTTTTGTCTTTTGGGCGGTGGTATTGATGGTGTTAAAATTGCTCAAGATCAACATTTTTCGTGTACTGATTCTCTTTGGAACGTTTGCCCTTGCCATGGCCTTTGCGGGCAATGATTTGGTCAACTTTATCGGTGTGCCCTTGGCGGGATATTCTGCCTATGAGATTTACGCGCAATCGGGGGCAGATCCTAACCAATTGTACATGGAGGGGCTTGCGAAAAAGGTTCCCACACCGTCGATTTTGCTCTTTTTGGCGGGAGTGATTATGATGATTACGCTCTTTGTCAGTTCGAAAGCCCGTCACGTGACGAAGACGGAGGTCAGCCTTGGCCGGCAAGGATGGGGCGAGGAGCGCTTTGGAGCTTCGGCACTATCGAGGGCAATTGTGCGTGGTGCAATCAATGTGGGGCAGTTTTTTAAATATGTGACGCCGATTCCGGTGCAGAGCTACCTGCGACGGCGTTTCGATGACCGACCTTTCAAGGAAAAGATGAAAAAACTCGGCAAGGAGGCGCCGATGTTTGACTACATCCGCGCATGTGTCACGCTCATGGTGGCCAGTGTGCTCATTTCGATGGCGACCATCATGAAATTGCCCCTGTCGACGACGTATGTGACTTTTATGACGGCTATGGGTACGAGCTTTGCCGATGGGGCATGGGGTCGGGAGAGCGCCGTGTATCGCGTTTCGGGTGTCTTTACGGTAGTCGGCGGATGGTTTGTCACGGCCTTTTTGGCCTTTACCGTTTCGTTTATTATCGTCAGTGTGTTTTATTGGACGGGTTGGCCGGCAGTATTTGCCATGCTCGCCTTAGCGGCATACATCATCTATCGCACGCATAAATATCATACCCTGCAGCTCGAGCGCGAGAGGGAAACACGCGTCGAAGATTACCACATTCAGACCAAGAGCGATTTGATCCGTGCCAGCATGGGGCAAATCGAATATGTGGCTACCCAAATGGATGCCATCATCCCTGATGCCATCGAGGGCCTGTACAAGGAAGATGTGCGCCAGCTGACGCATGCAGTAAGAGTCTTTGACGACCTCAATGTCAAGACCAAGCGCTGGAAAGACTCCTTAGACGAGACAATCGACAACTTACCCGAAGAAGTCCTCGACATCGCCCACTATTACGTGCAAGTGATGGATTACATCCGCGAGATCACCCACAGCATTTACCACATTGTATATCCCGCTTACAACCACATACGGAACAATCACAAGCCCCTCAAGGAAGACCAGATGCACCAACTCCTCGAGTTGCATCAAAAAACTCGGGAGTTTTACATCCATTTCATACAGATACTCCAACAGGGAGATTTCAAAAAGTATGAAAAGCTCCTAAAGCAGCAGAAGAAGCTCATCAAGCTCAACAATGAAATACGCAAGAGCCAAATCAAGCGTATCAAAAAGGGCATTGTCGGAACACGCAACAGCTTGCTCTTCTTCAATCTCTTAGCCGAATTCAAAAATCTCGCCCTCTACGGACTCAACCTCTACAAGAGTCAACGCGATATGATTCTCAGCAGCCAGGGCAATCTCGTCGAAACGAGCGAAGAGACCGAGGAAGAACTCGCATAGCTCGATATCGCCGAGGACAAGGTTGGTTTTCGCGTACTTTTGGTACGACTTTGCCGTTGATTACTTCAGGGACAGCGATAAAATGGGTTATAAAGAGATGTCACATCGTAGGGTGCATATCCGTATCATTGGTGGGATCATCATTGCCATCACGGCCGTTTTGTCGGGGACACAATCACAGCTACCGCCCTATCCGCATACACCGGAGCGTCCAGTCTGTGACACTCTCCACGGTGTAGTCGTTTGCGATCCTTACAGGTGGCTGGAAGATCTCAATCATCCCGAGGTCGAGCGGTGGGTAGAGGCGCAGCGTCAGTATGCGCGCAATTACCTCGATGCTATCCCTTGGCGGGAGGCTTTGCGCGACACACTCCGATCGATGTTGCAGGCCGATGTGCCGCTGGTGCCATACTGGGTGCAAGGTACCCTCTATTACACGCTTGCCAAGGCTGATTTAAACCAACCCG
>JALWKB010000039.1 GCA_026996805.1 Saprospiraceae bacterium | reverse complement strand
TAGCGACCAGTATGCGAATTCTACGGGCGCGAAAGAGGCGCATGATTTCTTCGCGTTCCTCTTGAGGATTGTCGGAAGAGATGCTCGACACGCTGTAACCGAGCTGCTTCATCAACTGCGCGATGCGTCGCACTTTGGTGCGCGTCGATGCAAATATCAAGATGCTCTTATACGTGTCTCTTCCCTTGAGCAATTGGTGGAGCAGGGCAATTTTTTTGTTTTCAGGCACCCGATAGGCCGTTTGCAAGATGCGTTTGGAGGGCTTATCGGCCTGGATGGTTACCACTGCCGGCTTGTGCATGATACCCTTAGCCAGCTTACTGATAGCGGGCGACATGGTAGCGGAAAACATCAAATTTTGCCTCCGCTTGGGCAGTTCGTTAATGATGTTTCGGATGTCTTTATAAAAGCCGATATCCAGCATGCGGTCGGCCTCGTCGAGTATCAAATAGCGCAAATTGGAGAAATTGCAATGCCCCAAGCGCATGTGCGCCAAGAGCTTGCCCGGGGTGGCAACGACGATCTCCACGCCCGATTTGAGTGCCTTCGTCGCCTGTTCCCATTGCTCGCCCTTGCCTCCGTAGATGGCTATTGAACTCATGGGTGTGAAATACGCAAAGCCCTGAATCTGTTGATCGATCTGGATGGCCAGTTCGCGCGTGGGCACCAGGATGAGGCACTGGGTACCTTCGACGCGTCGCTTTTCCATCAAGCTGAGCACGGGCAGAAGAAACGCCGCCGTCTTGCCCGTGCCCGTCTGGGCACAACCCAGTACGTCGCGACCCTGTAAGATCAGCGGAATCACGCGCTTTTGAATGGGGGTGGGATGCTGATATCCCATAAATTCGATGGCCTTCAAGGTGGATGCACTCAGTCCCAGCTTGCGAAACTCCTCCAACGACTTTGCATTTCCTCCTTTCATACCCCTCCAAGTAGTTGTTTGACGATCTTGGCCACCACGGCATTGTCCGCACGCCCGGCGAGCTCTTTGGTGAGCCTCCCCATCACTTTGCCCATGTCCTTGATGCTGGTAGCACCCAATTGCTCGACGACCCGTTGGGCATGGTGGTGAATTTCCTCTTCGCTCAGCTGCTGGGGCAAATACGCCTGAAGCACTTTGAGCTCTTCGCGTTCTCTTTGCGCTAAATCCTCGCGGCCGCTCTTTTCGTAGATCTCCAAACTCTCTTTGCGCTGCTTGATGAGCTTTTGGATGATTTGGATAGCCCTCGTGTCGTCGATTTCGGTGTTACCCCCCTCTTTTTGTGCCAATAAGAAAGCGGCCTTGATGGCGCGTATTGCCCGCAATCGGCCCTTATCGCCCGATTTTAGGGCTTTCTTAATCTCTTCGTTAATCTTTTCAGCAATGGGCATGCGATGAACTCCTTTCCACCTCTTTCCAACGGCTAAGTTAGTGAAATGTTTGATGCGCAGGGATCCTCTGGCTCGTTTTATTGCGTTTTTTGGCCCAACATTTCATACGTCACTGCCCATTGGACGAACTCTTCGGGGTGCAACTGCTCTGCTCGCATTGTCAGCCACCGCGTGGGCACGGCATCCAAGGGCATGCCAAGTGCCTGTACGGCTTTGCGCAACACCTTGCGCCGATGTTGAAAGGCCGCTTTCAATACTTTCTTTAGCGAGGCATCCGCGCAGGGCAGCTGATAGTCTTCCTTGCGCTCCATCACGAGCACGGTGGAGTGCACCTTAGGCGGTGGCGAAAAAGCCCCAGGCGCGAGGTGCATATAGACCTCTATGTCGTATAACAGCGAGCTCCACACAGAGAGTATGCCGTAATCCTTGCTGGCGGGCGAAGCCACAATGCGCATAGCCATCTCGCGCTGAAACATGCCCACCACCAGCGGAACAAAGGCCCTCTGTTCCACCACCTTGAACACGATCTGCGAAGATATCTGGTAGGGAAAATTGCCGATGATGCCCACTTGGCGGCCGCGCCACTGCGCTGCGATGTCCAAACGCAAAAAATCGCCGTGTATCAATCCAGACCATCCCCGAAAGCGACTCCGCAAGTAAGCTACCATCTCAGGGTCAAGCTCAACCGCATACAATTCGACCGGCGCATGTAGGAGCAACTCCGTCATGATGCCCTTACCCGGGCCCACCTCGAGCAATACATCGTAGCGCGCTTTGCGCCGCAGCGCCGCCTCAACAATGCGCTGGGCCACGTGAACGTGCTTGAGAAAATGCTGACCGTACGACTTCTTCGCCCTCAACAATGTCCGCGTGTTTTATACAAAAACCCCATCAATGCGCACAATTTTATACTGATAAATACACGAATTTAACGAAAAAATGGGTTTTATACCTGTTCAAAAGACCATCGACCCATGAGCGATACCACTTATCGACCGAAGCTCGCTATCACGACCGGAGACATTAACGGCATTGGATTGGAGACCATCATCAAGGTGTTGAGCGATGAAAACATCACGGAGCATTTTACTCCCGTCATCTACGGCTCGCCTAAGACGGTATCGTACCATAAAAACATCGTCAAAAACGTCACTCTGCGCTATTTGACCATATCGGATGGGTCGCAGATACGCCCCGGGCGCATCAATGTCGTCAACTGTTGGGACGAAGTGGCCCCCATACGCCTTGGACAGATTACCGAAGAAGGGGGAAAATACGCCTACATCTCCCTCGATCGCGCTATACAAGACCTCAAAGAGGGACATGTCGACGCTTTAGTGACAGCCCCCATCCATAAGAAGAGCATGCAGCTGGCAGGTTTTGAGTACACGGGTCATACCGACTACCTAAAGGCGCGATTCAATGTGCCGCATGCGATCATGATCATGATGGATGAGTACATGAATGTCGCTTCCCTCACTGGGCACATTCCCCTCAAAGCCGTGCCTTCGAGTTTGACCAAAGAGCTGCTGTTGCACATCCTACAGACCTTATACAACACCCTGCGCATCGATTTTGACATCGACAAGCCCACAATGGCCGTGCTCGGACTCAACCCCCACGCGGGCGAAGATGGAATCATCGGCACAGAGGAGAACGATTTTATCAAACCCGCCATCATCGAGTTGAAGAAAAAAGGACTACTCGTCTATGGCCCTTTCCCTGCCGACAGCTATTTTGGCAATTTCACCCAAAAGAAGTATCACCTTACGGTGGGTATGTATCATGATCAAGTACTCATTCCATTTAAGACCCTTGCTTTTCACCGAGGGGTGCAATTTACTGCAGGGCTACCCATTGTGCGCACTTCGCCCGATCACGGTCCAGGATTTGACATTGCAGGTAAAAACGTAGCCGATCCCACCAGCATGCGTCATGCAATGTTTGCAGCTGTCGATGCCTTCCGCAACCGCAAAGCCTACCACGAAAACCGCAGCAATCCCAAACCTCCCAAAGAAGCCCTCGAACGCGCACTGCACGCCCAACTACCTCCACAACCCGAACTGGACGATGGAGCTACCGAAAGCCAGGATCCCGACAGCCCCGTACTCACTGATGAATAAAAACATATAGACCCTCAGCGCGTTAAAACCACTACAATCCACCTCAAATGATGGATACTACAAGGCTCTTCATTCAAAAGCAATCCATCGCTCTGCTGCTCTTGCTCTTCGTCGCTACCTCCCTGCCGGCTCAACTGCACAAACTCGCCAACAACTATTTCAAAAACGGCGAATACGAAAAAGCCGCCGAACTCTACATCAAACTCTACAACCAATCACCCACCAACACCTTCTACTTCGAACGCTACATAGACGCCCTGTTCCGAGCCAATAAGTACCGACAGGCGGAAAAAGACATCAAAAAACAAATCAAAAAGCGCCCCGAGCTGAGCTATCTCTACGTCAGTCTCGGCAAAGCCCTCGAATACCAGGGCAAGCGCAAAAAGGCCGAAGAATACTACGAAAAAGCGCTGCGCACGCTCCGACCCAGAGAAATCGACATACGACGCATGGCCAATCTCTTCATGCGATACGGACTGGCCAACTACGCCATTAAGACCTACCAACAAGGGGAAAAGCTCTTCGGTCAGCCTCATAAATACGCATTGCTCAGGGGGAACATCCACCGCTCTCTGGGCAAAAAAGAAGAGATGATCATGGCATACCTCGACTACCTCCTGAATCATCCCAACCATCTCAACCTCATCAAATCCAACTTCTCCCGATACCTCTCTGCCGAAGATAGGGAGACCCTCGCTGCCGAATTGTACGCTCGCCTGCGCCAACACCCCGAATTTATGCCGTACCGCGAACTCCTGCTCTGGCTTTTTCTCCAAGAAAAGGACTACGACAAGGCCCTCGAAATCGCCATAGCAAGCGACAAGCTCGACAAAGATCACGGAGCTAAAGTCATCTACGTAGCCCAAACCGCCTTTCTCCAAAAGGATTACGAAGTTGCCTCTAAAGCCTATCAATACATTTTGCAAAACAAGTCGAGAACCAACCCCTATTACTTCACCGCATTTACACGATGGCTCGAATCGCGACGCAACCTCATCCTCAACAATCCACATCACACGGATGAGGATCTCCGATCGCTGGTTGAGGAGTACAAGCGCTTTTTAGACCTCCACGGCTTCAACGCTTCTACAGCACCTGTGGCCATCGAATATGCGCGCACATTGATCTTTTATGTGCACGATCTGCCCCCTGCTATCGAGGTGCTTAAGAAGGTGGTGGCCATGCATGGGCTTGACCCACGTAGCAAAGCCAGAGCGAAAATCATGCTCGCCGATGCCTACCTCATCGCCAACGAGCGTTGGGAAGCCACCCTACTCTACTCTCAGGTGGATAAAAGCCTGAGAGAAGATCCCCTCGGAGAAGAAGCGCGCTACAAAAACGCCATGTTGGCGTATTATTTCGGCGATTTCGATTGGGCGCGCGAACAATTTGGTATCCTCAAGAGCGCCACCTCCCGTCTTATCTCCAACGACGCCATCGACCGCGAGGTCTTCATCATGGAAAACTCCGGCCTCGACACCAGTATGGACGCCATGAAAGCCCTCGCCAAAGCAGAATTGGGCATCTTCCAGCGCAACTACGACGCCGCTCTGAAAATCCTCGACAGCCTCACCATCACCCTGCCCAACCACGAAATCATCGACGATGTGCTCTATCTCAAAGGTCAAATCTACCTGTCCCGAAAACAATACGACAAGGCCATTAAAGTGTATGAAGAGCTCATCACCAAACACCCCGATGCCATCCGCACCGATAATGCCCTCTTTTCCCTCGCCGAACTGTACGAACACACCCTCCAACAACCCAAAAAGGCCATGGAATACTACGAGAAAATCTTTATCGATTACCCATCGAGCACCTTTGCCATCGAAGCACGCGAACGCTACCGCCAGCTCCAACAACAACTCCAAGGGAAAAACCCACAACCGTAGGCAGACCTTCTAACAGCAGTGGTGTGTATCCGTTTTTTTACTCCTCTGAAAGAGGACCATACATACCAAAGGCTGGGATCTCTCAGGTCTGCATCGCTCGTCGCCAACCCAGATATGCCGCCGCTCCTGCGAGCAATATGCCCAGTACAAGCAATACACCACCCGTCGACGGATACGACCAGACGACAAAATTGAGTATCGTCTTTTCGCCAAAGATCGGCGGATTGTACACAATCGGATTGCCCTCGGCATCCGTAAATTTCATAATGGCATTGGGATCAATGTTGTGCCCGTAGTGATAGAGCCAAAGGGCAAAGTCGTATATGCCCGCAATGCCCAACAACACCATGGCAACAAACCAAGCCAGGTATCCCTTCCACCTGCCCCAAAAGGCCACCAATAAGCCGAGCACTCCCATCACAGCCACGATGATTGGAAATACGGTAAACTCAGGTAAATCCTCCGGCAAAGGCTGCATACCGACGTAGTGATTGAGGATGTTGACATTGCGTATGTCGTTAGGCTCCTCATCGGCGAGCCTGTCAATGTAGATGAGAATGCCCAAAGGATCCGGGTATTGAGGCGCGGAGAGTGAAATCTTCCACAACGGGAAGATGTAGAGCGAAAACACCGCAAGCGAGGCGACAACCATGAGCCATTTATCCCAGCGCATAGCGTAGTTTTTTGATAATCACAAAATATCAAGAGGTTTTCATGTTTTGCCTTTTTAGAAGGACAGCCCCCACAATTGGGGACTGTCCTCAGCAAACCAAACTTTTATGAAAACACTCAGCTGACCGTCACGTGTTGAAGGCCCTTTGCATTACGGCTTTTCGCCGTCCAAAGACCAGTCGAGAGCAACATTGGCATTGGCTGGAGAGACGCGCACGTATCCTTGCATCTCCTGGTGCAGGGCCGAGCAGAAGTCCGTGCAGTAGAAGGGCCACACGCCGGGCTTCTTGGGCTCCCAGACGATGGTTTCCGTTTGACCGGGCATGATCAGTACTTCGGAAGTATTGGCACCAATGATGGCAAAGCCATGCGGCAGGTCGAAGTCTTGTTCCAGATTGGTCACGTGGAAGTACACCTTGTCGCCCACTTTGATGCCTTCGATGTTGTCGGGTGCAAAGTGGCTTCGAATCATGGTCATGTACACGTGCACTTCCTTGCCCTTGCGCTCTACGCGGGCCTCGCTTTCAGTCTTGGCCGCATAGGGATGTTCGTTTTCTTCGATCTTAAAGATCTTGACGGACTTGTCCATGATGATTTCGGCGGGGCAACCTGCGGCGTAATGCGGTTCGCCCATAGTGGGGAAGTCGAGCAACA
>JALWKB010000038.1 GCA_026996805.1 Saprospiraceae bacterium | reverse complement strand
AAGATGATGTCGTAGGCCCGGTCTTGAGCGAAATGTGCTATTTGGTAGGCAGCTTGCCATGCATCTTTGGGTTGGAAATCAATGCGGTGGGCAGCATCGGCTCCAATGGCGAGGGCCTTGCGCAACAATACATCGTGTGATGCCGGCCCTACATGTACGATGTCTACCTGACCGCCGTACTGTTCTTTTAATTCGATGGCGCGCACTAAGGCATACCACTCGTCGTAAGGGTTGATGATATAGTTGATCCATTCGGTGATGAGGGATTGGCCGTCTTCGGTAAAGCGAATGGGCGCTGTGGTCTCTGGTGTGACACTAATACATACGAGTAATTTCATCGGATATGATTCTTCAAATTCATCCTGCCGCAAAGATACGTCAATATTTCCCTTTCCGATGAGGAGTAGGAAAGGGTTTGAGCGAAGTAGTTCGTGCAGTACACTATTTTTGGGCAGCGTATGGATGAAATGATAGGATTTCTTGGGTAGATGAATACGCACTATATGAATGTGGTCAATATCGCGTATCGTCAAAGGGAACGATGTAGAGTTGCTCTGTGTGTGATGAAAATGCGGTCGTTGTGGGGGAGGTGTGTAGCTCTTGTGCTGCTCTTAGCTACGATATGGGGATGTAGCACGGCGTACTTGCCGTTTACGCGATCGTATGGCGCTCATCGCTTGTGGAATGATTTAGCTGTTTTAAATCGTGCACACACGGGCGTATGTGTGTATGATCCCCTCAGGCGAAAGGTGCTCTTTGCCCGGAAGATGCATCACCATTTTACACCCGCATCGAATATGAAGATATACACCTTGTATGTGTCGAGGGAGATTCTGGGCGATTCTGCTGTGGCGATCGAGATCGGTCGGATGGGGGATACGATGCTGATACGCGGTGCGGGTTATCCTCTGGAAGAGCACGGCTTGTTGCACTGGCTGGATACGTCCTCTGCCGTCATCGACTGTACGGATACCCTTTTGCGCTTTGGTGCGGGGTGGATGTGGGACGACTATCCCTATAGTTATCAGCGGGAGCGATCATGGATGCCCCTCTATGATAATGCCTTAAAGGTGGTGATGGATAGTACGGGGACATTTTATTGGTATCCAACCGATACGCATCTGCGTTTTGTGATTGACACGGCTCTGGACGGTCGCTATCACAGGGCTGAATACGCCAATGTGTTTTACGTCAATCCGCGGCGATGGATTTATCCAGATACGGTGTTTATCCCATTGTTTGCTGCTTCGACGTGGAGGAGGGAGCGTTTTGCGAGAATTTTCCCCCAATATTGGTGGCAGGAAAATTGTCCGCAGGAGTGGCGGTCAGGTGCAGAGGTGCAGAGATTGCCCTTAGATACGCTGTACAAGCGGTTGATGTACCACAGCGACAATTTTATTGCGGAGCAGCTGTTGTTGATGACGAAGTATGCGGTTTGCGGTGGCGAATGTTGGGATTCTACTTGGACCTATTTGAGTTCGCATTTGCTCAAGGGATTGCCCGATAGTCTGCATTGGGTGGATGGTTCGGGGTTATCGCGGTACAATCAGACTACGCCAGCCAATACGGTGTGGGTGTTAGACCAGATATGGCGGAGATGGGGGCAGGAGAGGGCCTTGCGCTGGATGGCTGCTCCGGGCAGAGAGGGCACGCTACGACACCGGTATGCGTCTTTGATCGATGCTCGTGGCGAGGCGCTGCTGTACGCCAAGACGGGTAGCTTGCGCGGGGTGTATTGCCTCAGTGGGTATTTGCGGTGTCGCAGTGGTAGATGGGTGATTTTTAGTGTGATGGTCAATCACCTAATGGATGATCGAAACCTTGCGCTGGAAGAAATCGAGCGGTTTTTGCAGTATTGGCAGGAGCGGTATTAGTGGTGCGTGTAGAACAGGATGTGTAGTTATTTTTCCTCTTTAGTAGGTTGAAGGATTTGCCCTTCGACTTTTTCACCGTTTTTATACACGTAATGCATGATGTGTTCGCCGCGGTCGTTGTAATAGTCGACGTCGCCGTGGAGTTTGCCGTCTTTGTAATGGAGTACTTTTTGGACCTTTCCGTTGTTGCTGAAATAGTAGGTCGCTTTGCCGTGGAGCTTGTCGTCTTTGTAGTGTATTTCGTACAGTGGGCGTGAAAATTTGTATTCTGCGACCAATCCGTGGAGTTTGCCGTTGCGGTAGTGTTCGACCTTGGTCAGGTCATTGCGATCGTTGATGTGGAGCACAGGACCGTTGAGCAGGCCGTTGATGTAGCTCTCTACTTTGCGTACGCGACCGTTGGAGTATTCTGTCCAAGTGCCGGTTTTTTTGCCGTTGTACAAATGGCCTGCGCTTATGAGATTACCTTCTGCATCTCGTTTTTCGGCATATTGAAAGCCGTTGCCGATCGAAGTGATGGTGTAATCCTTTAGTGATTCGTCCCTTGTGCTGCTACTTCCTTGGCAAGATGTAAGCGTCAGTATGAGCACGGTAGCCATCCAGATTGGTTGAGCGTAGTACGATTTCATACGACAATGTTTTCAATTATTGTGGGCAATGGAGACGTGCAAAATTACGGGATTATTTCTGGATTTTGAGCACTTCGATGAAGGCCTTTTGAGGTACTTGGACTTTACCGAATTGGCGCATTTTCTTTTTGCCTTTCTTTTGTTTTTCGAGGAGTTTGCGCTTGCGCGTGATGTCGCCTCCGTAACACTTTGCGGTGACGTCTTTGCGCAGGGCTGGGATGGTCTCTCGGGCGATGATTTTAGCTCCGATGGCGGCTTGGATGGCTATGACGAATTGTTGTCGGGGGATGAGTTCTTTGAGTTTTTGACAGATCTGACGGCCGAAGGATTGAGCTTTGGATCGGTGCACCAATGAGGAGAGTGCATCGACGTTTTCACCGTTGAGTCGTATGTCCAACTTGACGAGATCGCTCTTGCGGTAGTCTAAGGGCGTATAGTCAAAGGAGGCATATCCGCGCGAGATGGACTTGAGCTGGTCGTAGAAGTCGAAGACAATTTCGGCCAGCGGCATTTCGAAGCTGAGTTCGACGCGGTGGGGGGTTAAGTAGTGTTGGCGTTGGAGTGTCCCCCTTTTGTCGAGGCAGAGTTTGATGATGGGGCCGATATACTCTGCTTTGGTGATGATTTGGGCTTCGATATAGGGCTCTTCGATGTATTCGATGTGTACGGGGTCTGGCATGTCGTTGGGGGTGTGGATGGTGATCATCTCGCCGTTTTTGAGTTTGGCGCGGTAGCGCACGTTGGGGATAGTAGTGAGGACGTCCATGTCAAATTCTCGGGAGAGTCGCTCTTGGACGATTTCGAGGTGGAGCATGCCCAGAAATCCGCAACGGAAGCCGAAGCCGAGTGCGGCCGATGATTCGGGTTCGAAGACGAGGGCGGCATCGTTGAGTTGGAGTTTTTCAAGGGATTCGCGCAGGTCTTCGTAGTCGTCGTTGTCGAGGGGGTAGATTCCCGCGAAGACCATGGGCTTGACCTCTTCGAATCCCTGGATGGGCTGGTCACAAGGTCGGTCGACAGCGGTGATGGTGTCGCCGACTTTGACTTCGCGTGTGTCTTTGATGCCGGTGATGACGTAACCGACATTGCCGGCGCTGAGTTGGTCTTTGGGGATGCGTTCGAGTTGGAGGATGCCGATTTCCTCGGCCTGGTATTCGCGGCCGGTGTTGTAAAAACGGATGCGGTCTTTTTTGCGCAGCGTGCCGTTAAAGATGCGGAAGTAGACGATGACACCGCGGAAGGGATTGTACATCGAGTCGAAGATGAGCGCTTGCAGCGGGGCATCTGGGTCGCCCTCGGGTGGTGGGATGCGCTCCACGATGGCGCGGAGGACTTCGTCGACACCCTGGCCTGTGCGGGCACTGGTGAGAAGTATGTCCTGTCGATCACATCCGATGAGGTCGATGATCTGGTCTTGTACCTCTTCGATCATGGCATTGGGCATGTCGATCTTGTTGATGATGGGGATGATTTCGAGGTCGTGTTCGATGGCCTTGTAGAGGTTGGAGATAGTTTGTGCTTGGATACCCTGGGTGGCATCAACTAAGAGCAGGGCACCTTCGCAGGCTGCAATGGCGCGAGATACTTCGTAGGAAAAGTCGACATGCCCGGGGGTATCGATGAGGTTGAGCGTGTATTGCCTTTGCGTAGTGGGATGGGTGTACTGCATTTGGATGGCATGGCTCTTGATGGTGATGCCTTTTTCGCGTTCAAGATCCATGTTGTCGAGGGTCTGCTCTTGGAGTTGGCGCTCGGGGATGGTGCCGGTCTTTTCCAGCAGGCGATCCGCCAACGTGCTTTTGCCGTGGTCGATGTGTGCGATGATGCAAAAATTGCGAAATTGCTCGAGTTGCTCCTTAGCCATGCGCAAAGAAATCCATTGGTACGGTGCAAAGATCGCAGTTCTTTCCTAATGCAATGCAGGAGCATCTCCTTTGTTCACTGAAAGGGGATTGAGTGGCGCTAATGATCGGCTTTCGTCGCATGGATTGATACCCCCCAGAGGGCGTAGGCCATGTAGAGCCAACTAAGTGTCAAGAGCATGCCTCCAATAGGTGTTATGGGGCCGAGTACGGCAATGAGGAAGGAGGGCAAAAGGGATTTTACAGCTAATAAGTAAAGCGAGAGGGAAAAGCAGGCTATGCCAATGAGCATTACTGTGCAGATGCGAGAAATGGGAAGACGTGGAAAGTGTTGGTGCAGTAGTCCCAAGATGAGAAAGGCCAGGCCGTGAACGAAGAGGTACTTATTGGCAGTCGAATACACATCAGCTCGGAAGTCGGTAATGGCATTCTGCAATACATGGGCCCCAAAAGCCCCAGTGGCGATCGCGAAGGCGAGAGTCAGCGCCCCGAGGATCAGGCATAATTTAGTCCCTTTCATATATGTATTTTATGAAAAAGCAGTAAAAAACACATAACTGTTAAAAAAATGTAAAAAAAAGTTGGAAAAAAATTTGGCAGATTAGGATTAGCTGTACGTATCTTTGCAGGTGAAAGACGAATGCCCCCCATCTGTCGAGAGCGATTGCACTAACAAGATCCGGGCAAGTGGTCTATCGACGCGGGCGTTTCGCACGCTCCGACGTTGTGCCACACACCAATCCACGCATGTACGACTGCTGAGTACGTCAGCCATGCGCTGACCGTCGTCACACGGTATGATACAAATACCGTGCCAGTGTCGTGCTGTGGATAGCTGTGCCCTTGGAGTAGCAGTGCATAAACTCATTCGATAACCAAAACTCTCGAACTATGAAACGGACTTTGACTTTGACTCGACGATGGGTAGCGTTGATGAGCATGCTGGCCATCTTGTGGGGGATGTCGGCACCGAGTGGTGCACAGACCTGTACGGTGACTCCCTCCGTCAATGGTGTTCCTGTACCGGGGTCATCACCGGGCTCGATTGACTTTCAGTTAGGACCGGGAGAGTGTTGTTTAGAGGCGACGGTGCTCTTCAGCTTAGATTCCATGGGGTGTGTGCCCATTTTTGGGTGTGCTCCGCAGCTCATTACGGTAAACCTGCCGGATGGCTCGGGATTTGCCATCACGCACGTCAACACGTTTACAGAATGCTTGCCTCCAGGAACGACGAGTGTCGTTTTTGAGTGGTCAAACTGCGACACAACTGGATTGGAGACCTTTGAGCTCAACATCAACGTACATGAATACGTGCCTGCTACGACGGGTTTGGCGTGTAATGATCGCGTCAATGTATCGCTGAGCGATTCGTGCGAAGCAACGATTTTGCCCGATATGGTCTTAGAGGGCAATGAATATGCCTGCTGGGACAGGTATGAGGTGATTATTCACGGTCCGGGGAATACCACCATCGACCGCAATCCCGCCTTGCCCGGGCCACAGGTAGATATGACCGATCTCGGAAATTGCTATAAGACTTCCGTGGTGGACACGGTCACGGGCAATAGTTGCTGGGGCATTATCTGCATCGAAGACAAGCTTCCACCTCAAATCATCTGCCACGACACTGTTGTACCGTGCCAAGATCCCACCACTGTCGATACTGTTGCTCCCCCCACCGTCATCGAAAACTGCGGTTATACGCTTTCATATACCGATGAAATCATCACCGGCGGCTGTGCGGATCAATACAGTTACAAGATCAACCGCACGTGGATCGCTACGGACAAGGCGGGCAATACGGCTAGTTGTACTCAGATGATTTTTGTCGCGTTGGGCGATTTGGCGGGCATTGCGCCACCGCCGAACTACGACGGATTACCGGGCAACAAACCGCCTTTGAAATGCGATGAGCGTCGCGATGGTCGTCCCGGCAACGGTATTGACACACTCGGCTGGAACTACATCGAAAGCGGACCTTATGCAGGTCATCCGTCGCCCGATGATGTGCTCTATCCCAATGGCAATGTCCAATGGCACGGTACGGGCTATCCCAGCGGAACGGGATGTTCGAATTTTGCCGTCACGTTTGAAGACCGACGCTTCGACATAGCAGCTGACAATTGCGATGCCGGCGAAGTCGGTTGTTTCAAGGTACTGCGTCGTTGGACAGTATTGGATTGGTGTACCGGTGAAGTGCGCACCTTTGATCAACTCATCAAAGTCGTCGATGACGAGCCTCCCGTGACGCATCTGCCCGATACGGTCATGGTAGGCACGGATCCCTGGCGCTGTAGCGGTACCTTTATCGTGCCGGATCCCGCGGCTACGGACAACTGTTCAAACGACGTGCATTACACGGTCGAATCGACATCCGGAGTCGTATT
>JALWKB010000037.1 GCA_026996805.1 Saprospiraceae bacterium | reverse complement strand
GCAAAGCTGGTGTGCGGCTCTGAAGGCACCTTGATGCTCGTAACGGAAATACAGCTCGAGCTCAGCCTCCTGCCCCCTCAGGAAGTCGCACTACTGGCCCTTCACTTCGAAGATTTGGCTTCGACGATGGAGGCCGTCCCATTCCTAATGGAGTTTCGTCCCTATGCACTCGAGATGATGGACCATCACATCTTGAAGTGCACCGAAGGCATCCCTCGTTATGCCAAGCTACGCGAATGGGTGCTTGGCGATCCCTTTGCCATTTTATTGATGGAATTGCGCGAAAACAGCCCTCAAGCGCTTGACACACTCTTCAAGGCCGTACTCGATCGCTGTCGTAAAGCTTCCATAGGGTATGAAATCGTTGTACTGCAGGGCAAAGAAGTACAGGCGGCGTGGGAGCTCCGAAAAGCAGGCCTTGGCCTACTGGGAAACATGCCCGGCGACCACAAAGCCGTTGCATGCATCGAAGACACGGCCGTACCCATCGACCAGCTAAAGGATTACATCCTCGATCTGGACCGGCTGTTGCACTCCTTTGGCCAAGATCCCGTGTACTATGCCCATGCAGGGGCTGGCGAACTACACGTACGCCCCGTGCTCAACCTCAAAGATCCCGATGAGGTCAAGCGATTCCGTCAGATCACCGAGCAAACGGCCCATCTGGTGGCCCGCTATCGGGGTAGCCTCAGCGGCGAACACGGCGACGGACGCGTCCGAAGCCCTTTTATTCCCATCGTCCTCGGGCAAAACTTGTATCAACTCTTCTGCCGTATCAAAGACACCTGGGATCCCAAAGGGATATTTAATCCGCATAAAATCGTTCGCCCCCTGCCCATGGACCGGGACTTACGCACCACACCCGGAGTGCCAACACCAAACATACGCACGGTAATGCGTTTCGATGACGAAGGGGGTATCGTTCGGGCTATAGAAAAGTGCAACGGCAGTGGCGATTGCCGCCGACAATCTCCCCATGGCGTGCTGATGTGCCCCACCTATTTAGCAACGCGTGAGGAATACCAATCCACGCGTGCGCGAGCAAATCTCGCGCGCATTGTGATGTACGAATATCACACACTTGGAGTAAAAGACCTCAAAGACATCCTATCGCATTGCATTAGCTGTAAGGGGTGCAAATCGGAGTGTCCCTCTACGGTAGACATCGCCGCATTGCGTGCCGAAGTCTTTGCTCGGTACTATCGCTGGCGCATCCGCCCCATAGCCGATTACTTCTTTGGCTTTGCCTATCGCACCTTTGCGCTTGGAAGTCGCTTCCGCAAATGGTCGAACGCGCTATTGTGCGCTCCAAAGAGCAGATGGCTGCGACGCATCTTGCGCATACATCCCCAGCGATCAATACCGCTCTTCCACGACAAGCCATTTGTCATTGCACAGCAACGCTTTGTGCCCACGTACCCCAACCAGCATTGTATTTATCTGCTCGCCGACGAATTTACGCGCTATCACGAACCCGACCTACTCCGCAAGTGCATTACGCTGTGCAACCGATGGGGATACGAAGTGCGCATCGCCCCCGTGCGGGACTCCGCTCGCAGCCAAATATCGAAGGGATTCCTTCGGGCCGCACGGCGCGTAGCTATCGACAATGTACGCCGATTGAGTGATAAAATTGGCCCCGAAACACCGCTCATAGGCTTAGAACCCTCGGCAATTTTGGGTTTTCGCGATGAGTATCCGCGCTTAGTGCCTCGGCATTTGCGCGAGGACGCCCAACGCATTGCAGCAGCTGCAAAGACCTTCGACGAGTGGCTTGCCAGCGAAATAGAATCCAAACACGTCTTCTTGCGCACCACCCATGGCAAAACACCCGTCCGCATATCCGTCCACACCCATTGCCATCAAAAAGCCCTCGGCGATAGCAATGCCACCGTGCGCATATTGCAAACCTTGCGCGGCGTAGAGGTGGAGCAGATACCTTCCGGCTGCTGCGGCATGGCCGGCTCTTTCGGCTATAGGGACGACCACTACGAAATGAGTATGAACATTGGCAAGCTCGTCCTCTTTCCACACATACACTCCCTCCCCCCTTCGACCATCCTCTGCGCCAATGGCGTCAGCTGCCGCCACCAAATCCGCGACGGCACAGGACGACAAGCTTACCACCTGGTAGAAATCCTCTACGAACTCACCCGGCAATAACTACGACACATCCAATGTCCTACTCTTCTTCTTCAAAGTGCCGACAGATCATGCACTTATCCAGCGAATGACCGCGCGCCGGGCAGTACTGCCGACCGTAGTAGATGATTTGAAGGTGCAGCTTGGGCCAAGTCTCTGGCGGAAAGAGCCGCTTGAGATCTTCTTCCGTCTGACGCACGGTCTTTCCTTCGGTGAGCTTCCATCGCTTGGCCAGTCGATGGATGTGCGTATCGACGGGAAAGGCGGGTATGCCAAAAGCCTGCACAGCTACCACCGAGGCCGTCTTATGGCCTACACCCGGCAGCTGTTCTAAGGCCTCCAAGTCGGCGGGCACTTGGCCTCCGTATTTTTCCGCCAAAATGCGCGAAGTTTCCACGATGGCCTTTGCCTTGTTGCGGTACAACCCACAAGGCTTGATGATCTCCTCGATGGTTTGGAGAGGGAGCTTGGCCATCTCTTCCGGCGTATCGGCAAGAGCAAAGAGCGAAGGCGTCACCTGATTGACGCGCGCGTCCGTACACTGAGCCGATAGGATTGTGGCCACCAAGAGTGTGTAAGGGTCTTTATGCTTCAAGGGAAGCGGCACTTCGGGATACAGCGCATTGAGCGTCTTCAAAATGTATGCTGCACGCTTTTTCTTCTGCTTATCCGCCAACATTTTTGAGATTTTGATAGGCATACAGGGCAGCTCCGATGATGCCCGCGTTGTTGAGCAGCCGCGCCGGCGTAATGGGCACTTCGCGCCACGAAAAATGCGGCTCGAAGTGCTCAAACTTTTTAGACAAACCCCCTCCGATGACAAACGCATCGGGCGAAAAGATATCGTACAAATAGCGGAGCGCACGCGAGAGTTTTCGGCCGTACTGCTCCCACGACATGCCCTTCGACTTGCGCGCCGTATTGGATATGTACTCTTCGAGAATGCCCTTCTTGTAGCGCATACTCCCAATTTCAAACTCGGGAATCAACTGCCCATAGTAAAAAAACGCCGATCCCACGCCCGTACCAAGCGTGAGGAAGAGCAGTTTGCGCACCTCGCGCAAGCCCGGCACATACCGCACCTCTGCCAACCCAGCTAAATCGGCATCGTTGGCTACCGCCACTGGACATCTCAATGCCTCTTCGAAAAACTCCACTGCAGGTATATCCTGCCAGCTGGGATCCAAATTATTGCCGCGCACGACGACCTCCCCCCGAATCAACGCCGGCAGCCCAATCCCAACAGGGCCCTCCCAACCCAAGGTATCGACAAGCTCAGCCACTACACCAGCAATACGCTCCGGAGTCGATGGCTGAGGTGTGGGCACGCGAACGCGCTCTGTAACCAGTCGCATCGCTTCGACATCGACCACTGCCGCTTTAATACCCGTACCTCCGACATCCACGCCAAGCATTTCATTGTCGCTCTTACCCCCTTCGACCATGTTTAGCCCTTTAATAATCGCGCTCTTTGTACTACGGACAAAGTTCGAAAAGATCCATTACATGCTCCCTTTAAGTCGCTAAAATGTACTGTAGAGTGGGTTTGTATAAAATCGTTGACGCCCCAGAACAATTTCATACAATTCTTTGATGCGACCGATAAGTCTTCATGGGCTGGGGAGCGTCCACATCCATATCGATGTGGACGAGGCCTGGTCTCTTACCCGGAGTCAAGCTCCCGAGGGTATCGTCCATACCCAGCGCTTGAGCTCCGTGCAGCGTTGCCCACCGCAAGACTTCCTTCCAATCCAAATAACTCTGGTATCGTAGGATCGTGCGCACCTCTTCCATGATGGACAGCCCCCAGTTGGAAGCCAGACTATCTGTGCCGATACACACGCGCGCACCTTCTTCGACGAAGAGGCGATATTGCGGCAGCCTGTTTTCGATGTACAAATTGGCATTGGGACAGCTGACCCAATAGACCGATTCAAGACGGTTTTGGGTCATACGGATATCTTCCCTCGTCGTTTGCGTGTTGTGGACGAGTAATACAGGGCCATTGCCGGGAAGGAGATCCCGTTCTAATATACTCTGAAGCGAGGTCTTACCCGTCGGCTCGAAGGCATCTATTTTGATCCCAAGCTCGTGATAAAACTCGACGAGAGCCCCTGTGCCGCGCATAAAAAATTCGTCTTCCGCAGCCGTCTCTTGATTGTGCATGCTCAGCGAGAGCCCGTTCGTATGCTCAGAGCGAATGCGCTGGAAGAGCGCATACGAAACCGAATACGGAGCATGGGGTACGATGCTCACTTTATGCGGTGCTTGATCAAACTGCTCTGCCAGCGCACTTGCACGTCGGTATTCTTCATCGGCGTGAGAAGGCTGCCAGAGGTCAAACACCTCCACAAAGGTGTGATACCGCAGGGGGCTGTGTTTCTTTACAACAGCGGTGTGATCGACATTGCTAATATCGCCAACGGCGACGATGCCGTCACGCCTCATCTCCTCGTCGGCGCGTCGTGCGCAGTCGATGATATGCTCAAGGGGAGCCTCCCGCTTGCGGATGATATCGCGTATAAAAGGTATGAGCCCCGTACCTGTGGGAATCATGTCCTGCATGTGCGACAGCTCCAGATGACAGTGCGCATTGATAAATCCAGGCAGCAGCACCCCTCTATAATAAGTGCACGGCTTGTCCTCTGCCAACGAGGGACCACCTACGTCAATAATCGTACCGTCATCGGCTATTTGGACGACGCCGCTGGGGATGGGCGGCCCGTCCATGGGCAAAATTAAATCAGCCCGATAGCACCGAAAAGCCATGTGAAATTGTTATTTTGAGTGATAACGAACAAACGCCGGAAGAGGTTCGGAGCACACATTTTTTACACATATCAAATATTCGGCATTTCGCCACTTAGGACTAAGAATATTAGGCATTAGGGGAATATTAGATCAAAAATTACCAAAAAACATAGATGCGCAATAAGAATTTGAGTTTACTCTTAAAGAGTGACCAACATGATCATAAAACACATTTTTCGTAATATTGTAAAAAATCATTGCCTATGATCTTAAACAAAGATACGCGGCTGATGCGCATTTTGATGCTCATTCAGATCTTGCGAGAATGTCAGCAAAATACCGATAAGGGCTTCACCATTGAGGAGATCCATAAAATCCTCCAAGAACGACTGGGTATAACCGTATCCACGCGCACAATCTACAACGACCTCAATGACTTAGTGAAAAAGTTTGATGCACCCCTCCGAAAGTACACATCTAATCGGAGAAAGTACTACAGCCTGCCGACCAACTGGCGCATAAGAACACTGGACGAAAGAATCCTCAACCGATCTGAAATCCTCACCTTGCTCCTACTGTTTAAAAACATGTCGAGTACTCGTGTGTTTGAAGAGGTCATCTTCCGATTACAGAGGGAATTCCCCCAGCTCGGCCATATTTTGGAAAACATCATGACCTCGACCGAACAGGTCGTCTACTGGTCGGAAAATCCCGATTTGGAGAAAAACAACCTTTTCGACGATTTGTATTACGCAATTTTGACGCGTCAAGTGATGCAGATAGTGTACAGCCCCTTTCGCGAAGAACAGCGCCAGTACGAATTCCATCCGTGGTATCTCAAAGAATACAATCAGCGTTGGTTTGTCATCGGCTATAGCCCAGAGGCCCGTACCTACGATATCCATCCCCTCATCTTAGCCTTAGACCGCATCGAAGAGCTCAACCCCTTAAAGGACATCCCATACACAGAGAGCGATATCGACATCAATAGTTATTTCGATGATATCATCGGCATTACCAAGCACACAGAGTTACCTGTTATGTGCATCGATTTTGTCGTCTCTCCAGAGCTGTTTCCCTATATAAAAACCAAGCCCCTGCACCACACGCAGCGCAGCAAGTGGCATGAGACAGAGTACGGATGGTTTCGCAATTCCATCAAAGTGATACCCAATTACGAACTGTTTAATCGCCTGCTCTCTTTTGGCCCACATTTGCGCGTACTTGGCCCCCCGCCCGTCGTAGAGTACTTAGGCTTATTGACCAGGCACATGCACGACAATTATACCCAGGATCTCACACAACTTGGCACCCGATTTCAATCCTTTCCATCTGTTGTAGACTTTTTTACAAACCACACATTGTAGATTGTTTTTAGTCATTATGTGAAATCGCTCTTCAATAATGGATAAAACTTTCGTTTAAGCAACCTTGTTAATAGGGCAAACGAGCCCATAGATGAATGAACGAATAAGACGCATTTTTATCATCGATGAGATGATGCGCCTCAACGACCTCCGAGAAGGGCCGGGCTACCGGGTTGCCGACCTGGTCTCCGAAATCAACCGACGCCTCCAACCCGAACGCCCCTACACACTGCGCACGATCTACAACGACCTCCACTACATGATGGAGCACCTCAAGGTGCAGTTCGTCAAGTATAAAAAGGGCAAAGAAGTCTATTACCGTTACCCCTGTGGATTTCGCATCGACCAGTGTCTGCCACTTACCAAGGAGCTCAACGGCCTGAAAAACATCCTCGAAGTGGTCCACAGTATCAAGGGATTGAGCATCATCGACGATTTGTTTGAACAACTCCCTAAGGAATTTTTCGCCTACATCGTGCCCGTCGACATGGCACGCGTCATCGAATTTGACGAAAACACCGATTTGAAAAACCTCCCCTTGCTCAAAGAGCTCTTCCATCATATCCGCAACAAGCAGGTGTTGCTCATCCACTACAAACCCTTTCACAAACCCATACGTGAATA
>JALWKB010000036.1 GCA_026996805.1 Saprospiraceae bacterium | reverse complement strand
TGCGGATCAGAAGCGCGCCTATTATGCTGCTGACATCCCTATACCGGATGGCCCTTCAGATGGCGTATTTGGTCTACCGGGTTTGGTGTTGGAATACCACTACCCATTGAAGTCGTTTGTGGCGGTGAAGTTGCATAGTCCTGCAGTGTTGGAAATCCGCAAGCCGGAACTGACTCCCGTGACCGAGGAGTCAAAGATCCTGCTGACATTGGATGAATATAGGCGCGCTCCGCCCAGTCGGGTCATCGTCATTAATGCCAAAACCCCTATACATCAGTGGATTAAATTTCAAGGTGATTAAGTATTTGCTCTATATATCGGGCGTTGTGCTGGCGGTGGAGCTCTGGGCTCAAGAGTGCGTAGTAGAGCTGCGAGCATTTGTGGAGGGACGCCAGCCATGCGGGCTCTGCATGGTACAAGTACTGCAGAGGGACAGTACGACTCTGGTGGCTTTTCGCTATACGGATAGTGCGGGCAGGCTTCAACTGTCTCTGCCGGAGGGCAGTGATGAGCTATTGATTGCGGTGTCGCAGTTTGGGTATCGGGATACGATCTTCAAAGTGCGATGTGGGCTTGGCGATACTGTCTACAGTGAGGTCTCCCTGCGCGCGCTGTCGATCGCCTTGGATGAAGTGACGGTCATCGACAAGCTGATCTTGATGCGCAAATCCGGTGATACGACTACTTTTCACCTGCGCGCCATCGAACTCGGCAATGAAGTGACGGCCTATGATATTGTCCAGCGCCTGCCCGGCGTCGACATCGACGATCGCCAACTGAAATATCACGGCAAAGCCATAGCACAGATTTTACTCGATGAGGTCGATCTATCGGGATCTGATCAAATGCGCCTGTTGGAGCAAATACGCTATGATCAAATCGATAAGATACAGATCATCGAAAGCCAAAATCTGGACAAGTTGCTGGAGGTGGATTCATCCCAGCTGGAGATGATCATGAAGATCGATTTGAAGCGGATCGATACAAAGCGCTGGAGGAAAATATACCGTTTAGAGGCGGGTGGGGGATACGACAGGGTATACGTGCTGCAGGGATCGGGGATAGGCATTGGAGAGAAACGCGGCATTCGTGTAGAGACGGCTATCAACAACGCGTACAATAGTGTGCTTGGTCCTTCGATAGATGCACTGGTGCACGGGGTGTTGCTGCAAGCCCAATTGGACAATTGGATGAAAGTGCTGTACGAGTATTCTATGCCCAATCCAATTGTGAGTGATCGGCTATACAAGAGAGTGGAAAGGGAAGTGCGTCTCCTATGGACGCACAAGGGAGAACAGAACACATTTAAATCCACGCATTCGATTGGCAAGGTGGTCGGGCGCCATTACAGCCAGCTGCAGGAGTACTATTTCATCGATGAACGATTTTATACTACAGAACAAGAGGGCAGGATCGGTCGGACGCTGGTGCATTCGTATACGAGATACATGCGCTATAAGAGGGGGTTTACGCTGGATGTGCATCTTCCGTTTGATGGGTTGCTTACTGAATCTGATCGCCAGATGCGCTCGCGTAGTGTGCAGGGTGCATTTTCATCGGAGGAGCGGTATCGCTTTCAACGGTTTGTACTTCAACCGAATTATCGGATAGAATACGGGATAGGTGGTCTCAGCTGCCGTCTGATTGGAAGGGCGTTCCTCGTTCGGAGGCCCTACGATGTACAGTATGCATCGGATGATGTACGATTTCATACGATAAAACTCGATGAGGACAAAGATAGGTTTGGTCAATCGGGAAGGTACGATGGGCTGGTGAGCGATCATCAACTGCGCATGGTCTATAGAACGGGAAAACTAAAGCTGCGCTATACGGCCACCTACGGCATGCGGCGGGAAAGGGTAGCGGTGAGTGGTGAAAATATGGCCGATGATGCTTTTACGGGGAGGAGCAGATTGGTACGGCACAGCATTGCGCACGGAGGGGAAGTAGTAATGGAAGCGCGGAGATTTCGGCTTGTTGGAGGTGTACGCCATTACTGGTATGAGGATCGCATTTCTATGGATAGGTGGAAGGATGTAGGCGTGACGCCCTACTTATTTGGGATGTACCACTTGAGCAGGAAGTGGCGTCTTTCGATGAGCTATCAGTATAAAGCGACACTGCCTGTGCTCCGTCAGATGGAGGTGCCAGCACTCTTGGGTGATCGGCAGCGCTATGAAGTGGGTGGTATGCCAATGGGTGTACAGGAGCGCAGGAGGGCCTTTCAGCTTTCGCTCTTTAAGGTATTTGAGACGGGATCGGGGGTGTACAATTTCAACTTTATGGCATCGTATACCTTGCCCTACAGGGCATTCTTGCTCCAGCTCGATGCGTCCAATGCGCTGACGGCTATGCGCTGGACTACGAGCACCATCCGCAATGAGCGAAGTCTAAACATGTCGTATTGGTATCATAAGCGTTGGTGGAGTGTTCGACTACATACGATTGCCATTGCACGACTGTACGAGCATGGCGGTCGCAGTCGTCGACAAAAGACGTACAATGTCAAAGTACTTGTGCGATACAAGGGCCGAAAAGTACAGATGAGAAATGTATTGCGTATAAATGTATTGCAGAATCCCGAGGGCCCGATACGGTGGTATACGACATTGCGGTATGGGGGAGGACCGAGTTACGTCTATGGGAATTTTATACAGGACGTTCGTTTTGAAATCTATGCGGTGGCTGTAGGTGGAAGGTGGGTGGTTCGTCCCGTTGTTTCGGCGTATAGTACTTATCGCATTCCGAAAGCTACAGCGGAAGTATCGCTGCGCCTGTTCAATTTCACCAACTGGAAAAGATCTACGCTTACTACTACAAGCGCAAGCCCCTCTGTGGTGGCGTTGCGGACGGAGGCCTTGCAAAGTGGTGAGCTGATGTTTGTGGTGCGGAAGATGCTTTGATGTACGAGGTGGGTGAAAGTAAGTGCAGTCAAAAAAATTTTTTCAAAAAAAATTGGGTAAAATATTTGGTGGGTATGAAAAAGTATATATACCTTTGTAGCGAATACGACGTGAAACGTTCAAGCTGATGCGAGCGCACCTGATACATATCGCATATCGCATATCGCATATCGCATATCGCATATCGCGATCGTCTACTTATGTGTGCGCTCGATAGCGTGGAGGGGGATACCCAGGTATAGGACGATTATTGCTGGACTTACTCGCTTAAGTGATATCGGTCATTTAAAACCCTACGAGGCGGGTTCTCTGCTGGTGCTACTGGTATTGCAGTGGTGGAGGGATGTCGACCCGCCGTTTTTGTGAGGGGGAGTGGAGTAGTAGAAGCGGTACACCCAAGAGCCGATGGATGCCCGAAGACCGATGGATGAGTGTTTGGAATTAAATTGTTTAACTAAAAAACTTTGGAAAATGAAAGGAATGATAAAAATGATAGTATTACTTGTTTTGATACAGGTTTGTTTTGTTGCATCTTGTGTTAATGATGTACAAGAATTGAACTGTAGTAGAGCTGACATTTTTAAGGAATATGAGCATTTGGGTCTTTGGCACAACGACTTTCTCACCAATTTTGTTGATAATTTTGATACTACTTCTATAGGAGATTTGTCGTATGATGAAATAGTAGATACAATTGCAGAGTTTAATAAGTCCTATGTAGATCAAATGCCCATTAGCGATGAAGATAAGATTTACCTAAAAAATGCATTTGATTCGACCAAGTATTTTGTAGATTCTTCTTACCTTTACAGTGTATTATTTGAAGGGACTGAATGGACAGATGGTGTGGATATCTACGGTCTCATCGAGGAGCTCAAGCAGAGGGATATAGTCGATACATTTGAATATCGACTACTCAACGAGATGGCGGATATGGCTGAGATGTATTTTCATGGAGGGGGCCTGGACGCGTGGGAGTTTAGGGAGGAGATGATCCAGATGAAGGCGGAGTGGGATCGGCGTGGATACACCGACTGCGGCAGGTATGGAAGGTTTACCGCCATAGTGCTATCGATTGGCTTGGCATCGGCGGATTGGTGGCTGGAGCATCCGGAGGAGGCGGGAATGAAGCAGGAGGGAGAAGTGCAGATGCGGGGAATGCCGCTTGCAGGCTGGGCTGCAGGAGATCTTGCAGGTGCGTTATATGGAGCTGCATGGGGGGCGTTGGCATCGGCTGCATCAGGAGAATTCAATTGGTCAGCTGTTGGATGGGGGGCTTTAGGAGGAGCGGTAAATGGTTCTACAGGATTGGTTGGGAAAATTGCAAGGAGATTTCAAAAACTGTAAGAGAGATGAATGTGCATCTATTTCGTAAGATTTATTCTTTGCTCAAAACGCTGTTGCCCCTTATAGTGACATGGATTATAGCATCTTTTATGAGCGATAGTGTTTTGGAAAACATTATCAATTTCTTTGGTTTATTGGTTGCCGGCCTATTGGGCAGATGGACGGTTATGAAGTACTATGAAAAAAAGGAAGAGTCCTTGCGAGGTAGTTGAATCCTAAAGTTCAGTACATCGTTTTATTGAATTGAAATACAGGTTGCACCGTACAAGGAGGGAAGACGTTTGGTCTTCTCTCCTTTCATAAAAAGAGTAACTCAAGGGCAAGAGAATATCCGTGTATCGGGGTGTGTTATAGTGTAATTATTGTGGGATAGTGCATTTACAGAGCTACAAAAAGAAGAATGTGAAGAAGGTACCATATCACCACTCCTTATAACTCTTTATATTTATAATATTGGTACAACAAATGGCGAGGAGGCATGAGAAAGTCGTTGCTTTTGGTTGCATTCATTGTCGCTTGCTCGAACGTGGGAGTAGGACAGTTTATTCTTGGCAGAAGTGATTATTGGGGCAAAGCAATAGGTATACATCCACATGGCATCTACTACCGCCCGGTCTATTGGAAATTCCTACTACTCGAATACAGGTGGTCAAGATTATCGATCATTTCGGAAATAGCTCCATTTCAAATCAGTGAAGTAGAGTACGACAATACAGTCGATAGGACTGTATTGTCGATGATTGGTTTGGGTATTCGCATTCCTCTTCATACTATTTCCAATACAGACAAACATCTCAGATTGGTTTCCGATCTGAGCATTGTGTATAAAAAGATCTGGGATGATGTATTTAATGAGCATTACTCTTTAGGGCTCCAAAGTGGAAGTAGACTGGGCACATCATATAAAATACTATTGGAATATGACACGAAGCAATTTGTGATGATTAACTTGGGCATGTCCTATTATACTGATTGGTTTGCCTTTGGCATGCGGGACCGAACAAACGCTCAGTTGTGGAGTTACTCGGGCGTCTATTTTAGCCTAAATGTGAACATGTCGTACTTTGTCAAAGCGATAAAGGATCGATATAGGGGTAAAAAATAACCACCGCAATAATGCATAAAATATTGCTCTATTATAAAATGCTTCGTAACTTTAGGCGACGATCGGTCTTTTGCACATCGGTCCCATTTAAGAGGTGAAAGGTGTTGATGTGTGGCCAAAACGTTAAGAATATGCTCAGCAGACGCCAAAGAGTATTTTACTTTTACTTGGGCACATCGCTGATGATTTACGTGGCGGTGTTCTTCCCAAAGGATGAGGAAGCCATCCAGTGGGGCGTCATGGCGGTGGATGTATTAAAGGCTTTTGCCATAGGATTCGTCATGGTGTACTTGCCGTATTGGATCTGGCTTAGATATGCCAGGAAGGCAACGTAATCGCAGTATTCAAATGCCGGAGGAAATGGGTAACATCATTTGAGGTGGCCCATTACTATTCGGTATAAAATGGTTGTTATTAAGTGGTAAAAGGGGATAGTACATACATGATGCTGTAGGACGAGCGTTTTCATGATGATATAGAAAGGTATGACACGTAAAAATACCCAGCCATGCCCAAGTTAACACCTGTGCAAAAGCGGATTTTGTTTATTGTCGTCTACTCGATTTTGTTCTACTTTATGGTATTTTACCCCTATGAAAAAACTCCTATTGATGTGGGCGAGGTGGCTTTTGATGTCTTTCGATCGGTCTTATCCGTTGCCATTGTGGTATACGGCAGTATTTGGATAAATTCGAAGTTTGAGAAGAAGGCTGCGAAGTAGGGTCTCTGATGTAGTGATGGTGAGGAAGGAGATTGCGCGGTGTACAGAGAATGTATTATAGCTGCACTGACGTGAGCAGTTTCGAGTGATGATGTTGTTGAAAGTGAATCATGGCTATTCCACTGGTGAGCGGGTAGGACACCAGGAGATAGTAGGTAGTCAAACCACGTGATGTGCGGTTTTTTCTGAGCTGTAGCATGTAGTCACTTGTACTGCGATTTCATATGGAATAAAAATAAAAAATAGTTCATACCATGTCTTTGATTGCTCGATCTCTTTCCGCGGTGCTGGTGACATTATCATTTCTGCTGATAACCACTTGGGTTGCGGCGCAGGCAGATGATGTGTCGAGGGTGCGGTATCTGTGTCGGACGGATCTGGATTGTGGGCCCATATTTGATGGGGTGGCGAGCCTGTACTTCAATGCGCACGAGAGTCTGTTTGTCCACGAAGATGCACCGAAGGAAGATACTTCGTTTTTTGAGGAGACGGTAGGTCCGGATGGTTCGGTCGTAGTTAATTATACCTTTATCACTGCTGATCCCGAAGGGTATCCCGTCTACATCAACAGAAGGGACAGTTATTTGTACTACAAGAGCGTATATGTGATTGGTGATGATTTCTTCATACTCAAAGAGGATCTACCTGATATCGAATGGCAAATCACAGATCAGAGGAAGCGGATAGGAGACTTGGAGAGTATTCGAGCTGTTGGAGTGTTTGGGGGCAGGACGTATGATGTGTGGTTTACTCCGGATATTCCCGTGAGTTTGGGTCCTTATAAGTTGATGGGGCTGCCCGGCTTGATCTTGGAAGCGCGATCGAGAGACGGAAGGGTATCGTATGAGTTTCTAAGCTACGAAGCAAAAGTGGACAATCCCCCTACAATACAGAGGC
>JALWKB010000035.1 GCA_026996805.1 Saprospiraceae bacterium | reverse complement strand
CGCACTCCCTATCGCTATGTCGTCCCACTGGAGCAACCCCAATACCGCTTGATTCGCCATTTGTTTGATGACAATCGCCTCTGGGTTGACAGCGTGTTTTACGATGCCTCGGCATGGAATCTCATCCGCGCCTATGATTTACCCTATCAGCGCATTGAAAAAGATCCGAGGGATTTACAGCCCTTGGCGGACTTGCCGAAGCCCCAGCTTCCAAAGGTTTCGCCAAATGCTTATGCCTATATCGTGCCATGGCAACACCAATTTTCGCCAGCCCTGGCGTATCAACTCTTAGCCAGAGGGGCGCATTTGCGCGTAGCTACCAAGCCCTTCGAAATACCTATCGCCGCCGATGAGACCATGCACTTCAGCTACGGCAGTCTCATCCTTTCGCCTTCCGAGCAAGTCATCCCACAGGCGCGCCTATCGAGCATTCTGGACTCGCTGAGCAGACAGTATCAAGTGCCTGTATATAGCGTGTATTCGGGTTTGAGTTTGCAAGGTGTGGATCTCGGGAGTCCTGCCCATGACAAGGTGCAACTGCCCAAAGTTGCGCTCATCACGGGCGAAGGCGTCAATGCTTACGAGGCGGGAGAGGTGTGGTATACGCTCGACTATCGCTACGACATACCCGTCGTGCGCTTGCCACAACACGTCTTTCGCCGTGTGCCCTTACAGCGCTACAATCGCCTTGTGTTTGTCTCGGGGCGATACGATGGCTTGAGTAAAAAGGACATCGAACGCCTCCGCCAATGGGTCGAAGGCGGTGGCGTGCTCGTATTGCTCAACAATGCCGTGCGTTGGGCCGACAAGGTCAAGCTCATCGATGTGGAGTTCGTCAAGCGGCAGCGCGATACGTCAGTGCTCTTTCGGCCGTATGGACAAGCCAGGGAAGACCGTGCCAAACACAATGTATCGGGTGTCATTCTTCAGACAAGGGTGGATATGACGCACCCCATTGCTTACGGCTATACGAGCGATGCGCTCGCTGTGTACAAAAAGACGAATTTTTGGATGAAACGCAGCAAGGACCCCTATCAGAATCCACTGGTCTATCGAGCAAACCCATTGCTCAGCGGATATCTCTCTGAGGAAAATCTACGCCTCCACGACAGAGGAGACATCGCTTCCGTGGCGGTGTATTTTTTAGGCAAGGGAAAAGTCGTATGTTATTCGGACGATGTGTTGTTTCGCGGAACGTGGTGGGGGACGGAAAAGCTGTTTTTAAACGCCGTCTTCTTTGGTTCGATCATTCGCAACACTTCTGGAGGCAGAAGATGGTAGGTGAGCTGAGGACGCTGTGCGGTGTTGTTCCCATTGCCAGGCACTGTGGATGATATCTTCGAGCGTGTATTGTGGACTCCATCCGAGTACGCGATGGGCTTTATCGACCTTTGATCGGATGGCGGGCACATCTCCTTCGCGCCGTTGGCCCATGCGGTGAGGTATGTGGCGCTTTGTGATTTTTTCGGCCGTTTGGACAGCTTCGAGGACGGTGATGCCCTCTTCGGTGCCGAGATTGAACACCTCTAAGGCATTGTTCGGCAAGGTGTTGATGGCGTATTCGAGTGCGAGCACATGGGCGCGAGCCAGATCGACGACATGGATGTAGTCGCGCACACATGTGCCGTCCCGTGTGGGATAATCACCTCCGTAGATGACGAGCTCGTCGCGCTGCCCCATGGCGACACGCATGATAATGGGAACGAGGTTGATGTCTTCCACGCGCGGATCTTCGCCCAACAGTCCCGAGGGATGCGCTCCCGCAGGGTTGAAATAGCGCAACAAAACGGCGTTCATGGGTATTTCACGCAGAGCAAAGCGTATCATCCACTCGCCGGCCTGTTTGGTCAAGCCGTATGGACTCAACGGTGCACCCAAGGGTGTCTCCTCGCTGACGGGCTTATCGGTGTTGGCTCCGTACACTGTACACGATGAGGAGTAGATGAAATGGGGGATTTCAAACTCCTTGCACATCTGCAATACGCGGATGAGACCTATGAAATTGTTGTCGAAATAGCGCAGGGGGTGGCGCATGGATTCGCCGACAGCCTTAAACGCTGCAAAGTGAATGACGGCATCGATTGGGGCCTCTTTGCGCAGTACTTCCCGTAGGGCATCGCGATCGCGTATGTCGACGGGATAATTGACTGCTCGTTTCCCTGTGATCGCTTCAATGCGCTGACACACTTCGGGATAGGAATTGATGTAATTGTCTGTCGAAAAGACTTGATAGTTCCCCTTTGCTGCAAGCTCTACCCAAGTGTGGCTTCCGATGAAGCCCGTCCCACCGGTGATCCAAACCTTGCGTGCCATTGCTCAACGCTTTTTGACCAGGGTGAGCAATTCCAACCTACCGGCGCGATTCATGCGCAAGCGCATGGTGTCTTCACTGAGCTGTACGATTTGAACGTACTTCTGCGCCTGCCCTTTTTCGGTGGTATAGAGCCGCTCCCCTTGAATGTAATACGTTCCCTCTTCGACACTATTGCCGTAGTCTACTTTGTAATATCCCGAAGAGTCAAAGTGAAACTCCATCTTTAGGGGGATGAGCTCATTGGTCTTTTCGATTTTCCATTCTACCGTCTGCCACGAACCCACGATGCGCGGGTCAATACCTTGAAACTGTGCACAGGCGAGCATACCAAGCGTCAATGCCCACGCCAAAATCTTGTCGAAATAACGCATTATCGCACGATTTTATACCTCTCAACGATTTCATACATCCGTCTCCTCGCACGGTTACGAGGGCATGGAATGTCCATAGATTTAACTGTCGTGTAGGGGCTAAAATTATTCTGTTATCATCTTTCCGTAGGGATGAGCGTTAAGGAAAGCGTAAATTTTTATCTATGGACGAGGCAAACAAAGGGGATCAAAGCGGTGTGGGCATTGTTGCACTCATTACGACCTACAATGAGGAAGCCCACATACGAGAGGCCATCGAATCGGTGCTCTGGGCAGATGAGATACGCGTCGTAGATTCGTACAGTACCGACAAGACCGTGGAGTACGCTCAGCAGTATCCTAAGGTACGGGTGATCCAGCATGCGTATGAAAATGCAGCAGCGCAAAAAAACTGGGCACTGGAAGCCATCGATGCACCATGGGTGTTGATCCTCGATGCTGATGAGCGGATTACGCCCGAGCTTCGGGATGAAATCTTGGGCACTGTGCAATCTACCCACACAGCGGATGCCTACTGGATAGGTCGTAAAAACTACGCGTGGGGCAAGCCTCTGCGCTTTTTATGGCGCACGGACAAGGTGGTACGGCTCTTTCGTCCGCAACGCTGCCGCTACCAACAGCTGTCGGTACATTCCGAAATCGACACTCGCGGTCTGCGCGTAGGACGCCTTCGCCATCGGATGTTGCACTACACCTTGTGGGATTGGGCACGCTATACCGAAAAGCTCCGCCGCTATGCCTATTGGGGCGCTTTAGATCGCTATCGACGGGGCAAGCGGAGTACCCTATTGAGCATCTGCCTCAAACCCCTTGCACGCCTCATCAAGCACCTCCTCATCGAGGGCGGCGTCCTTGATGGCAAGCGCGGAGTAATCCTGTCGCTTACTATGGCATGGACGGTCTTCATGCGCTCTGTCTTTCTCTATGAAATGCACCTGCGTGCAAAAGAGTCCTTTCGTTCGTCAAAATCGACGTAAATTTGCCACACCTTCAAACCCACACAACCATGAAAGGACACAATGTGTACCTGGCCATAAGCCTGATTTTCATCGCCGTACTGTCAAGGCTTATACCTCATTATCCCAATTTTACTGCCTTGGGTGCTGCTGCGCTCTTTTCGGGAGCGCTATTGCGAAGCAATCCCTTATTGGCCTTTGGCGTGCCTATTGCAAGTTATTGGTTGAGCGACTTGATACTCAACAACTTGATCTACAGTGCGTATTACGACGGGTTTGTACTTTTTAGCCCATCGGCGGTTTATCAATACTTGGCCATTGCAGCCATGGTGGCCTTAGGTCGCGGGCTGGGCCAACCGAAGAGCACGAGATTACTCGGCGCCAGTATTGCTGCAGCGACGGTCTTCTATCTCATCAGCAATTTCGGTGTATGGCTCAGCAGTGGGATGTACCCCCACACCCTCAGTGGTCTGTTGCTCTGTTACGAAGCCGGATTGCCCTTCTTTCTGAAAGGCACCCTGCCCTCTACGATTTTATACAGCTATGTTCTCTTTACGGTCTATGCCTACTTGCGCAGAAGAGTCTTTGCACACAGCGGATGAATGGCCAAAAGGCGCATCCGTTTTTGGACTTAACGGGTCCATTTAGCTACATGTCAGTGATGGGAGTCTACTCTCTGCGTCTTTAACCAAATGTCGTAGCACAGTATGGCAGTAGCCACAGCGGCGTTGAGGGATTCCGCCTGGCTTTCGTGATCGTGGGGAATACACAACACTCCATCGGCAGAGGCGCGTACGGTAGGCTGTACGCCATGTCCTTCATTGCCGATGACGAGAATCATGGGCATGGGATACGATCTCATCTCGGCGATGCTTTTGCCCGTGGTGTCGGCCACATAGCAAGCCACTTGGGGGTAACATCTGCGCAAGTCTGTCCAACTGATGCGACTGCTCGGCACGGTGAGGGCGCTACCCATACTAGCACGCAGCGTCTTTGGATTGAACACATCTGCACAATCCGATGAGAGTAAGAGCGGACGCCAGCCAAACCAATCCATCGTGCGAAGAATGGTACCGACGTTGCCGGGATCCTGTACGCCATCGAGATATATAGCGAGATGATTTACACGCAATTCCTCACTTCCAAATGTCGGCAGGCGCATCAGTGCAAAGACCTCTGCAGGGGTCTTAAAACTCGATATGCGCTCGGCATCTCTGTGTGAAATGGTCGATACGGGTACTTGACACCTGGACCAGAGGTGCTCCATCGGTGCACAATCTTCTACCACCCAGATTTTTTCCACCAGCTGGGGGCGCACCTGACAGGCGTGATGTACTAAGGTCGGGCCCTCGAGCAAGAACCTCTGGGCGCGCTCGCGATATTTCCTGTGTTTTAACTGAGTGAGAAATTTTCGCTCGTTTTTACTTAAAGGCATGATCAGATTTCTACAGCTGTACAGCAAAAATAGCCAATGCGTACGGAGATGACGTGATTCATCAATGACGGCCGCGCATTTGAGTATCTTTGTGGGCACGGAAAGTGTGGAAAGTAGATTTTTCTGATACTGCCACCGTACATATTGGGTTTGTGCTGCCTTGGGGTCTTATCGAGCTGTTTGGCTCCCAAATCCACCATGCTTTCTAAGGATGCAGATACCACGGGCATATTGTGTTCGCAATCGATCAGCATTGTCGACCGACAGCATGCCGACGATTACTCTGCACTACTGTACAATTTGCGCTTGCTCTTTGTAACCCGATCGACCGATCCCAAGCGGTTTAGTGCCAGCTTTTCGGCATGGTTGTATCGCCTCAATCAGAAGTACCACTTGCGCAAGTCATTGGGTAGACCGTTTACGGCGTATGACAGTACGACTGTGGTGCAGACGAGGCAAAAACTGCAGCGGTATCTCTTCCATCAGGGATATTTACGCGCCGAGGTTTGGACACAGATCTCGCGCGAGGGCACATGCGTAGACGTGGAGTATCGAATCAAACTCGGCCGGCGCTATCGCATCTGGGAGGTGCATTACGAGGTGTTAGACACAGCACTGGAGCGCTACGGCTGGTATATCGAACAGCAGACCTTGCTTCGGAGGGGTCAGCCCGTCACGCTTGAGCTCTTCGAAGCCGAACGCAGTCGTGTAACCAATTACCTGCGCAATCAGGGGTTTGCCGATTTCCACGCGGGATACATCGTCAACCAACCTGCCGATACGGTCGACGGCCAAGTGCGCCTGCGCATTCTGATCAAACCACCAGCACCCGATTCCTCCCATCTGCGCTACCGCATCGGCAAGGTCTACGTCCAGGCCGAATACCACCCCGAAACATCGTCTCACGATACCGTGCGCTTGGCAGACAACTACCTACTCCTCTACCCACGCGCAAAAAGGCGATGGATCCAACCGTCTATCTTACGGCGCAAAATCCAATTGCACCCCGGGCAGTACTACGCACAAGAAGACGAACAAGCCACCTTCAGCCAACTCAACAATCTCTCCGCTTACCACTTCGTCAGCATTAATAAGACACCTCGGTGGTCACCCGCCCCTCTACTCGATTACGAAATTCTCCTGACACCAAACAAGAAATACGCCTTTGGAACAGATTTCAACATCGCCTATTCTACAGTGACCTCCAGTGTCATCACCCGATCGACCAACAGTTTTACGATAGGACTTTCGACCACGTTTGAGAACCGCAATCTGTGGTATCGCGGCATTTACTCGCGCTTTATCCTGGATGGCGAGCTCGAGTTTTCGCCCTTTGTGCGTGATTCGAGTTATCCCGGGGTGTTTTCCCTCTATTTCAACAGCAGTTATGTGATGCGCTTCCCCACCTATGTCGAATTTCCGGGCACCATGCGGCTGCTCTACAATAGCCGCCTGATCAGCTCGTGGTTTTACCAACACCTCCAACAACGTGCTCATACGGAAGTGCAAATAAACGTCAACAATATCTTTCACCCGCGATTGTTTCGCATCTTCAATGCCCAGGCAGATGTGGGATTTAACTGGAAGGTCGACCAAACGGCCTTTGCAATACGGACGAGCGCGTTGGCCTTTTACTTGGGTGAACGCACCGGTACACTCTTCGACAGCGTTATCATCGGGGAGTTTCAACGCCGCAGCATTTTGGGCAATTACCTGTTGACCTCGTTGTTTTTCAACTCCCTGAAGTACTCCTATCTGGGCAAACACCGGCCCTTCGGATTTTTATACAAGGGCAAGGGTAGTCTTGAAATGAGCGGCATGGAAATACTCCTCACCAACAGCTTGTGGTATTCTACCTTTCAAAAGGAGCTGATACCTACACGGCTGTACTGGCGTGGAGATTCAGTCGAGCTCAGCACTTTTATTCGCCTGTCGGTTGAGTGGAGCATCTATTACTACTTCGGTGGCCGCCACAACATAGCGTTCCGCCTTGCGCCAGCCATTGCCTACAGCTTTGGGGATAAAATCGTGC
>JALWKB010000034.1 GCA_026996805.1 Saprospiraceae bacterium | reverse complement strand
CCAATACCCAGCGCACCTCTCGGTAGGGATGCGTATGCTCCGGATAATACGTTCCCGGCGCGTCTGCCCATACATAAGTGTCAAAGCCCCGTCGACGCAGCTCCTCGTCTACGAGCCGCTCATCGGTGACATCGCTCGAACGAAAAACAACCCTGTCATCCATAATCCCGTAATTCAAACGCTGTACTGTGTGCAACGCCGAAGGTTCGGTGATTGTTTTTTTAATAAAACGCATGAAATACGCTCCTCTGATCGTCAAAATCGCTTTAGCCCTATTGCTCTTTGCTTGCCTGGGCGACCATCCGTACGAGTTTTATAACTTCGTCCGATGGGCATGCGCCGTCGGCTTTGTCTACCTCGCTTATAAAGCGCAAAGTCAGGCCAATACAGACCTAGCCATTGCGTACGGTGGCCTTGCCGTACTGTTTCAACCCCTGGTGAAAATCCAGCTGGGGCGACAGCTGTGGAACACCGTCGATGTGGTGCTCGGCATCCTCTTGCTCGCCTCAGCAGCCTGGGAAGTCTTTCGATGGTGGAGGCAGCGCAGCGCGCGGAGCTAATGCATCCTGGCATATCTCAAGAATACCCTAACTTACTCGACGGATGAGGAAATAGTTCGAGGGTATGAAATGGCAGGACTGGGGTCCGGGCTTCGTCGTCACCGCTGCCTTTGTCGGACCGGGTACCGTCACCGTCTGCACGCTCGCAGGTGCCCAATACGGCCTTTCGCTGCTGTGGGTCGTCCTCTGGTCGGTAATAGCCACAGTAATCTTACAAGAAATGGCGGCACACATCGGCATAGCCCGCCGGCAGGGGCTTGCCGCAGCCATTCGCCTTTCCTCACTGCCCGGCCCTTCGAAAATAGCTCTTCTGACACTCATCATCACAGCCATCTGCATTGGCAATGCCGCCTATGAGGCCGGCAATATCGGTGGAGCCGTGTTGGGACTGGAAGGTATCGCACATGCGTTGGGCCCCATCGATGTACCTCGCCCCATCCTTGCCCTATTCGTCGGCATTATAGCCGTAACACTACTGTGGCACGGCAGCTATTCGCAAATGGAGCGCCTTTTCATGGGTATTGTAGCTCTCATGGGAGTAGCCTTTGCGGTCACTGCCCTGTATGTCCATCCGCCGATCAGTCAGCTCTTGTACCACCTCTTGGTACCGACTATACCCGAGGGAAGCCTTCCCATCGTGCTTTCCCTTGTGGGAACAACGGTCGTGCCCTACAACCTTTATCTCCACTCGAGATTGGCTGCGCACAAGTGGAGTGGCGAAAAAGCCCTCCATCGAGCGCGCAGGGACACCTACCTCGCCATAACCATTGGCGGTATCATCTCTGCAAGCATACTCATCGCCGCCTCGGCGCTGCAAGGTCAAGCAATCGAATCAGCTGCAGATTTAGCTTTAGCCTTAGGTCCCCTCTTAGGTGCACAAGCGAGCTTTTGGTTTGGTATAGGGCTTTTCGCTGCAGGGCTGAGCTCCGCCACCACAGCACCGTTAGCTGCCGCCATCGTCGTCGGCGAAGCAATCGGCTGGGAAGAAGAACCTCTCCTCGGGCGCGGCCGATGGATATGGATGACCCTCATCCTCGTCGGCATGGCCGCCTTCCTCACGCGCGCACGCCCCATAGCCATCATCCAGATGGCACAATTTGCCAACGGCCTGCTCCTACCCCTCAGCGCAGCCCTTCTGTGGTGGATGCTCGCCCACACCATGCGCCAACAAAAGAAAAACATGCGGTGGAAACAACATCTCTTGGCCGGAGGAATCGTTGTATTCACAACCCTTCTGGGAATGAAAAGCCTCGTACAACTCCTAAATACTTAAAAAGGACAAAACGCGATGACCCGCTTACAATCCAACCGCTACGAACAGCTCAAAAAAATCCACGAAGAAATCATCTTCCACCCCAAAGACCTAAAAGCCACCTACAACTTGCTGCTCTACGGACCTGAACTGTTTTATGCGTACGAGCTCCTCCCCTCCATCAAAAACACCATTGCGCACTACCTACAGCACACCTGCCAATGCAAAGAAGAAGCCAAAAAAATGGGGCTTGAAGGACCCATCGCCCCCCTCTGCCCCTGTGACCTGCTCAAGGACTTCCTCGTCAATGGAAACACGCTCATCCCCCTCTTTAAACTCAACTACGACGAATACAAGCGCTTCCTCAAATTGCACGAATCGACCTTCGACTATCTCTACGATTCCCTTCGCAATATCTTCCCAAAAGGAACGGGCACATTCCTGATAGAACAATACTACGCCGTCTTTGCACTATTTCTGCGCAAGGACTTCAACTTCGAACTCCTTCGCACTATCAATGCCGAAGACATTGAAGCCATACGCGATACCTTGCCAAAGGTGCAATCAGGTCTATATGTGATTTTGGAAGATGCTGAGCGCGATTACAGAGAAGATTTTCAATCCTATCCCTTCGGCTCTTGGGATGAAAAAATCGCCTTCCACGCCCTGTACACCATCTATGCCGACGGTGAGCCCTACGCGCCGATCCACTACCTCTCACCAAAGGGGCTCGAACTCCTCTTGTCCATCGAGGAAATGCTGAGAAATTGCTTCGTGGTCTTTTACGACGAATTCCTCGAGCTCAACAAGACCCTCGACGTTATCAAAGAGCGGCTGATCCGCACCTTTTTTACCGGCACACCGCGCTACCCGCAGGAATACAGCGACCTGTCTCCCCGAGATCGTCGATTCGTGCACTACCTCTATCCCAAACTGGAAAATACCGTCAAACGCATCATACGAAGCACCGTCAACAACAAATGCAAAAAAGCCAAAATCAACGGAAAAGACCGCAAAGCACTTCGAAAAATCCTCTATAAGCGATGGCACCTGCCCACTCCAGATGCCCCACGTAAAAAATCCCTCTCCAAAAATGCACGGATACTCCTGAAAAAACTCCGAAAAAACGACAGCCTGAAAAAGATACTCAACGACGCCTTCTATCCTTACGACAATAAACCCAATCCCATTTCAGCAAAAATTTACATAGCTATCGAAGAGCTCGTCGACAGTTACAAGGACAAATACGACTTCTTTGCGCGTCTCAACGACGTCAATTGAGCTATTTCCTCCCTCACTGTACGATCACCATTCGCATGGTCATGCCATCCCCCCAATACACCTTCAACAAGTACGCTCCGGCCGGCACATCCCGCACATCGATCACAGAATGCACCTCCCGTGCAATGACTTGTCCGCATAAAGTGACCAACTCCGCATACTCCCACACCTTTTCTCCCACTATCCACAAAAAATCACGCGCCGGATTGGGATACACAGTGAGCTTTGGCCTTTCTACATTCCTTCCAGCACTGATTCGACGTTCTGCGTACAACACTTGTTCGGCAACGACATGGTGATTGATATCGATGATTTGCATCCGACACGAATCGTCCCCGTAGAAGCTCAGAAGCCCAAAGGCGTAGCGGAAATTGCGATTGCCCAGCCCTTGACCGCCTCCATTCCAGTACTGCGAGGCATTGCCCCCCGTCAAGCTGTCGAGCAGGTAAAAGAGCCTTGAGTTTTCCTGACCAAGATTGCCCGCGACGATCTCGGGAATCCCAGCATTGGCCCCATCGTCCATGCCCGAGCTGTGAATATCACCCGTACCTATGAGCACATTGGCGATATCGTGGCGTTCGATATACTCCAATAGGGCCTCTTGCTCCACGGCAAAGCCGGCCCAACTATCCGCCATGCCCATCGCCACCGCCGCCAACTCCGGCCGAATACCTTGCAGGGCGAGCAACTGTACGATGAGCTGCCTCAACTTGCGATTAAACACCACACTCGAAAACATCGGCTTCCACGTGCGAGCATCCTCCCGCAGTGCTTCCCTCAACCACCGATGCACCGTATCCCCCAACAGCGACAACGCCATCGTAGAATCAAAAGTCCATCGACTACCCTGCTTCTCAAAGGCGCGCACGTGCACGTCGCGATTGCTCCGCACGTCGAGCAAATACACCGTCCCCGTAGCAAAGGAAAATACCTGCGTCAGCGACTGCCCATCAAATACCAAGGGATAATGCGGAAAATAGTACCGATACGCCCTCAGTGCATTGCGCACCGTATGCGCATTGTACGGCACAACCCGCACCTCAACTGTGCCGCGTACACTGTCTACCACGTACCACGGTACCGACGCACGCGCAGCATCGGTCGTGGTAAAATCATGATCGTCCCACACATACGCCATGTTGTGATGGGCCATGTACCTGCGGAGTACGGGCATCGTCAACCGTCGCCTCCAGCTGTCCCTCAACAACAGCGTATCATCCGATGTGTAAAACGGAGACTCCGGATCAAAGGGCTGCGCGTCGTAATAACCCCAATCACCGAGGAGCAGAGTCACATCGGGATCGTACCGAGCTATGCCCTCAAAGATCGAATCCACAGCAATACACGATCCAAACGCAATGCGAAACTCGCTATCCCCCTCATCGCTAAAGGTGCGCAGCGACCCCACAGCCGTATCTCCACCCGCAAGGATCCGATAATAATACCGCCTCCCACTCTCCAAGCCCCGTAGTGAAAAAGTGTACGCCGTGTCTCCGAATAAATACTCCGGCAGCGCAACCACTGCGTCTACCTCCTCTTTCCAAGACGAATCTCGATAGAGCACCAACGTAGCAGCCTCCTCAGCCGCAATGCCCACCTTGACCGTCGCACTCGTGTCCGTCACATTTCCCACGACAGGTCCCCACCGCAGCTGACCCTCCAGCTCCGTCAGGCCAACCAAAAAAGGCCAAAGGCCAAAGAGCAAGCACCCGAGTATCCTGCGCATAGACATCCTTGTGCGCAATAAAGATACACCACTTGAGCTACTTTTCCACTCCGCTTGCACGATCACCCCTTCGCCCCATGTCAAACACCATCCAATGCAAGATCCACGCAAATCAATCCATTCTCTGTACGATATGAAATCGTTCTACTTGATGCACACCCTCCCCGCAACTCGTTTGAAAGGAGTATTTTATCCGTATGAAATCGTACAACGATCGGTCTATTCGATCGTACACACAAACCCCCGCATAGTTCGTTTTTTAAAGTAGAGCATACTCGTACGGCGTGAAGATCGAACTCAACTGCGACATGGGAGAGGGATATGCCGATGAGCGGGTGCTCATGCCCTATTTCGATGCGTGCAATATCGCCTGCGGTGGCCATTACGGCGACGAGCAGACCATCACCGATACGATCACATTGGCCCTCGAGCACGGCTTAAAAATCGGTGCCCATCCCTCCTACCCCGACCGCCGGCACTTCGGTAGGGTGCCCATGGACCTCTCCTGTCAAGAGCTCTCACAGGCGTTGGCTCGCCAGCTCGACCTGTTTTGCACTGTATGCGAAAAGCTCAAGGCCGTCCCCAACCACGTCAAGCTCCACGGAGCTCTGTACCACGCCGCATGGCACGACGAAGCCGTAGCCCATTGCGTGGTGGAACTCCTACTCCAATATCCGTACGACTGGGAGCTCTACGCCCCATCACCATCAGCCCTTGCTGAACAGGCACACGGCACCCTGACCGTTCGCGAAGAGGCCTTTGCCGACAGGCGATACGATCGCCGTGGCAAACTCCTACCGCGCAGCCACCCCCATGCCATCATCACTCAACCCGACGAAGCCGAAGCACAATGCCGAAGCATCGTCTTCGACCAAAAAGTGACAACCATCGAAGGCGAAGAGCTGCCCCTACGCGCCCAAACCCTATGCATCCACAGCGACAACCCCAATGCCCTCGCCCTCGCTCAACGCTTGCGCCGCTGTCTGGATCAATGGAATGCCCATGCATAATCCTCCCCCGCATCGTATCCTTCCCTATGGTAACAATGCCCTACTGCTGCGCTTTGAGACCGACGATCCAGCACCCATCTTGCCTTTGATTTGGGCACTTGCCCACACATTACGCCGCGATGCAACCCTCGGCGCCATCGATGTGATTGCTACCATGTATGAAATTGCCATCCACTTCCCTTATGGCACATCTCTCCCCGACAAAGCGCATCACATCGAAACCCTTCTCCAGCACCTCTCTCCCAAAAACGTCCACCGCACTGCAGAACACCATATCCCCGTGTGTTATGACTTCGAATATGCCTCGGATCTGCCCGGGCTATTGCGCATGAAAGGACTGTCGTTGGAGGAATTTGTCCAGATACACACCAGTCGCACGTACCGCGTGGGATTTATCGGCTTTATGCCAGGCTTTGGGTACCTTACGGGCTTGGATGCACGGCTCCACACGCCGCGCAAAGCCAACCCTTCCATCCGCATTCCCGCGGGATCTGTCGCCATAGGGGCCTCGTTTTGCGGTATCTATCCACTCCAAAGCCCCGGTGGCTGGCACATCATCGGGCGCACGCCCCAACGCATCTTTTGGCCTCATAGAGATCCTCCCTGCCTGTTACAGCCCGGCGATGTGGTCGTCTTCCACCCCATCGACAGAGACGAATTTCAACAGCTTTTCAACGAGACTCACCAATGATTGAAATCGTTCGACCCCCGATACTCTTATCCATCCAGGACGGCGGCAGATACGGATATCAGCACTGGGGTATACCCATCAGTGGCCCTATGGACCGAGTGAGCGCCGCCCTTGCCAACGCCGTATTGGGCAATGCGAAAGATGCCCCCGTACTCGAAATAGCCGATGGGCCAGCTGTGCTACAATTTCATGCACCAACCCGATTTGCCCTTTGTGGCGCCAGAGGTCACTATTTCATCAACAGACACTGCGTCCCACTTCTCACCACTTGCGCAGCTGCGCAAGGTGATGTGCTCCTTCTCCATCGCTTTGACGATGGGCGATTTCTCTACCTGGCCATCGAAGGAGGTTTTCACTACCCCGAAGTACTGAATAGTCGAAGCTACTACGGAGCGCTCTATCCCCGATGGCGATGGCAAAGGGGGACCAAAATTCCCTTTACTCCCGTCAAAAACACCTACATCCCACGCAAACACGCCTATCTGCGCATACCCGATGCACCTTGGCAGGCAGAAGAAATCGAGGTGACACCCGGCCCCGAGTGGCCAACCCTACCCAAACGCTTGCAAAATGCCCTCCGCACCCATGCCTTCGTCGTCAGCCCCTCATCCAATCGCGTGGGCTATCGGCTCGATGGACTTGTCGAAGGGGTATCGGCTTTGCCGTGGAGTGCTCCCATGCACCCTGGCGTCGTCCAGCTCACGCCCTCCGGACAGCTCATCGTCATGATGCGCGACGGCCCCACCACAGGAGGGTATGCTCGTGTGCTCATCGTAGAGGGGACTGCCCTTTCCCACTTCGCGCAAAAGAGGCCGGGCCAACCTGTCCGCTTTCGCCTAAGGAAATAAACTCATGGGCGTGGCAAGAGTGCTTTGAGCTGACTGTACCGCTCGGCATACGTCTGCTTGCCCTTGCACTGGAGTTTTTTGTGGAGCGCGCGCACATTCTTGACGCGCTTCTTCGGATGGGGGTGTGAGCTCAAAAACTCAGGGGGTTGAGGTTGATCATACAGTTGCTGAAAGAATTCGGCAATGCCATCGGCGCGATAGCTCGTCGGACAGAGGTATTCTACCGCCTTTGCATCGGCTTCGCGCTCATCGGCACGCGTAAAGCTGAGCCCGATGAGTGCTTCGGTAATCTTTCGGACATCGCTACGCCACTCCGTGCCCTTCTGTAGACGTGATAGCGCCACCCGCAGTAAGATGTCTACGCCCAGCACCTTGGTCAATTGCCGCGTGGCATGACGCCGATCCGCATGCGCAATTTCATGCGCCAACACTCCCGCCAGCTGATGCTCCCCCTCCAGTGACTTCAATAACCCCGTGTAAACGTAGATGTATCCCCCCGGCGTGACAAAAGCGTTTAAGATGCTGTCGTCTTTTAAAATATGCACCTTCCACACAAATTCCTTTTTATGCTGGATGGCCGTGCTCTGTAAAATGCTATCCACCACTGCCTGCACCATGGCATAGAGACGCACATTTCGATAGGGCGATAGCATGGGATACTTCTTCGGATTGGAAGCGATCTCTTCGGCCATCTTCTCCCCAATCTGCAGGTCATAGCTCACCGGAAAGATGTTGAACTCTTCCGCTTCCTCCTTAAAGGATCCAAGAGAGCCGCAACTCCAGAGCACGAACACCGAGACGAAATGCAACACGATTCTTTTCACACCCATGGCTTCACCATTTCATACAACAATGAAATACTACACACGGGGCAATAACGCCACGTCGATGGACAGGCGTACGTAGGTATCTCACATATTTCGACGATACTGACCGCCTACTTCGTATAGGGCATGGGTCATCTGACCGAGCGAACAGTACTTTGCGGCTTCCATCAGGGCAGCAAACATGTTTTCGTAGCGCACTGCAGCATCTTTGAGGGCGTTTAGCGCCTGCTCAGCGCGATCGGCATTGGCGCGGTAGAGCTGTCGCACGCCTTCGATCTGCATGCGCTTTTCCTCTTCGGTGGCCCGCACGACCTCTTCGGGAATGATGATGGGGGAGCCCTCCTTCGAGAGAAAGAAATTGACCCCGACCACCGGTAGCTTGCCGCTGTTTTTCAACCGCTCGTAGTAGAGGCTCTCCTCCTGAATCTTATTGCGTTGATACATGTGCTCCATGGCACCGAGTACGCCGCCGCGCTCCGTAAGTCGGTCAAACTCCCGCAAGATGGCATCTTCGACCAGCTCCGTCAGGCGCTCGATAATAAACGACCCTTGTAGCGGATTTTCGTTTTTGGCCAAACCCAATTCGAGGTTGATGATGAGCTGTATGGCCATCGCACGTCGCACACTCTCCTCCGTGGGCGTGGTGATGGCCTCGTCATAGGCATTGGTGTGCAGGCTGTTGCAATTGTCGTAAATCGCATACAGGGCCTGGAGCGTGGTGCGTATGTCGTTAAATTCGATCTCCTGAGCGTGCAAGCTTCGCCCAGAGGTCTGAATGTGGTATTTCAGCTTTTGGCTCCGCTCATTGGCCCCGTAGAGGTATTTCATGGCCTTGGCCCAAATGCGCCGCGCCACCCTGCCGATAACAGCGTACTCCGCATCCATGCCGTTGGAAAAGAAAAAAGACAGGTTGGGCGCAAAATCGTCGATGTGCATGCCCCTCGAGAGATAGTACTCCACATAGGTAAAGGCATTGGCCAGAGTAAAGGCCACCTGCGTAATGGGATTGGCTCCCGCCTCCGCAATGTGGTATCCCGATATCGATACCGAATAGAAATTGCGTACCTCGTTTTGTATGAAATACTCCTGCACATCGCCCATGAGCCGCAGCGAAAAGTCGATGCCGTAGATACAGGTGTTTTGCGCCTGATCCTCCTTGAGGATGTCGGCTTGCACCGTGCCGCGCACGACGCGCAAGGTGTCGGCCTTGATCTTTTCATACACCTCAGCAGGTAATATCTCATCGCCCGTGACACCGAGCAGGAGCGTCCCCAGCCCGTCGTTGCCCTCCGGAAGAGGGGCCCGATACAGCGGGCGAGGCAGTCCGCGATCGTCGTACTTCTCCCGTAGCCTTGCTTCAACCTTGTCCTCCCATCCCTGCTGGCGGATGTACTTTTCACAATTTTGGTCGATGGCCGTGTTGAAGAAAAAGGCCAGCATCTGTGCTGCCGGACCGTTGATGGTCATCGACACGGACGTATTGGGCGCCGTCAGGTCAAAGCCCGAGTACAACCGTTTCATATCGTCCAAACAGCAAATGCTCACGCCCGAATTGCCGATCTTGCCGTAGATGTCGGGCCGCTCATCGGGGTCTTCGCCGTAAAGCGTCACCGAATCAAAGGCCGTCGACAGGCGCTTAAAAGGCAGTCCTCCCGACAGATAGTGAAACCGCTTATTGGTGCGCTCAGGCGTGCCTTCGCCGGCAAACATGCGCGTCGGCAGCTCCGTCGTCCGCTTGAAGGGATACACACCCGCCGTGTAGGGAAACTCCCCCGGCGCGTTTTCCTGCAGCTGCCACCACAGTATCTGCCCCCAGTCCTCATAGTCGGGCAAGATGACCTTGGGAATACGCGTGTGCGCAAGAGTCTCCGTATGCGTCTGCACCTTTACCGTCCGATGGCGTACCGTATACGACATCTCCTCTGCCGCATAGCGCGCCTTCTTCTGCGGCCACTCTTCGATCAAGCGCACGCAGTGAGGGTCCATCTTGCGGCGCACCTCCCGGGCCTTCTGCTCGAGGTGTCGGACGAGCTCGGACTCCACACCCTCCTTGCGCAGCGCATCAGCTGCCCCGGCAAAGTACTGCCACTGACGAGCGAGCTTCACCTGCTCGTCGACCCACGCGTCGTAACGGTCAATCGTGCTGCGCACCTCCGATAGATAGCGCACCCGCTCGGGCGGTATGATGTAGTGCATCTTCGAACGCTCTACCGGCAGCTGAAGGTGAGACTTCCAAGGCTTTCCCGTCTTCTTGCCCAGTGTTTCGAGCAGGTGGTAATACAGGGCATTGACGCCGGGATCGTTAAATTTCGAAGCAATGGTGCCGAAGATGGGCAGGGTCTCAAGGTCGACATCCCACATCTGATGATTGCGCGCGTATTGTTTGCGCACAGCAAAGAGCGCATCTTCCGCACCCTGTTTGTCAAACTTGTTGATGGCTACAATGTCGGCGTAGTCCAACATGCCGATCTTTTCGAGCTGCGTAGCAGCTCCAAAGTCGGGCGTCATCACATAGAGCGATAGATCACTGTAATCGACTATGGCCGTGTCGGACTGGCCGATACCGCTGCTCTCAAACACGATGAGATCAAATCCAGCCGACTTCAACACGTCCAGCGCCGAAGCAGTGGCCTGCGATATCGACAGATGCGCCTGCCGCGTGGCCATCGATCGCATATAGACGCGCTCGTGAAAGATGCTGTTCATCCGTATCCGATCCCCCAGCAAAGCTCCACCGCGCTTGCGCCGCGTCGGATCAACCGACAACACCGCTATCCGAAGCTCCTCAAAGTCCATCAACAGCCGACGTATCAACTCATCGACGAGCGACGACTTTCCCGATCCGCCCGTACCCGTCACCCCAAGCACCGGCGTCAGCGAGCGCTCCGCCCGATGGCGATATTCCTCTATCCAATGTCCATGGCGATCGGGATAATTTTCCAGAGCCGTGATGAGCCGCGCCAACGCCCGCTCATCGCCCTCCATGGCGCGCTCAGGCTCATCCAACAGCTCCACCCCCAACGGAAAATCGCATTCCATCATCAGGTGATTGATCATCCCCTGCAAGCCCATCTTGCGCGCATCGTCGGGCGAATAAATCTTCACAATCCCGTACGACTCCAGCTCCTCAATCTCCTGCGGTAAAATCGTTCCCCCACCGCCACCGAAGATCTTGATGTGCCCCATACCCTCCTGCTGCAGTAAATCGTACATGTACTTAAAAAACTCCATGTGCCCACCCTGGTACGAGGTCACCGCAATGCCCTGTACATCCTCTTGAATGGCCGCCCGAACGATTTCACCCACACTTCGATTGTGACCGAGGTGTATGATTTCGGCACCGGTGTCTTGCATGATCCGCCGCATGATGTTGATCGCAGCATCGTGACCGTCAAACAGCGAGGCTGCCGTCACAATGCGCACGTGATGTCGCGGCACATACCGACCATTTGATGCAACAGATTCTGCACCCGCCCGCGCTAATGCGGTAATGTTCTGCTCCTCACTCATCGCTGCTGATATAAATTGGTTTTGCCATCACAAGTATAAACGCCAGAGTTTTCGTAGTTGTGGTACAATTTCAAAAAAATTGCTATTATTGCTACAAATTTTAAACCACGCACTATGTTAGGTATCTCGAACACTCGGGGACACCGCAATACGGAACTCTTCTTCCGACATCATCGGCCTTGGTATTGCGGGACTTGCAAGTGCCTCCATCGGCATCACGGTCTGTGGAGCCGACTGCTCCTCAATTTTGACCTCGTCTTATTAGGTGAAATCTTGACCGCCCACCACACTGCCCCACCGCATAGGTACAACAACGGGCTCTGCTTCTCTATACCTAAGAGCAGCGATTTTAGCCCCTTGCATCGCTTGATCGCCGATCTCCATCTGGTATTTCTCCACCTCAAACGGCTCGACGCCGAGCGCGATGGCGATCATCTTTGGGTACGGCACTTTTCCAAACTTATGGAATCAGACATCCAACGAGCCATCGACAATCTCGCCCTCCAGGGATTGCCTCACCAGCTGTGGGAAGATTATCTCCACGCCCAGTGGAGACTCGAATCCATGACCCTGTCGGTCACCGAATACGCCGGCCCCACCGAAGCACTTTGCCGCACCATTGTGCGCGTGGCGGGCGCCTTAGCCCAAACTCCACTGGAAGCCACTGTGCTCGACCAGCTGGGCAGGGCCTTCGGTAGATGGCTCTACCTCGCCGATGCCTTTAAAGACATCGAAGACGACCTGCGCCGCAAACGCTTCAACGCCTTTACCCACAGCACTCAACACATCACCGACAAGCACAAGGCACTGCACTACGTCCAAAAGGCCCAAGACGAGCTCGCCAGCGTCATCCGAGCACTGCATCTCCCCGACCAAGTCGTACAATATTTCCTCAAGCGCTTCGACTTTACCTCGCAATACCGCTCCACAGCTACCTCCGCATGTAATTACCACATAGCTCCAGCACCAGCTGGTCTGCATGCCTCCCGACGCATTCAAGCCCTCTCCATCGCTGCGAGCATCGCAATCCTCCTCACCGCATCTTGGCAACTCCATGCAGCGTATGTGACATGGATTGTTCAAGAGAGTACTACCACTGTGCATTCCCCGACGAGCTGGCTCACACTGCTGCCGTGGATGCTCGTCCTCTGGGTATCCGCCAATCTCTACGCCGCCTGGAAATACCGCACTATGGCGCGCCGCCTTTGGGCCGAATGGAAAGCAGGCATCGATTCCCTTTTGAAGCCGAAAACGGACGATAAAAAAGACAAATCCCGCGAAAAAGCCCTAAATGAACTCCTACGCGCCCTCGCTCTGATTACCCTCGCAATCCTGGCACTCCTGGGCCTCTTTACGCTGTTTATTATTCTATCTTGTCTTTGCGATAACGCTTCTAACTCGGATTCGAGCTCTGGTCGTGGTACGACCGATCCCGACGATCCGGAGAGTTGTAGTTGCACTCCTCTCTTCGATTGCACCTTGCTTGTGTGTGGTGAGGTCTGTATCGACAACGACGGATGTTGATATTTCGTAGTGGTGATGGGTATACCTAAGAGCAGTACATGGTGTCTGTGCATGATCTCGTAAATCAATTACTCATGAGAAAAAATTAAAGTAAGCACGCCTACTACCAATTACAAGAACGCATCGATTTAGCAGGTAAGGCTCCTCCCTTTTGTTTACCCGCATTTTTTCATAGCTTTGTTTAGCATTAATCTCAGTACAATGCGTAGCAGGGCCAAAGAAACTTTAGAAATAGCATCATTTGGACAAATCGTTGAAGGAAGTATCACCATAGGTGATTTAACGGTGCTCGTTGGAGAACAGGCGAGTGGAAAATCGCTGCTATTAGAACTTTTCAAGTTTATTCATGATTACAAGTTTGTTCGGAAAAAACTCAGCGAGAAAGGATTTTCAATACAAGAAAAGGAAGAATTGCAGTCGCTATATTTCGGCTACCCCATGGGAAATGTGCCCATAAAGGAGAATACCCAGATCAAGTGGAAAGGAGAAGAATTCTCATTCGATGATATGAAAAAGAGAAGCTCCACAGAGCGGGTGTTTTACATCCCAGCCCAACGCACACTTACCATGATCGATGGTTGGTTTAGAGACTTTAGTAGCTTTGGCGTAGATACCCCTTTTGTGGTTAGACATTTTAGCGAAACCATGCGCTCTCTTATCGAAAAAATCCGAGCAAGTCAAAGAGACTCCAATGTGATCTTCCCAGCATCCAAGCGCTTTTATGCTCAATTGCGAAAAAAACTGGATGCTGCCATCTTTAAAGGATGGAATTTATACTATCGTGAAGAAGGTATGAGAAAGCTGCTCGTTCTAAACCACGCCACCAATACCAACCTGTCTTTCCTGAGTTGGTCTACCGGCCAACGCGAATTTGTGCCACTTCTCATCGGTCTATATTGGCTCATGCCCTCCGGAAGAAAAGTAGTGCGAAACTATGATTATGTGGTCATTGAAGAACCTGAAATGGGCCTGCATCCGCACGGATACCTCAATGTTTTACTCTTGATACTACTCCTCTTAAAAAGAGGTTATCGCGTACTATTGAGCTCCCATTCGCCAACAACGCTGGATGCCATTTGGGTACTGCGCAACATCGCTAAAGTCAGCCAGGAGTCCAAAAAACTTGATTTGTTTTGTAGGTTCTTTGACATAAAAAAGGAACCCTGGCTAATTTCCTTTGTGCAAGACCTGACGTCCAAGCGCATCCATGTCCACTACTTCCAGTCATTACCTAACGGAAAGACTATTATCGACGATATAACAAAATTAGAAGATCTGGATAACCCCGCCATCGAGGGATGGGGAGGCCTGCTCAGTATCTCGGATCGAGCCAGTAATATCGTTAGTGAGGCTGTCCAGTCCATCCGTCAACAACAATACGAAGCGCAAAGTACTAATGGGTGGTAAGAGGAAAGATCTACATCCTCAAGTAGATGAAAAGACCGATCCCTTATGCGAATGGCTGGACGATTGCCCTTGCCTGCGTAATCCGAAATGTGTAGATCTCCATCGCAGAGCTTTTCAAAAACATGATAAAGTTTGCGTTAAAGTAGAGAAACATTTTACTATCTGCAGCATCAAATTAGATCAATGCATTGAATATGGCCTCTTCGATTACTTGGTTGTCTATCCAAGCGGAGACCAAATCAAATTCATCGCTATTGAAATACATAGAGTAGAAACTGGACAGGTAAAAAATATCATTGACAAATTCGACCGAACAGAAAAGTGGAGGAAGGAACACAACTGTCCCCCTTGGGATTACTATTGGATTCCTCCCAAAGGTAGAGGTAATGTGCACATCAAATCGAGCTCCAGTATGAGAAAAGTCTCTCAACGTGGCATCCAAATTCGCCCTCGTGCCTTGAAGATACCTGTGTGTCCTTCCACAAAAAGAAGTCGCCGCCCCCAATGACAGATGTTGCTACCGTCTTATTAGTCCACGAGTAAGATCACATCCGCCAAAAAACAAATCCGTTTGGCTCTAAAAATCCTACACGGGAAGGATATGCAGTGCAACTCCTCGTCAAACGCACCTACAAACTGCAAACCGTGCACAGAACTATGAGATATAGAACTCTGTATTTATCCTTAATTCACCTTTTTCAAAGACTTTCACATTTAGAATATTACCGGCATCCTAACTGTAGCTCCTTTTAAGTCAACGGGGAGAGGATTGAAACGCTTCGCCTCTTATTTGTGTACGCCTTTGATAGCAAAGCCATAGTTAAGCTACCAAACACATGCAATACAACACAGATGCTACTATTACCCTAAATTACCCATCATCCGATGAATATTTGTCGTAACTTCTCTAATTTCTCTTTGGCGTTGCTTTAATATCAGTCTTAGAGCATAATTCACCGTGATCACAAAATACACTCCATGCTAAAGGCCCCTCTTCCAACCACCAATGCAAGGGCTATTCATAAATGTCATCTATATCATATTCATAAACTGGCTCGCGACACGTATGGCTCAATCAATAAAAAACAAAACAATTATCCCCCCTCACCCAAAACCCTTCATTAAAGGCTCCACACTACCGCGTTTCGAACACCGCCCACCATTTCATACGGCAAGACCCCATAATGCGTATCAAAAGCTCGAGCCCCGGCGCGTAAGCACGCACACTCTTCGTGCCGAGTAGGACCGTCCACAAAAAAGGGATTAGCTGCCCTCAGTCGTTGAAACACGTACAATGGGCCATGCAGGAGAGTAGCTCGATGATGCGCGGCTCGCGTATGCGATAGAAAAAATTGCGCCCCTGCTTGTGTGACTCCAACACCCCAATACGCCGCAAAATGGCTAAGTGATGCGAAAGCAGGGATTGCTCGACGTCCATCTGCTCCAGTAGATCAGTCACCGTAAGGGCCTCATGCTTCAACAACAACTTGATGATGTGCAGACGCAGCGGATGTGCAAGGCCCTTGAATATGTTGGAAATCATCTGGATCTTGCGGACCGATAAGCTGTTGATCAGCTCTTCCAGCTCTTCGTACGACACTCGGTTTACGGGAATGATCGACATATTCGGATGTTTTTTAGAGTTTCTGTTATACGTGCTCGCGCTACACTCCTACTAACCTGCACATCTATCCAGACAAACGAAATTGCAAAGATAGGTATTTACACCGTCGAATACAAGCGATTTGTTTTCTAAATAAAATAAAACGATTGAGCGTATGAAATCTTGGGCCTCTTGCCAGTGCGTACCACTTACATATCATCGAGGCGCTCCCAGGCCTTTTGGGATTCGACTTCTTCGAGTATGGTGAGGTAATTGACGTAGCGGAGTTCGCTGATTTTGCCTTCTTCAACGGCTTTTTTAACGGCACAAGCGGGCTCGTTGCGATGCGTGCAATTGCTAAACTTGCACTGCTGGGCATAGCGAAAGATTTCCCGAAAATTGTCTGTCACGTGTTGGGGATCCAGATGATTGAAGCTGAGATTTTTAATGCCCGGCGTATCGATGATGGTAGCGCCAAAGTCGAGATCGAACATTTCGGCAAAGGTCGTCGTGTGCTGCCCCTTGCCGGTGTGGCGCGACAACTCGCGGGTCTTCAAATTGAGCCCCGGCGCAATGGCATTGATCAAGGTCGATTTGCCCACGCCTGATTGGCCGCCGAGCAGCGTGATCTTCCCCTTTAAGGCCTCCTTAAATTCTTCCACTCCCTCACCCGTTCGCGCCGAGATCAACATAGTCGAATACCCGATGTCCGTATAGATTTCCGACAAGTATTGATAGACCTCGAGATCTTCCTCGTCGTACAGATCCCTCTTGTTGAACACGATGAGCACGGGGATCTCGTAGGGCTCGGTCATGAGCAAGTACCGGTCGATAAAGCCGGGCTTTAAATTGGGATAGCGAATGGTGACGATCAATGCGGCCTGATCAATGTTGGCAGCGATGAGGTGCAAGTGGTACTTTTTGCGCGGTGACTGGCGCACCACGTAGTTTTTTCGCGGCAAGATTTCCTTAATCACCCCCTCCTCCTCGCTGACGCGCTCGACGACCACGCGGTCTCCCACCGCCACAGGATTGGTCAGCCGAAAGCCTTCTAAGCGAAATTTTCCCTTGATACGCGCTTGTATGTACGTATCCGTCCCATCGATGCGCACCGTATACCAACTCCCCGTGGCTTTGTACACGCGCCCCTCCACAGTCTGTCGCTCCTTCATAGGCAAATCATTCAACTTTCAAACGAAACAGTGTAGTTGTGTAATACTTCGGCAAGGGCATCGACTGCTTCGGGCTCGCGCTCGAGGAGATTGCCCACGACGACGATGTCCGCACCTGCCCGTGCAATGCGGAGAGCCTGAGAAGCCGTGCGGATGCCGCCTCCAACGATCAAGGGTAGGACCGTCTTGCGCCGCACCTGCCGGATGACTTCCTCCGGCACAGGAGCCATCGAACCACTTCCCGCCTCGAGATACAACAACTTCAACCCCAGCATCTGTCCCGCCAAAGCCGTATAAGCCGCCAATTCCGCTTTGTCCCGAGGGAGGGGCACAGTATTCGAAAGGTACATCACACTTGAAGGGCCGCCTCCATCGATCAAGAGGTATCCCGTGGGAATGATTTCCAACTCCGCGTGCTCCAGCATCGGCGCTGCCTCGACGTGCCTGCCAATGAGCAAGTCGGGATTGCGGCCCGAAATGACACTGAGCAACAAAAGCGCATCTGCCCCCTCATCCACTTGCAATACACTGCCCGGAAACAATACCACAGGTATCTCCTCCTGCCTCTTCAAGGCCCGCACACACGCGCGCATCCTGTCAGGGGCCACCAAGCTCCCCCCCACAAAGAAATAATCAACACCATGGCGCAAACACCGATCAACGAGCTCTCCAACACGACCGGCCGAAGCACTCTGCGGATCTACCAGCACAGCCATGGCCTTCTTCCCCGCTCGACGCAGCGACTGCATATGTGCGTAGACCTCCTTACCCATGTTACAAAGATAGCATTTCCCACTCGCCCCTCGACACACACCAGGTACATCGCAATGGAATCACTCGATTACAACAGCTTAAAACTCCTGCGGTGATACGGGCTGGGCCCGTGTCGGCGAATCCCCTGTCGATGGCTGTTCGTGGGATATCCCTTGTTTTCATCCCATCGATAGTGCGGATAGCGCTCGTGAAGCTTGCACATCCACTCGTCGCGATAGGTCTTCGCCAAGATTGAAGCCGCTGCAACATTCCCATATCGACTATCACCACCCACCACCGTCGTATAGGGTATAAAAATCCATGGTATGAAATAGTGACCGTCGACGAGCACGTGCTGCGGCCGCGGGTTTAACCTCTCAAGGGCGCGATGCATGGCAAGCATCGATGCCTGCAAGATATTGTGTCGATCGATTTCTTCAGGGCTGGCAACGCCAATCGACCAGGCTATGGCTTTTTCACAAATGATTGCTCGCCAGTGCAGCCGCTCTTCCGCCGTCATGGCTTTCGAATCGCGCAGCGCAACGAGGGGAAAATCCTCCGGCAAGATGACCGCCGCCGCTACTACCGGACCCGCCAAAGCCCCTCTGCCCGCCTCGTCGACGCCGGCCTCAAGTATGCCACCACTCGCGTACTGAAGCCTCTCTACACCACACTTTTCTCTAAGCGATCGCCCCACTATCACTCGACGCTATTTATGCGCAACAATTGCATTTTCTACCTTTGCGGTAAAATTACTCATTTTATGAAAAAAATCGATCCCGGCACCATACCGACCTTTGACTTCCATCAGTTTATCCTCGGCAGCGTCGCTCCGCGCCCCATTGCATTTGTCAGTACCATCGACGAAAACGGCACCCCAAACCTCGCCCCGTACAGTTTTTTCAACGCCTTTAGCTCCAACCCCCCTGTGCTGATCTTCTCCTCCAACCGACGCGTACAAGACAATACGACAAAAGACACCCTCCACAACATCGAAGCGACGCGTCAATGTGTCATCAATGTCGTCACGTACTCCATGGTGCGCAAAATGGCGGTGGCCTCCGTCGAATTTCCTCCCCAAGTCAACGAATTCGAAAAGGCCGGCTTCACTCCCATCCCCTCCGATCTGGTACGCCCCCCACGCGTAAAAGAGTCGCCCGTACACTTCGAATGCGAAGTGTTCGACATACGCCCCCTCGGCGAGCACGGCGGTGCCGGCAATCTCGTCTTTTGCCGCGTGTTGCGCATGCACATCGACCCTCAAATCATCGACCACCGTGGACGCATCGACCCACACCGCATCGATCTGATGGGACGCATGGGACGTTCCTACTACGTGCGCTGCAGCGGTGAGGCCATCTACACCGTCGTCCAACCCGTCACCCAACTCGTCATCGGCTACGACGCCCTCCCCGACTCGGTCAAAACAAGCGATGTGCTCACCGCCAACGACATCGGACTGCTGGCCGGTCTGACAGCCTGGCCCGATGCGAGCTGGATCAGCCGTGCCCGCCAACGCACCGACGTGCAGCGCGCCCTCCAATCCGACCAAAGCACCAAAAGCCGTAAACGTGCCCTCCATCAAATTGCTCATACCCTCCTGCAAATGTCCCAGCGCAAACTGGCAGCAGCCGTCCTCACCATCGCCGACACACTCGAAGAGCCATAGCGATGAAACCCGCCGATTTCCTCCAGCTCGATGCCCTCGACCCACTCGTGGTCTTGGGTATCATGTCGGGCACCTCACTGGACGGCATAGATCTGGCAGCCGTGCAGTTTACCCCACAAGACGACGCACTCCATTTTCAAATCCTCCATGCCGAAACACGCCCCTATCCCCCAAGCTTACACCAAGCGCTCAACGACATCATCCACCAATCCGACGAAGTCATCCGCCAGACCGAACGCACTTGGACGGATTTCGCCATCGACGCCGTGCGCGATTTCATCCACACCACAGGCATCCATCTCCATCTCATCGCCAGCCATGGCCATACCGTATTTCACCAGCCCGAACGCGCTTTTACCCTCCAGATTGGCAATGGAGCAGCCATGGCCAAAGCTCTCCTACGGCCCGTCGTATGGGACTTCCGAACCCAGGACGTCAAGCTCGGTGGCCAGGGTGCCCCGCTCGTGCCGATTGGAGATGTCCTGCTCTTCGGTGATTACCACTATTGCCTCAATCTGGGAGGAATCGCCAATGTGTCTTTCGATGACGACAGCGGCCAACGCATCGCCTTCGACATCTGCCCCTGCAATCTCGTCCTCAACTACTACAGCCAACTCCTACACCAACCCTTTGACCGAGAAGGATCGCTCGCCGAAAAGGGTCAAATCGTACCCGATCTGCTGAGCCATTGGGAACAACTGGAGTACTACCAGTTGCCACCGCCTAAGTCCCTGGGGAGAGAATGGGTCGAGCAACACTTTTTCCTACCCGATGCGGAGGCCATCCACCCCCACGATGCCCTGCGCACCGCAACCGAACACATCGCTCGCCAGATTGCCCGCGCGTGTCCCAAAAGCGGAAAAATGCTCATCACAGGCGGCGGCGCATTCAACACCTTCCTGATCAAACGCATCCGCGCACTGTCCAACTGCACCATCGACATCCCCGACGACTACCTCGTCAAGTATAAAGAAGCCCTCATCTTCGCATTAATGGGGTACCTGCGCTGGTACGGCCAGATCAACGTGCTACACTCCGCGACAGGTGCTCGATACAGCCATAGCTCTGGAAAAATAGCCGCTCCCTAACCGCCGCTGACGCATCACTTTTTGCGCAAGCGCAAGACGCGCAGGAGCTTGCCCGAAGCATCTCTCAACCGCACAAAATACACGCCGTTGTGGAGATCTCCTATGTAAAACGCGTTTTGATCTGTTCGATAGAGTCGCAACCGCTCCCCAACGATATTCAGCAATTCAATGGTGTGGACAGCACCCGCACTACCCTTCAGATAAAAATAGTCCGTGGCCGGATTGGGAAACACGCCCACAGACGGCGCGCGCAAAACCCCCGTCGTACGCACCGTCTTCTTGGCTATGATGACCAAGCGTACGGTATCCGATATCGATGGATTGGCCTTGTCGAACACGATAAAATCATACACACCCGTTGCCGGCACCCCTTTGTTGAGCGTCGTCATCTTCACCTTCAAAGTATCGTTTCGATTCAACACATTGGGTGCATCTTCCGGACATACATTCACACCCTCCGAATAACACAAATTGTTGTCGCAGATGACAAAACCCCATTCATCGGGTACCGACACATCGACGACCTTCCAGAGCACTTTCAATTGCTCCTGACCGACATTGACCGCGTAGATCGAAATGTCCCTGCTATCATAGACCGCTCCACTGATCTCGTATACGATGGTGTCGGGATCATCATTTAGCAGTACAAGGGCTGTGCTTTGCGCCCAAAGCCCTACCCACAACACCGCCGTAAATACCAAGGTCAGTAGTAATCGCTTCATCATACTCCATTATGGATTGTACAAAGTTATCGATATTTTTCCAATCCCTCGCTGCAATATCCTACCTCGCATGGGACTCACTTCAAAATCTCTCTATTCTATAGATGCCTGCCATCACTAAAATGTTACAAGTGGGCGCATTTTTTTCGTATTTTGTGAGACAATACGGCATTTGCCCATGCCTCCACAGATGTTTGGTTTGGGCATTCGAAGGCGATTTTACTTGTATGAAATGGTGGGTGCATTACCTTTGAACAACGATTTCATACACTTGGAAGAGATCCGCAATTTTATGAAAACAATCGTCCAATGAACAAATCGACTGCTATCGGGAAGCTGTTTCTGCTCAGTACTTTTCTGATTTTTACGCTCCAGTGTCGAGAGCGTGCAGGCACGAGGTCGACCTCCGCCTCGAATGCGCAAAGCGACCCCGTAGTGACAGTCGACCCCATTGAGGATCCGTTTTTAAGAGAAGTCTACTACGAAACCCCTGCCGATGCCAACGATCCCAACCGCTTCAACGCCGACAATACGCTTTACCCAATTGGCAAGAGCTATTACTACGAGATTCAACATAGGGACAAAGAGGGCAGAGTGCGATGGATTGAAGTACTCGACTGGAACGCCTTAGACGATTGGCGATGGGTAGATGGCGACGATCCTGTGGCGATGAGCCCCACGGGAGTGCGCATGGTGGTGCAGTCCTCACCCAATTCGTTTAACCAAGCCTTTCCCAACGCAAAGGTGTCGGTGGCGGCCTACGAATACCTCACCGACCAGGGCCCCATCCAGCAAGTAGAACTCGTCGCTCTGGTCGAAAATGCGCGCAACATCTACCTCACACCACCGCGCAGCTTTCACTTCAAAGTGCTCGAATTCAGCCCGTATCCCTATGTGAAGTTCCCCCTCGACAGTATCCGCAAGTGGGCCGACCGCAGGCTGATAGCCCACTCCTTTTCCGACACGGCACTCATCGCCTGGCCCAAAGGCCTCCTCGTCGGACGATTCACCTATTACAACCGCGGCAAAGTATTGCTCAATACCCCACATCTGGGCAAATTGCGCTGCCACTGGATCCGCGGTATCGGCGCTTACGGCACGGGCCACACCTGCAGCGCCGACTTCTACTTCCACCCCAAGTATGGATTCGTCCGCATGCGCTACCACAACGTCGATAGCAGCTCCACCGCCTTTGAGCTGTACCGCATCGATTGACCTACTGCGCCTCGTCCAGCAGGCGCATCACCTGCTCGGCGTGGTTTTTCGTATCGACCTTCGTGATCACGTGGCTGATCTTGCCTTCCGGGTCGATGATAAAGGTCGTGCGATGTACGCCCATGTATTCCCTGCCCATAAACTTCTTCTTGCCCCATACGCCGTAGGCCTCCGCAATCTTGTGGTCCATGTCGGCGATGAGCCGAAAGGGCAGATCGTGCTTTTGAATAAACTTCACATGGCTCTCAGGAGGATCCGGACTGACGCCGAGGACCTCCACGCCGCGACTGCGAAGCTGATCGTATCCCTCCTTCAAGCTGATAGCCTCTGCCGTACAGCCGGGCGTCATGTCCTTGGGATAAAAGTACAACACCACCGTCTTGCCGCGATAGTCCTCCAATCGCACGGGCTTGCCGTCTTGATCAATCCCCTCAAAGTGAGGTGCTTCCATGCCGGGTTTGAGCGTTGTCATGCTTTTTGTTGTAAATATACAAACCTCTCCCCACCCGAAAGGCAGACTACCAGTTATTCCAAAAATTGGAATATTTCCATTTTTTCGTATATTTGCAACATGACAGAGCGAGCGATATTGCACCTGGACTTAGATACGTTTTTTGTATCGGTAGAGCGTTTGAAGAATGCGCGCTTGTGTGGTAGGCCCGTGATTGTGGGTGGGGCTTTAGAGCGCGGCGTAGTGGCTTCGTGCAGTTACGAGGCGCGGCGCTTTGGCGTATACTCGGGCATGGCGCTCAAGCTGGCCAGGCGCTTGTGCCCCGAGGCCGTCTTCATACGCGGAAACATGGCAGATTACAGCTATTACTCCCGACTCATCACCTCCATATTGGAAGAAGAAGTGCCCGTACTGGAAAAGGCGAGCATCGACGAGTTTTACGCCGACCTGACGGGTTTAGACCGCTACTACGGCTGCTGGAAGTGGGCCACGCGATTGCGCAAGCGCATCCTGCGAGAGTCGGGCCTGCCGATTTCCGTAGGCCTGTCGACTAACAAGAGCGTGGCCAAAATCGCCACGGGCGAAGCCAAGCCCAACAACCAGCTCTATGTCCAGAGCGGACGGGAAAAACCCTTTCTCGCGCCCCTGCCCGTGCAAAAAATTCCCGGCGTAGGCCCCAAAACCCACCGCACCCTCGCCACCATGGGCATACGCCACATACACACCCTCCAGCAAATGCCGCCCTCCGCTCTCCAAACGGCTTTCGGAAAGTGGGGACGCCTCCTGTGGGAACGAGCCAACGCCATCGACCCCCGCCCCGTCACACCCCACAGCCAGCGCAAATCCCTCTCCGCCGAACGCACCTTCCCCCACGACCTCCTCGACCTCCCCTCCCTCCTCTCCGCCCTCTCCGCCCTCGTCGAAAAGCTGACCTACCGACTCCGCCAACTCGGCATGTACACCGGCCGCATCGCCCTCAAAATCCGCTACGCCGACTTCCGAACCTTCTCCCAACAGACCAAAGTGCCCTACACCGCCTTCGACGAAGAAATTCTGCCCGTAGCAACCGCCCTGCTCCACAAGCTCTACACCCGACGCATGGGCATCCGAATGCTCGGCATCGCCTTCGGCGACCTCATCCCACAGACCTGCCAGCTCGACTTCTTCGACGACCGACTCCGCACCACGCGCCTCTACCAAGCCGTCGACGCCCTCCGCAACAAATACGGCCCACACATCCTCAAAAAAGCCGCCAGCATGCCACCTACACCACTCCGCCAAATCCCCCATCACTCAAAAAACCCCCTGCTCCATGTGCGGTAGATACGTCATACACAGCACTCTACACCAAATCGAAAAACGCTACGGCGTCACCACCCCCCATCCCGAACAGTACAAACCCAACCCCAACGTGGCTGTAGGCGAACCCGCGCCCGTCATCACCCAAGACCAACCCCGCACCCTCCAATTCTTCCACTTCGGCCTCACCCCCTTCTGGGCAAAGAAAAAACTCTACATCCTCAACGCGCGCAGCGAAGGCAATGCCAACCCCGACAACCGTCCCGACTACACCGGCGGCTTCGGCATTCTCAAAAAACCCGCCTTCCGCATGCCCATACGGCGACAGCGATGCCTCGTCATCGCCGACGCCTTCATCGAAGGACCCAAAGACCTCGGCCTCGCCCGCCCCTACCTGTTCTTCCCAGCATACCGACAAGAACCCTTCTCCATGGCCGGTATATGGGACCAATGGACCGACCCCTCCACCGGCGAAATATACCACTCCTTCGCCATCATCACCACACCCGCCAACGCACTGGTCCGACAAATGGGACACCACAGAGCCCCCTGCATACTCCACCCCGACGACGAAAGCACCTGGCTCAACCCCAATGCACCCATCAGCGAAATCACCGCCCTCCTCCGCCCCTTCGACCCCGACGAATTCAACGCCTATCCCATCGCCCCCACCATCAAAAACCCTCGATGCAAAGACTGGAAAGCCCTCCAACCACAAGGGCCCCCTCTAAAACCACAAACCCACTTCCACGTCCAACACACCCTCCGCCTCCTCGGCATGGGCCAATCCCCTGCCCGCGACCGCCACAACCACTCCACCTAAGCCTCCCTCCCCATCCGCAACCCCACCGCCAACATCAACGAACACACCACCAAAGCACTA
>JALWKB010000033.1 GCA_026996805.1 Saprospiraceae bacterium | reverse complement strand
GAGCTTTTTGTACGTGCGTTGTTCAGCCGGAGTGCTATCCCGATAGGCCAACAAAAAGGGCAGGGTAATCTTGGCTTGCTTTAAATCATTGGCACGCGACTTACCCGAAGCTCCTCCGCGCAAATCCAAAATGTCGTCGCGTATCTGAAAGGCTTTGCCCAGCAAAAATCCAAATTGCCAGTATTCCCTGATACTGTCCTCATCCGCCCGACAGGATTGTGCACCAATAGCCGTACAGGCAGCAAACAAGCTGGCAGTCTTTCCCTCGATAATGCGGTGATAGGTGTCGAGACTATAGTCGGGTTTTTTGGACTTTTCGAGTTGGAGCAATTCGCTTTCGCTCATGCGCCTGACGGCATCCGACAGCGTATTCAAGAGATCGCAGTAATTGTGTTCCAGCGCGAGGAGAAGCCCCCTGGACAACAGATAATCTCCGGCCAAGACGGCCACCTTGTTGCCCAACCACCGGCGGATGGTAAAAAATCCCCTGCGCACATCGGCATCGTCAACTACATCATCGTGCAACAGCGTGGCCGTGTGCAACATCTCCACCAGCGAGGCCCCCACTAAGGTCTTTTCATTGACCTCTCCCTGCATTTTGGCACTCAACAACACCAGGAGCGGCCGTATTTGCTTACCCTTGCGACGCAGCAAAAAGCGCAATACCGCATCCAAAAGACGCACGCGCGTACGACAGGCGTTGCGAAAATACTTCTCAAACTCACGCATCTCCGACTCCACCGGCCGGCGTATCTTCCGCAGTACTGCTCGCGTTGGTTCCAATGACCTTGACAATTTGGCTATCAAAGATACTTCGAATTCCCTCAGCGCGTTTATCAAATGTCCCAAAATGGATATATCCACTATGGAAATATCGAAAAACATCCTCCTCCACGGCGCCGACGATCGACCCTTCCTCGTCGACCTGTACCCCTCCCACCAACGCGACAATGACCTCATCGTATTTTGCCACGGCTTTAAGGGCTTTAAAGATTGGGGATGCTGGGAGCAAATGGCTCTCTGGTGGAACGAACAGGGCTACCATTTCATCAAATTCAACTACTCGCACAACGGCACAACACCCGACAAGCCCATGGATTTTGCCGACCTGAAGGCCTTCGGACGCAACACCTTCAGCAAAGAGCTCTTCGACCTCGAACAAGTACTCCAATGGGCCAACGACCAAAAGGCCTCGGGACAGCTCCATTACCGCTACCTCCACCTCATCGGGCATAGCCGCAGCGGACCCATCGTGCTCATCAAGGGCTTCGAAGATGATCAAGTGGCTTCGGTCACTACTTGGGCTGCCGTTTCACGCCTCGATCGATTTGTCGACGACAAGGTCATCCAAGAGTGGAACGAAAAAGGCGTCATCTACGTCTTCAATTCGCGTACAGAGCAGTACATGCCGCTCTATCGCGATATCTACGATGATTTTATCCAAAATAGACACCGCCTCGACCTCACCCAGCTCCAACCCAAACGCCAGCTGCCCATCCACATCGTCCATGGCGTCCAAGACGAGACAGTACCCGTAGAAGATGCATTCCTACTCAAACAACTCTTCCCTTGGGCCAACGTTTCTGTCATCCCGGGCATGGGACACTCCTTTGGCTGTACCCACCCACCTGCCGAACAATTGCCCCATCAAGCCCAACAACTACTGCGCGCCAGCCTGGCCTGGCTGCATGATCACTTCCCCAAGCCCTGATGATTTATTGTAATTTTGCTCAACGCTTAAGCATACGATGTGATAGTAGCTCTCTTCCGACGCCCCATCTGGTATTACATGTTGCTGCTATTGCCGTATGCCTTCCTCCTACGACTCCACGGGATCCTCTTTCCAGCACCTATCCACTACACTATCAAAGGGCCTTTGTATGAAATCGTAGACAGCTTTTTGCAAAGCCACCCACTACTTTCATCCCTCATCGCTACACTGTTCGTCTTCCTTCAAGCTGTGTGGCTCAACAAGTTTTTTATCGTCCATCGCTTTACCGATCGATCGACGCTTTTGCCCGGTCTGTTTTTTATACCTCTTAGCTCACTCACTTTGGATCAACTCCAAACAGGCCCCGCATTGATGGGTCTGTGCTTTGTGCTGTTATCTCTACACCATTTCTTCTTCATAAGCGAAAAATATTATACTGCCAGATACCTGTTCAAGAGCGGGTTTATGCTCGCCATTGCCGCACTGTTTTATCCGCCCTATTTTCATTTGCTGTGGTGGATACCACTCGGATTGCTCTTGTTGAGAGACTTTCGCATACAATCACTCATGCAATGGCTTGGAGGATTTGCGGTGGTCTATTATCTGATCGGTGTGTTGTCGATCGCATTTCAAAATCCCTTCCTATGGAAGAGCAGCCTACCGGACGCGCCCAGCCTCGAAGTGTTCTACAGTCCCATTCGCCCCCAAGACAGCTATGTGCTCCTGCTCTACATCGCGGTGTTGGGAGTATTTCTCCTCGCGTTTAGAAGAAGAAAATTGCGCCTGGTCTACAAGCAGAGAAAAAAGTGGATGGCATTTTGGTGGCTCATGGCCTTTGCTCTGCTGTGCTTTCTATCCCTTAGTCATTTTGAGACCCAATTTTTGCTACTTCTTGCGCTTTTTATCGCCTCAGGCCTCGGCCTGTCTGCGGGACAGGTAAAAAATTGGACGATAGTAGAAATTATGCACTTTGCCCTAATGGTTGCGGTCGTATATTTACAGCACATTCAATTAAATGCATGAGAGATCTATGCGATTTGGTGTGGTGACTTTTCCGGGCTCCAATTGTGATGATGATGTCGCGTACGCTTTAGAAAATGTGCTGGGTTTTGATGTCGTACGCCTCTGGCACGATGCAAGGGACCTATCCGGCCTTGGACCACAAGATTGCATCGTCTTGCCGGGAGGATTTTCCTACGGCGATTACTTGCGCGCCGGTGCGATCGCGCGCTTTGCACGCATCATGGAGCCCATCAGGCATTTTGTCAAAGCAGGAGGGACCTTAATAGGCATATGCAACGGCTTTCAGATATTGTGCGAAGCGGGACTCTTGCCCGGTGCGCTCTTGCCCAATCACCACCAGCGTTTTATCTGCAAGCCAGTCTACCTGCGCGTATCCAATCCCGATACCCCCTTTACACGTGCAGCACCGCTTGACCGACCACTCGTCATTCCAATTGCCCATGCCGAAGGGCGCTATTACTGCCCACCAGATGTATTAAATACTATGCGTGCCCGCGGCCAAATCCTATTACAATACTGTGACGCAGATGGCCAATGCACGCCGCAGGCCAACCCCAACGGCTCTGTTGACCATATTGCAGGTATAGCCAATGCCTCCTTTAATGTGTTTGGCCTCATGCCCCATCCCGAGCGTGCCTGCGAAGCATTGCTCGGAAGCACCGACGGAATCTATCTCTTCCAATCACTGGTGACACAGCGCACATATTCGACAACCCAGGCCAATCAATAGCCCTCGCATTATACCAAATGCGCAGTGCTCGCCGTTTATTGAGCTGAAAATAAAGCGCATAAGACTGAAAACATCGTCGTATGAGGAAACGCTTGTGGCTGCTGCTTTTAGCACTGTACGCGGGGGGAGAAATCCGAGCACAAGATAAAATCGTCAACCCCGTAAAATGGTCTCACGAGGTGCAACACCTCGATGACCAGCTCTTTAAAGTCGTATTTACCGCTACAATCGACGATGGCTGGGCCATCTACTCCAAGGAGACCGAACCCGATGGCCCGATTCCTACAACCCTGCATTTTGACAGCTCTTCTACCTTTCGACTACCCAAACCGTGGATCGAAATAGGGGATAAAATCGTCGGCCGCGAGCCCCTCTTCGACAATATCATGGTGACAAAGTACAAGAAAAAACTGCAGCTCGAACAGCTCATCGAAGTACTCGACCCCACCACTCCCGTCACGGGTTACCTGACCTACATGAGCTGTGACGACAAAATGTGCTTGCCTCCTACCGATTACGATTTTACACTACATTTTAACAACAACAAAGGCAGTGATAGACCTACGAAGAACACTATCAACAGTCCCTCCATTCCAGTAAAGTCCTCACCACCAAAGGAAAACTCCGCCCCACCAGCAGACGACAATGATGGGATTCTCAAACCCGTCCAATGGAACTTCTCCCTCCAAAAACTCTCCGACACACTTTACCAGGCCCTCTTCACAGCACAAATCGACAAGGGCTGGTACGTCTACTCCCACCATATCGAAGGCGACGGCCCAGTTCTGACCTCCGTGTCGTTCGACGAAAGCGAAGGGTATTACCCCATCGGCCGCTTAGAAGAGGACGGCCCACATCGCATCAGTGGTGTAGACCCCATCTTCGGGATTCCCATTGTCAAGTACAAAGAAGAAGTACAATTCCGTCAGCAGCTGGTGGTAAAAGACAGTTCAAAGCCCATCACGGGCGAACTCGAATTCATGACCTGCGATGACAAGCGATGCCTGCCACCTGAGTTTGTCCCCTTTGAGCTATATCCCTCTACCTTAGCACAACGAGAAGCATCCAAGGAAAAAGGAAATCCTGCAATAATCACTGGAGAGCGCATCGACCAGCGGCGCGAAAGCCTCCTCAAGACGTACAAAACCCCCTTAGGAGACTGCGGCGAAGAAGATGTCGTCCGAGATAAAAGCCTGTTGTACACCTTTTTATTTGGCTTTATCGGTGGGCTTTTGGCTTTGCTCACTCCCTGTGTCTTCCCCATGGTGCCGCTGACGGTATCGTACTTCACCAAGGGCAGTAAAGACCGAAAATCGGGATTGCGCAATGGCCTATTGTACGGACTGTCTATCGTCGTAATTTATGTCGGTCTGGGACTACTCATCACCCTGTTTTTTGGCGCCACCGCACTCAATGACTTGTCGACCAATGCCTTTGCCAACGTATTGTTCTTCATCATCTTTGTCATCTTCGCCCTGTCGTTTTTCGGGTTTTTCGAATTGACCCTTCCGAGCTCGTGGGCCAGCAAGACCGACGCACTGGCCGAACGAGGTGGATATATCGGCATATTCTTCATGGCTTTCACCTTAGCTATTGTGTCTTTTTCCTGTACGGGCCCCATCATCGGTGCTGCGCTCGTTCAGTCGGCCACCACATCGATGGTTGGGCCGTTTTTTGTCATGCTCGGCTTTTCGCTGGCCCTTGCACTTCCTTTTGGGCTATTCGCAGCCTTTCCTGCCTGGCTCAACAGTCTACCCCGTTCGGGTGGGTGGATGAACACCGTCAAAGTAGTACTCGGATTTCTCGAGCTGGCACTGGCCTTCAAGTTCCTCTCCGTAGCCGATATGACCATGCACTGGGGAATACTCAAGTACGAGACCTTTATGTTGATCTGGATCTTGATCTTCGGTGCAATGGCGACCTATCTGTTTGGCTGGATACGCTTCCCACACGATCCGCCCAAACCCAAAATTTCTCTCCCGCGCAAGCTCTTTGCCTTCGCCACCGCACTCTTTACTCTGTACTTAGCCACGGGATTTCTGCGCAATCCTCAAACCAATACCTACTACTCCCTCAAAGCACTCAGCGGCCTTGCGCCTCCCGCGCACTACAACATCTTCATGAAAAGCGACTCCGTCGCTGCTGACATCAAATCCAAGTACCCCTCCTACGGCAAATGTGCGAACAACCTCAACTGCTTTAAAAATTATTACGAGGCCATTGAATACGCCAAGGAAGTCGGCAAGCCCATCCTGCTCGACTTTACCGGCTACGGATGCGTCAACTGCCGCAAAGTGGAAGAACACATCTGGACCGACAAGCGCGTCTGGCACAAGCTCAACAACGATTTCATACTGGTGTCCCTCTACGTCGATGACAAGCGTGCTCTCGACAAAGAGCTCTGGTCGGAAGTGCAAAACAAAAAACTGCGCAGAAAAGGCGATATCTGGTCAGACTTCCAAATCGCCAACTTCCGTCAAAACACCCAGCCCCTTTACGTCATGATTACCCCCGACGAAAAAGTCTTGGCCAAACCGAGAGGGTACAAGGAAGGAGCCGACGAGTACAACGCCTACTTAGAATGTGGCTTAAAACACTTCCAGGAATATTACAATAATTCCCAACGAAACACTCAGCCCAACTGAGTCCTTCGTACGCGCCCCGCCAAGAATGCCGCCTTGATTAGCCCCAACCGGGTTAAAAAATACAACACACTGACGCGTAAGACTCCCATGCCGTAGCGCACGCTCCTCCAAAAGTCAATACTCGAAGCCTCCTTGAAATAGCGCGTTGGACAACTCACCTCGCCAATGGCATAACCCGCATAGCACACCTGCGCCAATAATTCATTGTCAAACACAAAGCCATCGCTGTTGCGCTCAAAGTCAATACTGCGCAACACCTCTGCATCGAAGCAGCGGTAGCCCGTGTGGTATTCGGAGAGTTTCTGCCCCATAAGCATATTTTGCACAAGTGTCAACAGCCGGTTGGCCACATACTTGTACATGGGCATGCCTCCCTTCAAGGCGCCGCCTCCCAATATACGGCTCCCCAACACGACGGGATACAATCCCGTAGCCACCATGTGCACCATCGGTACGATGAGCTTGGGAGTGTATTGATAATCGGGATGCAACATCACGACAATGTCGGCATGGAGCTCGAGTGCCTTGGCATACAGTGTCTTTTGATTGGCGCCATAGCCGCGGTTTTGAGGATGCAACAACACATGTGGAATGCCGAGCTTGCGAGCAATCCGCACAGTATCGTCTACACTGCCATCATCACAGAGTATGATTTCATCTACGATCGCAGGTATCTCCCGCACCGTGCGCTCCAAGGTGCGCGCAGCATTGTAGGCAGGCATCACCACCGCTATCTTCTTGCCCATATACATGTTTGCATGCCCATTTCCTCATTGATCGCTTTCGCGTAGTTTTGCACCAATGGTCATTCCACGACGACAACAAATATAGACAACCATGTACTTTCCCTTCACCTTTCGCCACATGGGCATGCTCATCGCGATTGTACTGCTGCACTACGCCGCGTGTGCACAAAAGACCATGACCCTCCCTGCCGACTCCGCTCGTGCATACTTGCGCACGGGCACTTTGATCGTCGCTCTGCCCTCGCATATCCGCACCATACGCTACTTAGATAGCATAGCCCGCACCGAAGAAAATCCCTCACAGCGCAAACGCATCGAAAAAATCAAAACGCATTACATGTATCTCCAAAAGTCCATCCTAAAAAA
>JALWKB010000032.1 GCA_026996805.1 Saprospiraceae bacterium | reverse complement strand
CTGTAGTAAACATGCCGACAAAGAAATCCTCCGCGCGCACCTCACGCTTCCCCCGCGGGCCCTGTACCACAATGACGGCCTCACTGGCTAATACAGCTGCTGGATAGTCGGCTGCTGGATCCGCATGAGCGAGGCTTCCCCCTATGGTGCCGACATTGCGGACCTGCACATCACCTATGCTCGCCGCCGCTTGCGATAAGACATTGGCATGCTCCGCTACCAAAGGCGATGACGCAATGTCTACATGCGTAGTGTTGGCCCCAATCGCGAGCACATCCCCCTCCTCCCGAATGCCTCGAAGTGCCTCAATGCGGCCTATGTCGACCAACACCGCCGGACGACTTAAGCGGAGCTTCATCGATGGAATCAAGCTGTGTCCTCCAGCGAGCACTTTGGCTTCATCACCGTATTGACCGAGCCACTCAATGGCCTCTTCCACCGTTTGAGCCCGTTTGTATTCAAATGGAGCTGGTATCATAGCACATGAGTTTTACCATTTCATACGTGAAAACTTCAATTCGATGCCTCTTGAATGGCCTGCCATACTCGGAGCGGAGTGAGCGGCATCTGTATGTCACGCACTCCTAAGGGCCAAAGGGCATCGACAACGGCATTGACGATAGCTGCCGGCGACGCTATGGTGCCCGCTTCGCCCACTCCCTTCACCCCTAATGGATTGTGCGGACACGGCGTCGTCGTCCGATCCGTCTCGATAAAGGGCACGTCATCCGCCCGCGGCATGGTGTAATCCATATACGACCCCGTGAGGAGTTGGCCATCGGAATCGTAGACGACTTCCTCCAATAGGGCCTGACCAATACCGTGAACGACACCTCCGTGCACCTGCCCATCGACGATCATCGGATTGATGACATTGCCCACATCATCGACAGCGACGTAGCGCAGTATCTGCACCTTGCCCGTCTCCACATCAACCTCCACTATGGCAGCATGGGCACCAAAGGGATAGGTGAAGTTGACAGGATCGTAAAAACTCGAAAAATCAAGGCCCGGCTCCTCCCCCTGCGGATAGACATGAGGTACGTATGCCGTCAATGCCACCTCACCAAAGGATACGGACCTGTCCGTACCTTTGACCGTCCACTTGCCTTCGCTGTATTCGAGATCCTCGACGGCGCATTCGAGTTTATGCGCGGCGATGCGCGCTCCCTTTTCGAGGATTTTCTCCACGCTCTTAACAATGGCACTGCCTCCCACCGCAAGACTCCTCGAGCCGTATGTGCCCATGCCAAAGGCTACCTTCTCCGTATCGCCGTGCACGACCTCTACATCGTCGATCGAAATGCCGAGCATGTCGGCTACAATCTGGGCAAAAGTGGTCTCATGACCCTGTCCATGCGAATGAGATCCCGTATAGACCGATACCTTCCCCGTCGGCTGTACCCGCACATGCCCTACCTCATACAACCCCGCTCGCGCACCTAAGGCACCAACTACCGCAGACGGAGCAATACCGCACGCCTCAATGTAGGTCGAAAACCCTATGCCGAGGTATCTTCCCTCCTTGCGCGCCGCTTCTTGCTGCGCTCGAAACTCCTCGTAATCGACGATCGAGAGCAACTTGTTCAACGCCCCTTCGTAATTGCCACTGTCGTATTGCAAGGCCACCTGAGTCTGATACCCCGGAGTTTCGACGCCGTCAAAGGGCGGTATGAAATTTTTCTTGCGTATCTCCACCGGATCCATGCCCATTTCGCGCGCTCCCGTCTCAATGAGTCGCTCGAGCAAATACGTCGCCTCCGGCCGACCCGCCCCGCGCAAGGCATCCACCGGCGTCGTATGCGTAAAAGGCGCTACTACGTTGACGTGTATCAAAGGCGTGGTGTACAACCCCTGAAACAACGTACCGTGCAAATACGTCGGAATCGCAGGTGCAAACGTCGATAGATACGCACCCATGTTGCAATACTCATCGGCCAACACCGCGACAATCTTGCCCTCCGCATCAAATCCCATGCGCGCATGCACGACGTGATCCCTCCCATGACAATCCATCAAAAAGGCCTCGCTGCGATCCGCCGTCCACTTGACAGGCCTGCCCACCTGCTTGGAAAGCCAAGTCACTAAAGCCTCTTCCCGATAGTGAAAGATCTTGCTGCCAAAGCCTCCCCCCACATCATACGACACCACATGTACCTTGTGCTCGGGAATGCCGAGAGTAAACGCACACAGCAACAAGCGAATCAGATGCGGATTCTGAGTGGCAGTATACAATGTCCACTTATCTTCGACGGCGTTGTAATCGGCAATGTAGCTGCGTGGCTCAATCGCATTGGGAGTAAGGCGATTTTGGCGGTAGTGGAGCTCCGTGACGTGATGCGCATTGGCCAAGGCAGCTTCCACCTCCGCTCGATCATTGCCCAAACACCAGTCAAAAGCCGCATTGTCGGGAAACTCTTCGTGTACCAGAGGTGCTCCCGGCTCCATCGCTGCCTTGGGATCGACCACCGCTGGCAATTCCTCATAATCCACCTGCACTAGCTCGGCGGCATCGCGCGCCTGGGCCAAACTCTCCGCTACGACCACCGCCACCGGCTCTCCTACAAAACGCACCTTCCCCACCGCCAATAGCGGCTGCTTCGGCTCGCGCATCGTCTCCCCATTCTTGAAGTTGACCTGCCAACCACAGGGCACACCGTATTGACCGCATTCGTCTTCTCCCGTAAACACTCCAACCACACCCTCCGCCGCGCGGGCCTGCGAAGTGTCAATCGATAGAATGCGCGCATGCGCATAGGGCGACCGCACAAAGGCCACGTACACCATGCCGGGCAATACAATATCGTCCGTGTACTTGCCCTTACCCGTGACAAAGCGATCGTCTTCAACCCGATAGACCGATTTACCTATGTACTTTCCCATTTTCGTCCGTTTTTAAGGTTAAGCATTCGATGCCATGAGCTCTGCTGCGCGCTGTATAGACCGTACAATGTTGTGATAACCCGTACATCGACAGAAATTGCCCTCTAAACCGTGGCGGATCTGCTCTTCCGTCGGTTGCGGATGCTGCTTCAGTATTTCATACGCCGTCATGATCATCCCGGGAGTGCAAAATCCGCACTGCAATCCGTGCATCTCCTTAAATGCCTGCTGAATGGGATGGAGCATTCCGTTACGCGCAAGCCCTTCAATGGTGGTCACCTCGCGCCCGTCGGCCTGCACCGCTAAGACCGTGCACGATTTTACAGCACTGCCATCCAGTAAAACGGTACATGCCCCACAGCTCGAGGTATCACAGCCGATGTGCGTGCCCGTCAGTCGGAGGACCTCCCGCAAAAACTGCGCAAGGCTCATACGGGGCTCTACCTCATGGGTATGCTCCCTGCCGTTGACCGTGATGGATACTTTCATAGGTATGAAATTTTTGTCGCTTCAGTGATTGACTCAGGCCCAATCCTCCTGGAGACGGTGCTGCAGGTTGGTAAAAAACTCCCCCGCTACTTTTTTGACCGTGCTCCCGATCAATCGCTGCCCCATACGCGCAAGCAATCCACTCATGCGGGCATCCCCTTCGTACTCGATCCGCGTGCCGTCGTCCTCCTCCACAAGACGTATCCGCATCTGCACCGTCGAATTGCCCATCGTGCTGCCCTGCTCCAAAACCACTACGAACTCCTTCAACGGCTCGATATCCTCGATGCGCAGCTTTCCCCGAAATGTACCGCGTATCGGCCCCACTTTGACTTCCGACTCCGTGGTGTAGTTACCGCCCTCCACCTGCTCCAACTGCCTTACAAAAGGGGTGATTTCCCTCAATACCGCCGGGTCGTGCAAATATTGCCAAACGCGTTCGACCGGCGCTCGAACAAATCCTTCACCCCTGAGCTTCATCGCCGTGCGTTTCGTCTGTCTCCAACGGCAAATTTAATATTTTTTCCCACAGGTCAAAGGGGTTTTCCAGCATTTTTTGCTAACTTCCACCTCCAAGTACATTTCTACAGGCCATGAAAGAGTTACAGGACATCGTCCGCGCCTACCGCGAGCACGTCCGACCGCCCATTTCCTCGGCACTGGCAACGGTCATTCACGTGGAAGGCTCCTCCTACCGCCGCACCGGTGCGCGCATGCTCATACTCGACAACGGCATGTGGTTTGGCGGAATAAGCGGAGGCTGCCTCGAAGGTGATGCCCTCAAAAAGGCACAATACAGCATCGCAACGCGCCAGATCAAACTCGTCCGCTACGACACCTCCCGCCCCGACGAACAATCCATCGGCATAGGTCTTGGCTGCGAAGGCATCATCGACGTACTCCTCACCCCCATCGACGCCGACGACCCCCACAACCCTATCCACACCATCGAATCCATCCTCTCCACCCGCCAACCCACCGCCCTCATCACCGTCATCGACTCCTCCCTGCCCCTCTTCGAACGCGGCAAAATCTACCAATACCACCCACAACACGCCACCAACTGGCCCGCTCCGCTCGTAAGCGATATCCAACGACAGCTCGACAAAAGACAATCCACCATCGTACAATACGACGATCTACACGCCTTCGTCGAAATCGTCCTACCCCCCATCCACGTCGTGCTCTTCGGGCATCAGTACGATATCGTGCCCATGCTCAAAATGGGCAAGCTCCTGGGATGGCCCGTATCCGTCGTCATGCCCTCCCACCGCGTCACCCAAAAGATTCGCTCACTCGCACACCAGATTTATCCCCCCGAACACGATATACCCTACGACGAATACACGGCCTTTATCCTCATGGCGCACGATTTCAAAACCGACAAACTCAACCTCGCGTATGCCCTATCTACGGATGTGCCGTATATCGGCATGCTGGGCCCCGCCAAGCGTCGTCAACGCATCCTCGACGAAATCCAATCAGAGTCGAAACCCCTCTCACCTCAACAAATCGACCGCATCTACAACCCACTCGGCCTCGATATAGGAGCCACCTCCCCCGAAGAAATTGCCCTCTCCGCCTTTGCCGAAATAAAAGCCCACTTCTCCGGCCGTCGAGGTACATCGCTAAAATTCCGCAAAGGACCCATCCACCAGCGACACCAAAACAACACTTAGCACCCTGCCGCTCCGCCCATTTTCATTCCACAGCACAAAGACCATTTGGTGGCTGTGCAATTTTTTTTCTAAATTTCGTCCTCGTTGGTGAAACATTGCATAACTCATTAAAACGTACATCATGATTGGAGAATCCAAGCACATCCGCAACGTCGTACTGCTCGGCCATTCGGGAAGCGGTAAAACTTCCCTCCTCGAATGCATGCTCTACGAAGCCGGTGTTACCAATCGCATTGGCTCGGTCGAAGCCGGCAACACCGTGTCCGATTTTACCAACATCGAAAGAGAAAGGGGCAACTCCATCTTCACCGCCCTGACCCACCTACAATGGAAAGATAGCAAAATCAACATCATCGACACGCCGGGACTCAACGATTTCATCGGTGAAGTACTGCCCTCCCTGCGCGTAGCCGACACCGCCATCATGGTCATCAACGCCCAAAACGGCGTCGAAGTGGGCACCGAACTCCTCTGGGAACACGTCCAAAAAAACAAAACTCCCCTCATCTTCATCATCAACCAAATCGACCACGAAAAGGCAGACTTCGAAAAGACCCTCGAACAACTCAAAACGCGCTTCGGCAATAAAGTGGCACCCATCCAATTCCCCAATGCCAGCGGCCCCGGATTTACAAAAATCATCGATGCCCTCCGCATGACGACCTATGCCTTTTCCGACCAGGGGGGAAAACCCACTAAAGAACCTATCGCCGACGAACACATCCAGCGCGCACAAGAATGGCACAATGCCCTCGTCGAAATCGCCGCCGAAAACGACGAAGCCCTCATGGAAAAATTCTTCGAAGAGGGCTCCCTCACCGAAGAAGAACTCGCCGAAGGGCTGAAAAAGGCACTCATCCAACAGGAGTTCTTCCCCGTCTTCATCACCTCTGCCTCCAAAAATATGGGTACAGGCCGCGTACTCGGCTTCATCAACGATATCGCCCCCTCACCGCTCGAAGCCCCACCCGTACCACTCACCAACGGCGATACCCTCTCCATCGACCCCAACGGTCCTACCGTCCTGTTTATCTATAAGACCATGTCCGAACCCCAAGTCGGCATGGTGAGCTACTTCAAAGTGTACTCCGGCAAAGTCACCGTCGGCGACGAGCTCATCAATCCCGCCAATCGCACCGTCGAACGCATCAACCAACTCTTCGTCAGCGTCGGCAAAACCCGCACCAATGTCAACCACCTCTTCGCCGGCGACCTCGGTGTGACCGTCAAACTCAAAGACAGCCATACCAACGACACCCTCTGCGATAAAAACCTCTCCATCCAAATCGCACCCATCGAGTTTCCCGAACCCATCATCCGCGAAGCCATCGTGCCCCCCGGCAAAAACGAAATGGAAAAACTCATGAAAGTACTCTACCAAATGGCCGAAGAAGATCCCACCCTGATCATCGAACAAAACCCCGCCCTCAAACAGGTGCTCCTCCACGGACAAGGCCAACTCCACCTCGACATCATCCGTTACCGCGTCGACAAACTCTACGGACTCAAACTCGAATTTACCCGCCCGCGCATCATGTACATGGAAACCGTCACCGCCACCGCACAAGACAGCTACCGCCATAAAAAACAAACCGGCGGCGCCGGCCAATTCGCCGAAGTCCACATGCGCATCGAACCCTACTACGACAACATGCCCGACCCAGAAGGCCTCACCGTGCGCAACGTCGAAATCGACGATCTCCCCTGGGGCGGAAAACTCGGCTACTACTGGTGCATCGTAGGGGGAGCCATCGATAGCAAGTTCTCCAACGCCATAAAAAAAGGCATCATGCAAAAAATGGAAGAAGGCCCCCTCACCGGCTCGCGTTGCCGCGACCTGCGCATCTCCATCTACGACGGCAAAATGCACCCCGTCGACTCCAACGATATGGCCTTCATGATCGCCGCCTCCATGGTCTTCAAAAAGGTGTTCCAACAAGCAAAACCCCAACTCCTCGAACCCATCTATGACGTCGAAATCCTCTGCCCCGACGAATACCTCGGCGACATCATGAGCGACCTCCAAACCCGCCGCGCTATGATCCTCGGCATCGAATCCGCCGGCATCTATCAAAAGGTCAAAGCACGCGTGCCCCTCGCCGAAATGTACCGCTACGCCACAGCCCTAAAGTCCATGTCGCAAGGAAGAGCAAAATTCACGCGCAAATTCCACGACTACGCTCCCGTACCTCCCGACATCCAGGCTCGCCTCGTCGAAGAATACCAACAGGCCGTCGAAAGCTGACGCACTACCTGTTTGTTTCACCAGTGCGTTTTTTCCACACTCATCCCGCCATGCATCGTTCGGCATGCGTACATTTGCCCTGTAAATCGATGCTCGCACGATGCAAATCTTCCAGCGCGAAATCGTCTTAGACCACTACCCCCAGGGCTGCCATTCCATCACCCAGCTCGTCACCGACCAGCTCACCGACCTGCCTTCCATAGGATTCGTACAGCTATTCTTGCGACACACTTCGGCCGCCATCCTCATCAACGAAGACTACGACCCCGCCGTGATGCGCGACTTCTACAACTACCTCCGACACATCGTACCCGAAGGCATGCCCTTCCTCACCCACACCATCGAAGGCCCCGACGACATGCCCGCACACATCAAAATGGCCCTTACTTCCAACCAACTGCTCATCCCCATCCGCCAACACCGACTCGCCCTCGGCCACTGGCAGGGCATCTGGTTTTGCGAGTTCCGCCGACGACCGCGACGCCGCACCATACTCGCCACCGTGCTCGGCATATAACAATGCCCCAGCACACCGCAGTGGCTAGGGCATTGGTTGGATATCTTTCCTTTACGTATGAAATCGTGCGCCTCAGTCGAGCTCTTCCACTTCTGCCTCTTCGATGTCCTCATTGGCAGTGTGGCCGACCTGTTGCGCCTGCTCTATGGTAAAGACAAACTCGCCATTGCTGCCCGCATCAATGCGCACCACATCGCCGGGCTTGAAATTGCCCTGCAGCAAAAACTTGGCGAGCTCATTGACGATGTAGCGCTGAATGGCTCGTCGCATGGGTCGCGCACCAAACTGCGGATCATAACCGTATTTGACCAACAAATCGTACGCCGCATCGGTGACCACCAATCCCAATCCTCGATCCTGTAGATTGGCCTCCACCTTGCGCAACATCAACGCAGCTATTTGCTTAATGTCCTCACGCGTCAACGGTAAAAACATGATCTGCTCATCGATGCGGTTGAGAAACTCAGGACGCATCTGCTGCTTCAACATGTCGAATACTTCGCGCTCCGTCTGACGTATGATCTTCGTGCGCTCCTCGTCGTTGAGCTTGTCGTAATTTTCGAGGTTTTCGAGAATCTTAAAAGCACCGATGTTGGAAGTCATGATGATGATGGTGTTGCGAAAATCAGCTACCCGACCCTTGTTGTCGGTCAATCGACCATCGTCCAACACCTGAAGCAAAATGTTGAACACATCGGGATGCGCCTTTTCGATTTCATCCAGGAGAATGATCTGATAGGGACGACGACGCACAGCTTCGGTGAGCTGTCCACCCTCTTCGTACCCCACGTAGCCGGGAGGTGCACCGATGAGGCGCGACACGGCATGGCGCTCCTGGTATTCGCTCATGTCGATGCGCGTCATCGCATTTTCGTCGTCGAAGAGCTGATACGACAGTGCCTTGGCCAGCTCCGTCTTACCAACACCCGTCGGCCCCAAGAAGATAAACGAACCTATGGGACGATTGGGATCCTGTAGCCCTGCGCGACTGCGACGCACGGCATCAGCTACCGCCTTGATGGCGTGCTTCTGCCCTACGACGCGCTTGCTGAGCTCTTCTTCGAGGTGCAAGAGCTTCTCTTGCTCGCTCTGCAACATCTTGTGTACGGGTATGCCCGTCCACTTCGATACCACTTCGGCAATGTCTTCCGCCGTCACCTCTTCATTGGTAAAGCGCTTTTCAAGACTCTGCAGCTTTTCTTCCGCCGCTTTGAGCATGGCCTGCTTTTCAGGCAATAAGCCATAGCGGATGCGCGCTACCTTCTCGTAATTGCCCTCGCGCTCGGCACGCTCCGCCTCCAGCTCCAACTGCTCCATCTCCTTTTTCAAACTCTGTATGGTGTCGACGATCTCCTTTTCCTGCTTCCACTGAGCCTTCAAAGCATCGAGCTGTTGCTTGACATTGGCGATCTCCTCTTCGAGCACCTTGAGCTTGGCCGTCAGATTTTCGCGCTTGACAGCCTCCCGCTCGATCTCGAGTTGTCGCAACTTGCGCTCCAGCTCATCGATCTCCTCGGGCACAGAATCCAACTCCAAACGCAGCTTTGCCGCAGCTTCGTCGATCAGGTCAATCGCCTTATCGGGCAACTTGCGCTCCGGAATGTAGCGATGCGACAACTGCGCCGCCGCCACGATCGCCTCATCCAAAATTTTAATCTTGTGAAACGTCTCATAACGCTCCTTCAACCCTCGAAGGATCGATATGGTGTCTTCTACACTCGGCTCGTCAATGTACACGGTCTGAAAACGACGTACAAGAGCCTTGTCGTTTTCGAAATACTTCTGATATTCGTCCAAGGTAGTGGCACCGATGGTGTGTACCTCACCGCGCGCCAAGGCCGGCTTGAAAATGTTGGCCGCATCGATGGCCCCACCGCCACCACCTGCCCCGACAAGCGTGTGAATCTCATCGATAAAGAGAATGATCTCCCCCTCGGAGTCCTTGACCTCCTTGAGTACGGCTTTGAGACGCTCTTCAAACTCGCCCTTGTACTTGGCACCTGCAATCAACGCCGCCAAATCCAAGGCGTAGATCTTCTTCGACCGCAAATTCTCCGGTACATCGCCCCGCACAATGCGCCACGCAATACCCTCAACGATAGCCGTCTTACCCACACCCGGATCCCCTATCAACAGCGGATTGTTCTTCTTCCGACGGGATAAAATGTGCAAGATGCGCCGAATCTCCTCATCCCGCCCAATGATGGGATCCAGCTGACCCTTTTCCGCCTTCGCATTGAGGTTGACCGCATAGCGCTCCAATGCCTGATACTGATTGTCCGCATGGGGATTGTCGACCGTGCGGCCCTTGCGCAACTCCCGAATGGCCTTTTCCAACTGCTCGGGAGTCACCCCGTGCTCCTTCAATACAATGGCTGTCCGATCCTTGCCCTTCACAATCGCAAGGAGCAACAACTCCATCGATACGTACGAATCGCCAAACTGCTTCAATAAGTTCGCAGCCAACTGCAAAGCCTGCGTGGCATCGCGACTCAGCGTCGGCTCCGCCCCACCTTCCGTCTTCGGATACTTCTCCAACTCCGCCTCTACCGTCTTCATCAACGCTGGCACATTCGCACCCGTCTGCTCCAACAAATAACCCACCAGTCGCGTGTCACGATCGTGCAAACCCTTCAACAAGTGCATCGTATCTACCGCAGGATTGCCCTTCTCCTTGGCCAATTCATACGCCTTCACAATGCTCTCCTGCGCCCCTACCGTATATTTGTCCAAATTCATAGCTCCTCAGTTTTTTCCATTACAAGTTACATATTCTATCTTTATCTCACAATTTCAACACCAGTTCCACGTTATATGCCAATATTTCATATTTTTAGCTTCTTATGTATGAAATGGTGTCAAATTGTCATTAAACCGTCGACTCCAAACAGCACATCAGACAGCCTCCGGCGTGTTGATCACCTCAAAGGTCTATGCCATATAGGACCCTGCCGTACCATTTCATACAGACATCCAAACACGCACTACCGATAAATGCATGGACTATGGCGAAGGATGGATACTTCAACCCCGATGATCTCAAGCGATTTGGCGAAATCACGCGCTATCAAAAGACCCTTGGCAAGAAATATTTCGACTACTACAACGAAGTATTTAAGGAAGGTGCCCTCACCGTGCGCGAAAAGGCCCTCATCGCCTTAGCTGTTGCCCACGTCGTACAATGCCCCTATTGTATCGACGCCTATACGGAAGAATGCCTCAAAAACGGCGCTGATGAAGAAGAGATGATGGAAGCCATCCACGTGGCCGCAGCCATCCGCAGCGGTGCTTCGCTCGTCTTCGGCGTCCAGATGATCAACCACATCGAAAAAAAGACCATGTAAACCATGCGGCAGGCCACTCAAACCCTCCGACGTCTCCGCAGCCCGCTTGCCCAGACACGATACCAACTCAAGGTGCTGCACCAACCCATCGAAACACACGCCTTCCCAACCTTCGCCGACACCCTTCGCCAACACGGTAAGTACCCCCTCAAACGTGCAAAACTCGAAATTCTACAGCTCAACCTCGGAAAACTCTGCAACCAAACCTGCCGCCACTGCCACGTCGATGCAGGTCCCGACCGCAAAGATGAAGTGATGTCCAAAGAGCTCCTCCAAAGAGCCCTCGATCTCGTCCGCATTCACCACATCCCCACCGTCGACCTCACCGGTGGTGCCCCCGAAATGAATCCTCACTTCCGCTGGTTTGTCGAACAATGCAGCGCTGTGTGCTCCCATATCATCGACCGATGCAATCTGACCATCATCACTGCCGGCAAGCAATACCGCGACCTGCCGCAATTCTTCGCGCGACACGGTTTGCACATCGTGTCCAGTTTGCCCCATTACAGTAAAAATCGCACCGATGCACAGCGCGGCGAAGGCGTCTTCGAAGCCTCCATCGAAGCCCTGCGCATGCTCAACGACGTAGGTTACGGCCAGCCCGATAGCAATCTCCAACTCGATCTCGTCTTCAACCCCACCGGCGCCTTCCTGCCCTCCCAACAGTGTACCCTCGAACGCGTCTACAAGGACAAACTCCTGCGCAAATACGGCATTCGCTTTAACCGCCTCATCGTCATCACCAACATGCCCATCAACCGATTCCTCGACTACCTCCTACAAACCGGCCAGTACGAACAATACATGCAAACGCTCATCGACGCCTTCAATCCCGCCACCGTCGATGGCCTCATGTGCCGCAATACCCTCTCCGTCAGCTGGGACGGATACCTCTACGACTGCGATTTCAACCAAATGCTCGACCTCAAAATCAACCACACTTCCCCACATCTCCTCGATATCGACATCGACTCCCTCGAAGGCCTACCCATCGCCCTCCACCAGGCATGTTACGGCTGTACCGCTGGCGCAGGCTCGAGCTGTAGCGGCGAAATTGCCTCGTAACCACCCCTTGTGGCATAGTTATTGAAATCGTATGGGTAAAATCCTCGCCCATGCGAATGCTATGTCTATTACTGAGCTGGTGCGTTGCTACAAACCAAGCCATAGCCCAATACAAAACCCCAGAAGAGCGATACATCGAAAAATACAAAGACCTCGCCATTCGCGAAATGCACCGCTCCGGCATCCCAGCAAGCATCAAGCTGGCTCAAGGCCTGCTCGAATCCCAAGCGGGATTTAGCGAGCTGGCTCAATTCGCCAATAACCACTTCGGCATCAAATGCAAAAAAGAATGGCAGGGTCAACGCTTCTTTAAAGAAGACGACGACTACGACTCCAACGGCGTGTTGACAAAATCCTGCTTCCGCGTCTACCCCTCCGTCTACGATTCCTACAGAGACCACTCGCAGTTTCTACGCCTACGACCGCGATACCAAAAGCTCTTCCAACTCAACCGCACCGATTACCGCGCATGGGCCTACGGTCTTAAGGAATGCGGCTACGCTACCGACCCACGATACCCACAAAAACTCATCCGTATCATCGAAAAATACCGCCTACATCAGTACGACCTGACCGAACCCTCTCAGCATTCGTACAACCCTCCTCCTCCCGTCAGCCTGCCTCAAAACTACAAGCCCGGCTTCTTCGCCACCGAATAAAACGTCTCCTCAAAGCGCTAATAGCTACGCATAAAGTGCAAATACACTCCCCTTTCACCACGCCGATTGATACTCCACTCGACGCGCATCACGTATCGATTGCTCCAAACAAGGTGAATCGCCGGCCCCCCTCCAGTCAATAATTCTTCGTTTAGTGGATTTTCCACCGAGGCAAAGGTCCACACCCTACCCAAATCCCATTGAAAAGCCAAATACAACTCTATCGGCATGCCCTCTCCACGGCGATAATCCGATAGCCGAATACCTCTCCATCCTACACGTATCTTGCCGCGCCATACCGCATAGGTCAGCAAGGCCTTCAGATATCCAAAATCCGTACCCTCGACGACGTACAGCTCGTATCCCCTGAGCTGATGCACACCGTAGCCAAAGAAATGCCGAAAATAATACGGCACTTCGGTGTCGATCCACTGCCTCTGCATGCGCACAACCAACCCGCCAGAAAGCCGCCCTCTAAGCATCCGATACCCACGCCAGAGCAGATCAGTGTATAAAAACTGCACATCATCCGAAGGCGCAAGCCCATCCTTGCGCACAAGGACCTCCGCCATCCATCCCGAAAGGGGATAGTCCCGCCGATCCAGGGCCGTATAACTGTACCTCCACCACAGCGAGAAAAAACGCATTCCCCTTACACCACCTAAGAAGTCTCCGCGAAGGCGATACAAATGGGTACCCATCCGCAAGTCCGTATAAGCCAAATGGAATGTCCAACGCGTGCGCACGTTTTCCTGCCTCGAAAGGTACAATTCCACCCCCCTCCTGCGCAACTGCACCTCCTCGTCATTGCGATAAAATTCCAGCCGATTGGACCGAATGCGATACCCCACTTCCTTGCGATCGCGGTAAAACAGCTCCATCCCCCAGCCCCACTTCTTCCACCGAGGCAAGCCGTCCCGACGATAGGCCAAGTGAAAACGACGGGTGTACCCCTCGTGCCACAAAAAACTCAAGACATCCCCCCGGCCCGTCACATTGAAATACCACAACGTCGGCCCGATATTGATCCTGCGCAACGAGTAGCGATGCAGTTGCGCCCACTCATTGAAATTGCGATCCGCCAGCTGAAAGTACAATCCGGGATAGATATACCAGAGCTCCTCAACGCGTATCTTCAACCGAAGCACCTCCCCTTGCGTAGTATCGACATCGACGACTACATCGCGAAATAGACGCGTGTGGAGCAAATTTTCTCGACACCGCTGCAGCACCTCTACCAATCCATCGCGCGATACCACATCACCCTCCTCCACACACAAGTAGCTCCGCACTACATCCAAACGCGTCTTCTTCAAGCCCTCCACCGCCACACTGCCAACAACCCACGCGGAATCCTGCGCCTTAAGACCTATCGAAGTAAGACTCCCCAAGAAGATGAGAAAACAAAGGCGATTCACAGCGATATTCCTCCCAACAACACCCCTCACTACTATACGTCCAGATATCCCATCAAATGCTCAAGGCGCTCCTTGATCGTATCCCTGTGCTCTACCGGCGAAAAGATCATCACTACATCGTATTCATGCCGTCGGAAAGACTCTATAATGTCGGTCGGATCGTGCTTGTTGATCTTCAAGGTGAGCAAAATGTCGTCGTTTTCCTCAGCATTGTGAAGTATGGACGACAGCACCGAGGCGCCCTCTTGCTCGACGATGCCAGCTACCCGCTGAAGAGAATAATCCCTCTTAGCCATGCGCAAAACCACAATGCTGCCCGGCTCGGTAAAGGAAAAACAACCCATAAAACTCTTCATCAACATGTGCTCTGTAGCCACACCCACGTATTTCCCATCCTCATCCGTGATCGCCACAATTCGCGCATCCGTACTATAGGCCTTGTTAAAGGCCTCGTAGATATGCTCCTTTTCCTTTACAGCATCCCTTTGATCAATGGCCAACTTTTCCACAACCGTGCGCAAGGGCACTTCTGCGTCCAAACCCTCCAAGTGCACCTTCTTTACCATCCCTAAAAACACATCTTCCTCCGACACAAGGGGAAGCGTCTCCAATCCGTACTCGCGCATCCGCGCCAGTGCAACGCCTATGGTATCTCCAAGTTTCAAGGGCTCTATGTGCTTCTCCAGCAAATCTCTGACCTTCATGGCTCACCCATTATGTGCATTTCACTGGTAAAGATATAATTTCATATACATAACAATTGTTTTCACACACCCAACTACATCACACAAGCTGCCCTAATACTACAACGCAATAGCCATGCCGCATTGCAAAAAAAACAGTATTTAGCCAATAGAACCCTCTCCCGCCATCACATCCTCCCTCAGCCCATCCAACGCACATCACAACATCAAGGACTGCGATTTTATACTAAGTATGAAATCGTGCGACATCTTCATCCGATCCATCGATCGGTATCTGCTGTATCCAAAGTTACACACAGCATATAAGGTTTACAACAAAGTCGACGAGACCTCAATCCAGCTCTCAGATAGCACATACGCCGTTGTACTTCATAGTGAGTATAGCTATGTCGTCGTTAAAGCGGTCACTTCCGTGATATTCGATGAGTTTTTCCTTGAGCTTTTCGTTAAACTGCGCAGGAGAAAGATGTGCATATTGCCGTACGATAGCTTTGAGAAAACTGTCGGACATCATCTCATTGTCGGCATTGAAGATTTCGATGAGGCCGTCGGTAAAACTCAACACCATGTATCCCGGCTCAAGGGTAAATTCTCCTTCGCGCACTGTTCCCAAATCTTCCAGACAACCGATAATCGTACAGCCCTCCTTTAGATCCACGCATTCTTCTCCGGTCCAGAGAATGGGGGGATAATGCCCCGCATTGATGTACTTGACCTGACGCGTCTTGAGATTGACATCCATGACGAAAAAGGTCAAATGACGCTCACTTCGCGTGATCGAACGCACCGCATCGTTGAGCGCAATGATAAAGGCCCCCAAATCGCGATAGTGCCGGATGAGCGTGCGCACCAAAGCCTGAAAATTGGCCATCAACAGAGCAGCAGAGATGCCCTTGCCCGACACATCGGCCATGCACAAGACAAAACGATCTTCGCCAAACGGTATGTAATCAAAATAATCTCCACCAATACCCGAATGGGGAATATACAAACTCGATAGGGATATGCACGCATTGTCGGGAAAGCGGTCGGGTATGAGCATGCGCTGTACGCGCTCAGCCACGAGCAGCTCCTGCCGCATCTTTTCCTTCATGAGCTGCTCCTTAAACAAACGCTTGTTTTCCACCGCCATCACAATGATGTTCGTCACCATCGAGATAAACTCAATGGCTTCGTAAATGTCTTCCGACGGGCTGAGTTGTATGTCCCCGATGACGACATAAGCCAGCGGCTCCTTCTTGTGAAGGACAGGTATGATGTAGCGCACGTCTTTTAATACCTCTACGTCAGGCTGATCAACCGCATAAAGACTCTTCGGATCTATCCGGCGTATTGCCTCGAGCACGGCACCATCGTCTTGTTGAAACTGTTCGAAGTCGATTTGCGCTGCGCGATTCCACCGTTCGCCCTCCTTGATAAACAACACCATCTGCCGCACACCCATCAACCACCCCAAACACTCTTCATACATGCTGTACAACTCCTCACGCGATGCATTGTGATTGATCGCCTGAATGAAGCTATAGAGATTGCGAATCTGCAGCTGCTTTTTGCCTACCTTATCTTCGAGATTGTCGCCTACCATTTTATACATCCTTCAATCGCGCAATTTAGGATTGTTTTTGTGACGATCGCGATCCCGAGCGGTCTTTTTGTCCATGCGACGTCGAAAAGCCTCTTCGAGATCTACCCCGAGCTGATTGCTCAGACACAAGAGGACGAAGAGCACATCCGCCAATTCTTCGCCGAGCTGTTCGTGCGCGCGCTCTTCCTCCTCCTCCGTCTTAAAAGACTGCTCCCCCCACTTGCGTACGACGATATGCGCCACTTCCCCGACTTCCTCCGCTAAAATAGCCGTATTGGTGACGGGATGAAAGTACCGCACACCCACCTCTTCAATCCAGCGATCGACTACTTCCTGTGCCTTGCGCAAACCGAGCTCTTCCATCACTCGCGATTTTTACTATCGATGATGATGGTGACGGGCCCGTCGTTGACGAGCCGCACCTGCATGTAGGCCCCAAAGGTACCCGTCGCAACCGCTTTAGATAGCCTCTTTTCCACCGACGCAATAAAATACTCATACAGCGGAATGGCCTTTTCTGGCCTCGCCGCCCGAATAAAAGACGGCCTATTGCCCTTCTTCGTAGAGGCATGAAGGGTAAATTGACTCACTACCAGAATATCCCCATCAATATCTATTACTGAGCGATTCATCTTGCCGGCATCGTCATTGAAGATGCGCATCTGTACGATCTTCGATGCAAGCCACTCGGCATCACTTTCGTCGTCATCTTCTTCAACGCCCAACAGAATGAGCAAACCCCTACCAATAGAGGAAACCAGCTCCTCCCCTACCTGTACACTGGCCTCCGCTACGCGTTGTACAACCACTCGCATGACTCCATCATTTTACTCCACAGCTCGATGTACACAAATTGTGAATACCTATCACCAAAATGTGCATACTTTTCCCATTCATCCATCGAGTGACAACCACGGTGGAATAAGACGAAAAATACAACCATCGAATCCACCATCGCTTGTGATTTTACACATTGACTCTGACCGCAGAATTTGCACACCTACCTTTTTGCACATCCACGCGCAAAGTCGTTAATTCGATGATAGTGAAACCGTTCAAGCTCGATATGAAGAGCAAAAATATATGTCCATTGTGAATAGGTGAAAATCCAAGCACTTGTATCACGGATTACACACGTATTCACAGCACTAATAGCCGTAATAGTTTTTTTTTAATCCATCATATTTAAAATTAATCCAAACGAGCAACAGTCGCGCCTATTGCCGGAGTCGCAAATACATTGAAGGTTTTTGGCATAGATATTGATTTAAGATAGAGAGGTTTACGGATATAAAAACAACGACATACAATGATCGCACTGTGCATCTTCGGCTTTGTGGTGTTGTACTGGCTGAGTAGCTCCTTGGAACTGAAGTACCGCGGATTCGTCAAATACCATCCGAAGTAAGGAAATATTCAGATTTTTGTGTATATTTACCGCTGGTATTATTTCCACAGCAATGGATCGACCAGCGGGCATCCCCATTGAAGCATTGCGCTTGAAAATACTCCGCATCGAACGCGGAATGACGCAGCGCGAGTGGGCGGAGTTTCTCGAAACAAGTCAATCGATTGCGGATATCGAGCGAGGGCGCATTAAATTGCGAGGGGATATCGTCGAAGCGCTCACCCGCAAACTCCACATCAACCCTTCTTGGCTCTTCGGTGTGAGCGATAAGAAATACATCACTACTCCCGTTGAGATACTCCCCAAAGTCATCACTACTGACGAACATGGTCGCGAAAATATTCTTCTCGTACCCAGTCACGCCTATGCGGGATATCCCGACAATCTCCACAATCCAGAGTGGATGCGCACCCTTCCGAGTTTTTCCCTGCCATTAGACAAGTACCGCGATCGCACGATGCGCTGTTTTCAAATTGAAGGCGATAGCATGCTGGGCGTCATCGAAGACGGGGAATACGCATTGACCATTGCAGTAGAAGATATCCAAAGCATTAAAGACGGTCATCCCTACATTGTTGTCACATCCAATAGCATCTTGTGCAAGTTTGTCTATAAAAAAGACGACCAATCCGCCCTTGTGTTGCGCTCATCCAATACCGAATATCCCGAAATAACCGTGTCCTTTGACGAAGTACAGGAGCTGTGGAAGGTGGTAGGTAAGATTTGCCCCGATATTTCGACCTACCTCTATCAAAATCGATTGCATAAAATCCTGCAAAAGATCGAACGACTCGAACACCTACTCCCTCAAAGAAATACAACGAAGAGTACGCTCTCAGATGAAAATACCTAAGATTAGGTATTGAAGAGCGATAGAGGGCACCGTAACTTGCCTGCAAAATCTCAAAAATGGCCGAAGCTGTTGCAAAAGTCAGGGGCAAGATAAGGAGTATACGCGATAAGTATCTCGCCCGAAGGCTGTATGAAATGGGAGTACTGCCAGGTAAAAACATTCAACTCGTCCGGCAATCGCCTATGGGCAGGTGCGTATACGTCAAATCGGGTACCACCCTGATGGCACTGCGCAAAGAGGAATGGGAGCAAATTGAAATCATCCCTGCTTAAGCATACTACGACCTTGCAAATCGCCTTTGTTGGTAATCCCAACAGCGGCAAGACCACTCTTTTTAATAAAATCACCCACCAGCGGTACAAGACGGCCAATTTTCCAGGTACCACTGTCGAAAAAAAGGTCTACCGCACCGATATTGACGGAATATCTACACAGTGGATTGACCTACCCGGAACCTATAGTCTGCATCCCAATAGCAGCGAACAAGCGGTCGTACTGCAGTATTTTATCGAAGAGACTCCCGATTTGGTCGTCTATGTACTCGACCCTCTCGAGCTCGAACGTCAGCTGCTGCTTTTGACTCAGCTGTCGGACTTGGGTATGCCTATTTTCGTAGTATTCAACAAAATGGACCTCGTCCGAGAACATCAATACGCAGTTGATGTAGAGGAATTTTCCAGAATATTTGATCTTCCAGCAATTAGCGTATCGGCTAAAACAGGTGATGGTATTGACCAGTTGAGAGAGCGCATAGAGCATTTCATAAAAGAAAAAGGAAATACCCTTTGCTCGAAAAAGTGGTACGAGGCATACATCGAAAAGTATCGAAATGTCCTGGAGGATTTAAAGCGTGTATTGCCGGCTGAAGACAATACATACCGGGGAATGCTCCTACTGAGCCATCACGATAAAATAGCACCAAAATGGCTCAAAGAGGAAGATCGTGTAAAATTGAGGGCAATTGTCCAGTCGAATCATTTTAATCCCATCGAATTTCAAATCGATGATACACTGAGTCGATACGGAGAAATCGAACACATCGTGCGACGTATCTTTCGCAAGACGGGATCGCACATGACTACTACTGAAAGGGTGGATCGCGTATTGACTCATCCGCTCTGGGGGGTGTTGATTTTCGTGGTCATGATGTTTTTGGTCTTTCAGGCGGTGTTTTCATGGGCGAGTATACCGATGGATGCCATTGATCAGGGATTTGTGTGGTTGCAGCGTATGGTTGGGTCTGCGATGCCCGAAAGTGCCTTGCGCGATTTTATCGTCGATGGTCTTTTGGCAGGTGTGCAGGGTGTAATGGTGTTCGTGCCGCAAATTGCCCTGATGTTTTTGTTCATCGTAGTGATGGAGAAGAGCGGGTATCTGGCGCGCGTCGTCTTTTTGTTTGACGGATTGATGCGGCGCTTTGGCATGGATGGCAGAAGTTTGATATCGCTGTTGTCTGGAACGGCCTGTGCGATTCCTGCAATCATGTCCACCCGTATCATTCAAGATCAAAAGAGTCGATTGATTACCCTGTTTGTGACGCCGCTGATGAGCTGTAGTGCGCGCATTCCCGTATACATCATGCTCATAGAGATTTTAATACCCGATCGCCTTTTATTGGGCTGGATCAATCTTCAAGGGCTGGTTTTTTTATCTCTATACATCTTGGGACTGGCATCGGCCATAGGAGTAGCATGGGTCATGAAGCGCTTTGTGCGCAGATCGGGAGTAGGAATGCTGACCTTCGAATTGCCCATGTACTTGATGCCCGATTGGAAGGTTGTAGGATATGAGATTTATGACAAGGTCCGCACATTTGTCGTCCAGGCGGGTCGAATAATTGTTGGGATATCCATTGTGTTGTGGTTTTTATTGAGCTATGCGCCGGGGGACCCGAGAGAAGGAACTGTGATAGTAAAGGCCGAGTCGATCGAAACATCATTTGCTGCATCGATGGGCAAGATCATGGAACCCGTAATACGCCCTATAGGTTATGACTGGAAGATTGGTATTGGATTGATCAGCGCCTTTGCGGCGAGAGAGGTGTTTATCGGTACGATGTCAACTATCTATCACGTTGAGGAATCCAATCCGGAAGGACTGAAGCAAACCCTACTCAGTGCTGTCGATCCGAGAACTGGTCGAAAGGTATTTAATACAGCCACAACGGCTTCGCTGTTGATCTTTTTTGTCCTTGCCATGCAGTGTATGAGCACCTTAGCGATTACGAAAAAGGAGACTGGTAGTTGGAAGATCGCACTATTGCAATGGCTGGTAATGACGGGATTGGCCTACATTGCCGCATGGTTGGTGTATATCGGGCTCTCCTGAGCAATGTTCCACGTGGAACATCAACCGTTGCGTTCGTCCCTGCCCCAGTGGAGTTTTTCGCGCAAGCGATGGATAAAATCCATCTCCTCTAAGTACAGCAAGTCGACCGTGTACGGCGACCTGCGCACCTGTAGCTCAAAGCCGTTGGGTATGTAGTCGTATCGCGAGTCTAAAGTGATCATAAACTGTTTGGCTCGTCCAAAGGGAATGATGCGTACCGTAGCGTCGTCGTGTACGACCACAGGACGCACCGACAAATTGTGCGGGGCTACGCTCGTGATGACGAAATTTTGCGTGTTGGGAAATAAAATCGGACCTCCACAACTCAGTGAATACGCCGTCGAACCCGTAGGCGTCGATATGATGAGACCATCCGACCAATAATCGTGTAAAAACACTCCGTCTATGTATACCGAAATGCGTACCATGCCCGAAGTGTCCGTACGTCGGATCGTGAAATCGTTGAGTGCATACGGAAAGTCATCCAAAGAAGTATTTGTCGTGGATATCTGTAACAAAGAGCGAGACTCCCGACGGTATTTTCCATCAAAAAGCGCGTGAATCGATTGTTCCAACTCCGTTTCTCGTACAGCAGAGAGAAATCCCAACCTGCCTAAATTGATGCCCAATATGGGTATACCGCGATCGTACGCAATCCGCACGACACTCAAAATGGTGCCATCACCCCCAAGTGTGAGAATCAAATCAACCTCCGAAAGAGAAACGTCCTCTTCCAAGAGATCATTCGGCAATGCCCCCTTGCAGTGCTTTTTCAACAGTCTTTGAAAATCACCGTGTACCGCCACCCGACAACCGCAATCCCTCAACAATTGTACAAGCCGCTGCACAATACCACAGTGCTCCTCCTGAAGATAGATGCCGTATATTAGAGCGTTTTTAAACATACTACGAAGTCCAATGGTCCTTTAAAATGGTAAAAATAACTTCCGACTGACTAACGAAACCATGGTTGAAACCATTTCATCGCACAAAGCCAAACAACTGTGGCAAAAATGGTGCCGTACCCACACAGTCCCACCCTTCCTCCAGCCGTGGTGGTGGAATATCCTCGCAGGTGAAGATCAATGGAATATCGCTTACACGATGACAGCTAACGGAAAATTTCGCGCAGCACTGCTCTATCAAGTGCGTCGAAAATTCGGAATGCGCTACAACACCCTTCCCCCACTCACACCGTACAATGGCCCCTGGCTCGATCCGTTGCCCGATGCGAAATCCCATACACGCGATCAAAAGTACCGACAGTTTTTATCCGCCCTTATCGCCCAACTGCCCCAACACCCCATTACAAGACTGACCATCTCCCATCCCACGGGAGATCTGCTCCCCTTCCGATGGCACCGCTATTACATCACACCACATTATACACAACAGATACCCTTGACCGGCGAAACCACGCTGTGGGAAAACCTCCACACCGACGTGCGCAGAAAGATCCAAAAAGCCCGCGCCAACGACGTGCACATCGAGGAATGCCCTGACGATATCGACAGTTTTTTGGATCTCTTGACCGAACTGCACCGGTGGAAAAAACTGCCCCTCGGCACGTCCAGTAAAGTGATCCGATCACTGCATCATCATTTATTGAAACACAAGTACCAAACCATCCTCTTTGCAAAAAAAGGTCAAACCGTGCATGCCGCGATATACCTCCTCTTCTCGCACGATACGGCATACTACTGGCTCGGGGGCCTGCACCCTTCCTTTCGCAATTCCTTGGCCATGTATCCACTCCTATGGGAAGCCATTCGCCTCAGCGCAAAGCGCGCAGCAATTTTCGATTTCAATGGGAGCAATCAGCAATCGATTGCACAAGTGTTTACACGATTCGGCGCGCAAACTACACCGCGATGGCAAGTCTACAAAACGAGCAACTTCCTCGTCGGATGCTTGCTTCAGTGGTGGAGAAAGATGGGATAAATGCACAGAGTAGACGAATACCTATGCCGAGCGCTTCATTGGCTGTGGAAGAGCTTCGAGGTGACGGGCTACCGTGGAAGCTCCCACTCGTATTCGTACTGGATCAACAGCGGCAACGGATGGCAACGCGCGTACCCCGAAACCACCGGATATATCCTCCACACACTCACTACCCTGTATCAGTATGATTTTTGTCGCGAAAAATCCTACCTGCTCCCGCTCGTCGAAAGTCAAGCCCAATGGCTGCTGGATGTCCAACATCCCGACGGATGGATCCCCGAAGGCAAAGTGCCACAGCGGCAGTACCGTCCCAGTGTGTTTAATACTTCCCAGGTCGTCCTCGGATGGTGCAAGACGCACTCGGTCGTAAAAGATGAAAGCCTACATGAAGGCATCCAACGAGCCGTGCGATGGTTATGGGACTGCCGCGATAGCGACGGCGCATGGAGGAGATACGTGTGGAAGGGAAACGGAAGCTATGCCCCTTCGTATTACACGCGCGCCTTGTGGGCTGTGGCGCTCTCCGTACCCTTGCTCCCCGACCCGTCACTGCGCAATCGCATCAAACGCGATTTGCCTGCAAGCATCGCATATTACGCACAGTGCGTGCTGCCCAATGGAATGTATCGGGATATGGGATTCCAACCAGGACAAAAGGCTTTTACCCATACTTTGGCTTATGTGATGCGCGGTTGGGTAGAGCTCGCCGCTCTGGGATGGAGCCCGCAGGCACTCCACTGGGTAGCGCGCACCCTCGACAAGCTCTGGAGAGATTACCGAGATCACGGCCAATTGGCCGGTCGCTATGACGAACACGGCAAGGGGGATTACTCCTTCCGCTGTGTCGTTGGAGAATTGCAGTTGACCACGGTAGCCTACCGCATGGCACAGCTCACCCATCAACGGAATTTTGCCGAAATGGGTCATGCCTGGCTGGAATACACCATTGAAAGCCTTCGGCAAAGGGGATTCCTACACGACCGCAAAGAGCGCTTGTCCCCTCTTAAGTGGAACGACCTATTCGTTCCTCCGCGCCAAGTAACGCGCATACGCGGCGTGCCGGGCTCGCTTCCCCTGTGGGGGAAATACCAGCCAATGCGCTACCCCAATTGGGCTGTTAAATTCTTTATCGATGCGTGTGTGTTGTATAAAATGATTAAAAGTGTGTAACGAATGTTGTTGACTTTTTAAAAAAGCATAAAATTGTAGTTATAGCAGATCCTTGCCGATGTCTCTACGGTAGTACATACCTTCGAAGTGAATGCGCTGCACGGTTTCATACGCCCTTGAAATGGATGCTGGAAGGGATGCGGCACGACCCACGCAAGCGAGGACTCTTCCACCGCTGGTTACGAGTTGAGAATCCTTTAATTTAGTGCCGGCGTGAAAGACGAGATCATCTTCCTTCAAATCCATGTGGATGGGTAGGCCTTTTGGATACTGGCCGGGATATCCACCAGAGGCAATGATGACGGCAGTGGCATAATCCGCACTTGCTTGTGCCATTGGCGGGAATTGGCAATCGGTCGCGTACAGGCAATCAAAAAGTTGCAACAGGTCTTCCTCGAGGCGCGGAAGGATTACCTGCGTTTCGGGATCGCCCAAGCGGCAGTTGTATTCCACCACTGCAGGACCTCTGTCGGTGAGCATAAGACCGAAAAAGAGAAATCCCTGATAAAAAATACCCTCTTGCAGCAGCCCTCGGAGGGTAGGGCGAATGATGCGCTGCTCCACCTCGTGGAGTATTGCTCTGGTTAGAAAGGGTACGGGTGAAACGGTGCCCATACCTCCGGTGTTTGGCCCGGTATCCCCTTCGCCGATGCGCTTGTAGTCCCTTGCGATCGGTAGCAAGGTGTAACGGCCGCGGCCGTCGGTGAGGATGAAGACGGAAAATTCTCTTCCCTTCAGGTATTCCTCGATGACGACCCTTTTCGATGCTTCGCCAAAACGACCGGCAAACATCTCGCGCAGGGCATCAACGGCTTCCTCTTCCGTGGAAAGTATGAGTACTCCCTTGCCGGCGGCAAGTCCGTCGGCCTTCAACACATAGGGCCCACCCAGTTGGCGGAGCCATGCGATGGCTTCCTCCTCCTCCGAAGCGTCAAAGGCGCGGTAGGAAGCAGTGGGAATACCGTATTTCTGCATAAAACGCTTCGCAAAGGCCTTACTTCCCTCCAGCTGCGCTGCCCGACGATGTGGACCGACAATCCGCAGGCCACGCAAGTTCTCATCGGCTTCAAGGGCATCGCGAATGCCCTCAACCAATGGCGCTTCAGGACCGACGACGAGCGTGTCGATCGCATAGCTTCGAATCACATCAACTATTTCATCCCACCGATTGATATCGAGCTTGAGGTTTTCGCCGAGCTCGTGCGTTCCGCCATTGCCCGGAGCGACGTACAGCGCTTCGCAGAGCGGGCTTTGCCGTATTTTCCACGCTAGGGCATGCTCTCTACCTCCACTTCCCAAGATGAGGACGCGATGCATCGACCGTAATTGTATTTATCCGCAAATCTACGGATGTCATCGTTAATGCATCATAAAGGCTGTTTTTTCAACGTTGAGCAACGAGTCTCGGACGTGAAAAATGTCATAACTTTGCTGTATGGAGTTTTTGTATCCCTCGGTGCTGTG